>CAZMPB010000144.1:0-7824 GCA_964567775.1 uncultured Bacteroidales bacterium
TCAGAACGGGCCGACCGCCAACAACCTGACAGCAGGAACCTATATGGTTACCGTTGTCGATTACAATCTGTGCCCAGCTACATCTAATGTGACCATCACACAACCGGCACAAGCCTTAAATGCTTCAGCAGTAGCCTCAAATGCTACCTGTGGTAGCAACAACGGCTCGGTGAACCTGACAGTAACCGGGGGAACAATGCCATACTCCTATTTATGGTCTAATGGGATTACTACCGAAGACCTTAGTAATGTAGGTGCCGGGATATACAGCGTTACTGTGACTGATGCCAGCGAATGCACAGCCACAACATCAGCTATTGTAAACAATATTAATGGGCCAAGTGCCACGATCACTGCTCATTCAAATGTTTCATGCGATGGCAGTTTGCCGGGCAGCGCTACGGTAACGGCCACAGGAGGAACTCCGGGTTATTCCTACTCCTGGAATACGGTGCCTGTTCAGACCACAGCAACGGCTACCGGACTAGCTACAGGAACCTATGTGGTAACAGTTACCGATGACAATAATTGCATCGCTTTAGCAAGTGTGACCATCATCCAGGAGAGTATTGTTCAGGCTAACGGCGGGCCGGATCAGGAATGGTGCAATGAAAGCAATACATTCCTTATAGGCTATGCACCTAACGGGACCTCCGGAAACTGGTCGCAGATCTCAGGGCCAAATACTGTTATTGTATTTCCTTCGAATTCAGCTTCCGCCAACGTGGCAGGTATGATCCCCGGAATATATCATTTTGTTTATACTTTAACATCAATATATCCAACAGGAAACTGCACATCTGCGGACACAATAACTGTTATTAACTATCCATTGCCGTCCACTGCTTATGCAGGGCCCGACCAGACACTTTGCCTTGTCTCAGGAAACACCACTTCAACCACATTAACCGGAAATATTCCGGCAGTTGGTACAGGAGCCTGGGAACAAGTTCTTGGCCCGACAACGGCTGTTTTTAATAATCCGTTTAACTCAACAACGCTTGTTTCTAACCTGGCCGCAGGCGAATATGGTTTTAACTGGGTGATTTATAGCGGCCCCTGTGAGCCCCACTATGATTATATCCATGTTACAGTCAATCCTGTTTCTACCGTAAATGCAGGGCCTGATGGCCAGGAATGCCAGGGTGTTGCTTATTCTCTTAGCGGAGCAACTGCGTCTAACTACCAGGCAATATACTGGACCAGTACTGGATCCGGAACATTCAGCAATCCGATCGCGCTGAACCCGACCTATACGCCAAGCCCTGCTGATGCCGCAGCCGGAAGTGTTACGCTTACCTTGACTGCCGAAGGCATTTATCCTTGCCCTGACCAGACCGACGGCATCGTGCTGACTGTAGTCCCCAACCCTGTTTTCGTTTGTCCGCCTGATATCACACAGGATGTTATTACGGGAAGTTGTAATGCTACTATTATTGATACGCTTTCAAATACTTTTATCAACTCAGGCTGTATTGCAGGGATAACAAATTCATTTAACTTTACTAATAATGCCAGCGGTATTTACCCGCTGGGAACAACCATTGTTACATGGACAATAACATATCCTGATGGCTCTGTTGTAATATGTGACCAGACCGTGACCGTTACAGATAATGTGCCTCCGGTGATCACCTGCCCGACAGATATCACGGCAACTGTCCTTTCTGGATATTGTTACGCCAATGTGACGATTATCAACCCCACGGCAACGGATAACTGCTCAAGCACGTTCACCTTCACCGGTATACGTTCCGATGGTCTGGCGCTCAATGCTCCTTATCCTCTAGGTGTTACAACCATCACCTGGACGGCAACAGATGCTTCAGGAAATACCAGCGTAAGCTGCATTCAAACTGTAACTGTCACCGACAATGTGATTCCCATCATCACGTGCCCGACAAATATCACTGCGACGGTTGTTCCGGGATATTGTTACGCCAATGTGACTATAATCAACCCCACGGCAACAGATAACTGTTCGAACACGTTCACCTTTACCGGCATCCGTTCAGATGCTTTGGCGCTCAATGCCCCTTATCCTCTTGGTGTTACTACCATCACCTGGACGGCGACGGATGCTTCGGGAAATACCAGCGTAAGCTGCATCCAGACTGTGACCGTTACGGATAATGTGCCTCCTGTGATCACCTGCCCGGCAAATATCACGGCAAACATCGTTCCGGGATATTGTTACGCCAATGTAACGATAATCAACCCCACGGCAACGGATAACTGCTCAACCACCTTCACCTTCACCGGTATCCGCTCCGATGCCCTGGCCCTCAATGCCCCTTATCCTTTAGGTGTCACTACCATCACCTGGACGGCAACGGATGCTTCAGGAAATAACAGCATAAGCTGCATTCAGACCGTAAGTGTAAACGACAATGTGATTCCCGTCATCACGTGCCCGACAGATATCACCGCGACCGTCGTTCCGGGATATTGTTACGCCAATGTGACGATAATCAACCCCACAGCAACGGATAACTGTTCGACCACGTTCACCTTCACAGGTATCCGCTCCGATGGGTTGGCGCTCAATGCTCCCTACCCTATTGGCACTACTACCATTACCTGGACTGCTTCTGATGCTTCGGGAAATACCAGCTTAAGCTGTATTCAGACCGTGACCGTTACGGATAATGTGCCGCCGGTGATCATCTGCCCGACAGATATTACACAGGCAGCCACTTCAGGACTGTGTTATGCAAATGTAACGATCACCAATCCTACCGCCACGGATAACTGCTCTACCACGTTCACCTTCACAGGTATCCGCTCCGATGGGTTGGCGCTCAATGCTCCCTATCCTATTGGCACTACTACTATCACCTGGACGGCTACTGATGCTTCGGGAAATACCAGTTTAAGCTGCATTCAGACCGTAACTGTCACCGACAATGTGATTCCCGTCATCACGTGCCCGCCAGATATCACACAGGCAGCTCTTACAGGAGAGTGTTTTGCGTACGTAACGATCACCGACCCCACCGCCACGGATAACTGTTCAACGACATTTACCTTTACCGGTATACGTTCCGATAGCCTGGCGCTCAGTGAACATTACCCGGTAGGCACTACAACCATTACCTGGACGGCGACAGATGCTTCGGGAAATAACAGCATAAGCTGCATACAAACGGTGACGATCACGGATAATGTTCCCCCGATCATTATTTGTCCGACAAATATCACACAGATAACTGTTAACGGGCAATGTGAGGCTGAAGTCCCAATGATTAACCCTACAGCTTACGATATGTGTTCTGACACCCTCAGCTTTACGGGCATACGTTCCGATAGCCTGGCGCTCAGTGATCCTTTCCCGGTAGGTATTACAACCATCATCTGGACGGCGACGGATGCTTCCGGAAATACCAGCACAAGCTGTATACAAACCGTGACTGTCGTTTCAGGTCCTGTGGCCAATGTTGATTATGATTCCACAAACCAAAACACAGCGGTTATTATTGATGTACTGGCTAACGATACAGATTGTGATAATAATATTAATCCAGCCACCGTAAATACAGGCTGTCCTGAATGTTCACTGCCTTCAAACGGAACAATTACTATTAATCCGGCTACCGGAGAGATCACCTATACGCCGGATTCTAACTTTACCGGAACAGATACTTTGATTTATGAGGTTTGTGATTCCGGTATTCCTGTTTTGTGCGATACCGCCTTAGTGATCATTACCGTGTTGCCCGACACAACACATGCTGCTATTGGCCTGGCAAAGTCGGCTGTAATTATTGCAAGGCAAACTAACGGTTCCTATAATATTACCTTTGTTATCACAGTAGAAAATATTGGTAATGAAGACCTTCATGAAGTTCAGGTAACGGATGACCTGTCTGCCACATTCCCGCCTCCTGCGGTATTTACCGTTATTACCGCTCCGACCGCGACAGGTACTCTGACAGCAAATACTGCTTACAATGGCGCTTCGGACATCAATCTGCTTGAAAACTTAAACAGTACGCTTGCTGCCGGACAAATAGAACATATTGAGTTTATGGTCAATGTCAGGATGTACAGTTTCCGGGATCAGACATATGAAAACACAGCCATCGGAGAGGCGCTGGACCCATTGGGCGAAAAGGTAAGCGACAGTTCAAACAACGGGTTGATCACCGACGTGAATCATAACGGAATTGCTAACGAAAAAGAAGAAAACATCCCCACACCGGTATCACTGAAGCCGTGGTTGTTTATCCCTGACGGTTTCTCGCCAAATGGCGACGGTATCAATGATCTGTTAGTGATCCCGGGCATTGAAAACTATCCCGACTGCGAGCTGTCTATATATAACCGCTGGGGGAATCTCATCTATAAAAAGAAAGGATATGATAATAGCTGGGATGCAAAACCCAACATAGGATCTATGGTCGTCGGAAAAGAAATGGTCCAGCCCGGAACCTATTATTATATTCTTGAATTCAATACCGAAGATATTGAACCCGCTAAAGGATATCTAATAATACAATATTAGTAACAACCTGTAAATATTGACATTATGAAATATAAATCATTCAAACTAGTCATCGGGATCATCATCATTTCAAGTTTTTGGAATAACGGGCTTAAAGCTCAGTTTGATCCTATGTTTACCCAGTACATGAACAATGAGATGTTTATAAATCCCGCTTATGCAGGGGCTAAAGAGGCACTGGCCATTACTTTGCTGCACCGGCAACAATGGGTTAGTTTTCCGGGAAGGCCTATTACAACTACCTTTTCTATCAACACACCCCTTTATAAAAATAAAATGGGACTGGGACTGGCTTTCCTGAACGAAAAAATCGGCGTCCTGAACCGGAACCTGGTGTATCTGAGCTATGCATACCGCATACAAACCGGTGCACGCAGCTTTTTAAGTTTTGGGGTGATGGGCGGATTGCATCTGCAGATCAACAAACTCGCAGATGTCCGCCCCACCGAAACAGGCGACCCGAGTTTTTCAATGAATACGCCCCTGGTGACGACTCCTAACTTCGGGTTTGGCATGTATTTCAATACGGATAAATTTTATGCAAGTTTTTCTATACCGAGAATGCTCGACGACCATATCACTTTTAACAGCGCCGGGACAATGATAAAGGGCGTTTCTTTCAAACTGAAATCATGGCATTACTACCTGGCTGCCGGAAGGGTTTTTACTGTCAGTGATAATTTCAAACTCAAACCCCATGCGATGATGAAACTAACCGCTAATGCTCCGGTGGAATTCGACATAAACCTTGATGCATTGATCATTGAAAAATTGTGGCTGGGGCTGTCGTATCGAAGCAAAGCTGATATCAGCGCCATGGCAGGTATTCAGATACTTCCGACCCTGCTTATATCTTATTCTTACGATTACCAACTCACCTCTATAAAAAAATTCTCGGGAGGCTCACACGAAATTCTCCTTTCCTACATCTTTGGATACAAAGGAAAAAAGATCCTTTCGCCACGATACTTCTAATATGTATATAATAATAATTTATAAGCCATGAAAACTATTTTTAAATTCGTATTTGCTTTTTGTATCATCTTTGGCGCTTCTGCAAATCTTTTTGCACAGAACAGCGCCTTGCAAAAAGCCAATAAGTTATATGAACTCAAAGCTTATGCCCAGGCAATCCCAAAGTATTTGCAGGTGCTCAAAAAAGACAGCAGCATCGCTGACGCGGTATTCAATCTTGCAGATTGTTACCGCCTGGTGAATGATGCCCGTAATGCGGAGACGTATTATGGAAAATGCCTCAAAAAAACCAACTCAAAGCCGATACACAAGTTTTATTATGCACAGGCCCTGATGGAAAACGGAAAAGTGGATCTTGCAAAAAAATATATGAAGGAGTTTAATGACGACGACAGAGGGAAAACTTTTTACAAGGCACTGGTTAACCTTGAGAAGTTTTACAAAAATACCGGCGATTATAAAATTAATATTGCCCGCTTCAATTCTCCCCAAAACGATTTCTCGCCGGTTATTTATAATGATAAAATAGTTTTTGTTTCCGCACGAACCAGGGCGCTCGTTCTTAATTACAAACACTCATGGACAGACCTGAATTATTATTTTCTATACGTTACCCAGAAAAGCGGTGAAGACAGCTATACAAAAGCAAAATTATTTGCAAAAAATATCCAGACACGTTACAACGACGGACCGGTATGTTTTGACCGTGACAACAAAACCATATACTTTACCAGAAACAACCTGCAAAACAATAAAGTGGTCAAGTCTTCTAACGGCGAGGTTAAATTAAGCCTGTTTACAGCACAGATCAATGAAGAGAAAAAGAACCTCACAAATATCGAAGGCTTCAATTTCAACAGCAAGGAATATAATACGGCCCATCCGGCTATCTCTGCCGATGGCAAACGGCTGTATTTTTCGTCTGACATGCCCGGAGGACAAGGTGGTATGGATCTGTGGGTCGTAGAAAAAGTAAATGATGCCTGGGGGCAGGTCAAAAACCTTGGAAAAAAAATTAACACACCAGGCAACGAAGTGTTCCCCTGTATCACTGAGAATAATAATTTATACTTCTCTTCCAACGGACTCGAAGGTATCGGCGGGCTTGATATCTTTTGTGTCGCCCTGGATGAGGCAGGTAAGCTGAAAGATTCTGTCAGAAATATGGGCGCACACCTCAACAGCACTGCCGACGACTTCGGCATCACCTTTTATCCCGGCGAAAAAAAGGGGTTTTTCAGCTCTAACAGAAACAGTTATGACCTCAACGATGAGATCTTTGAGTTTACCATCGTAAAACCCGAAAAAAAACCTTACACCATCCTCGTCATGGACAGCATCACCCGGAAATTGCTTGAATCCGGCATCGTGATCACCGACACCGAAACAGGCGAAAAAACAACCTTGACAGAGAAAGATGGAGAATTTACTGCGAACCTTTTCCCGCAACGCACTCACAGCATCGATGCTAAAAGCGAAGGCTATGTCCCCAGGAATAATATCGAATACGTAACGCCGTTGGACAATACCGAGCCCTTTGAGATACTTCTCAAACAACTGCCCCCGAAACCAAAATATTTTATCGCCGGCACTGTATACGAAATTTTGGAAGACAAAAGCAAGATCAAGGTGGACAGCACCCTGATACAAATTACCGACCCCGGAAACAACGTGGTGTACTCTCACATCACCGATACCTCCGGAACTTATTATGCCCCCGACCTCAAGCCAAGAACAACCTATGTGGTCACCGCCTCACCTCCGGGATTTTTCAATAAGTCCGAAATCGTGGATTCTATCCCTAAGGGCGGGGCCATCCGTGATTTCTATGTCAGCAGAATTGTGGTAGGAAAAGCCATCAAAATTGAAAACATTTATTTCGACTACGATAAATCGAATATCAGGCCGGATGCCGCGATTGAACTTAATAAAATCGTAAAATTACTCAACGAAAACCCGAGCATTATCATCGAACTTGGCTCACATACCGACTGCCGCGGAAAAAAATCGTATAACGAAGGCCTCTCGGACCGCCGCGCCAAATCAAGTGCTGCGTATATCGTCAGCCAGGGCATTGATGCAAGCCGTATCAGCGGCAAAGGTTACGGCGAAAATGTGATGATCATGAACTGCCCCTGCGAAGGCGCACAAAAATCAAACTGCTCCGAAGAAGATCATCAGCTGAACCGCCGTACAGAATTTAAAGTAACCGGATTTGTGAAAGGCATTGGGAATGTAAACATGAAAAGTGATAAGCCGACTAACGTCATTACCGACCCGAAACCACCTGAAAAATAATACACAGATAAAACCTGAAACCAGCCCCGAAGTGAAAACGACGGGGC
>CAZMPB010000145.1:0-7803 GCA_964567775.1 uncultured Bacteroidales bacterium
TTTCAGTATTTTTGGGTAAAGGCATGATATATCTGAAATGAGCATGACTGACCGGCATATTTTCATTGATCATCTCTTCAACAGCAGTGTGCACAGCCCCGTAGGTGCCGCCCCAGCTTACCACCAGCAATTCATTTTCATCAGCTCCGAAAACCTGCTGCTCCGGCAAATTGTCGGCTATTTTCATTACTTTATTGTAGCGCAGATCTGTCATCAGTTGATGATTTTCAGGACTCATGCTGACATTTCCGCTGATATTTTCTTTTTCCAGGCCCCCTACCCTATGCCGTAAGCCTTCTGTTCCCGGCAAAGCCCATTTTCTTGCCAGGGTCTTTGGATCTCTTTTAAACGGCTTATAATCGGGATCGTTCGGAGCAGCAATCGGAGGTGTGATTTTGGGGAGGTCGGCCACTTTTGGAATTTTAAAAAGTTCAGAACCCTGGCCTATATAACCATCGGTTAATAAAATGGCCGGAGTCATATGTTCCATCGAAAGTTTGGCTATTTCATAAGCGCTCATGAAACAATCAGAAGGCGACTGAGCTGCAATAATAAGAACCGGGCATTCGCCGTTTCTTCCGAAGAGCGCCTGCATAAGATCGGATTGTTCTGATTTTGTAGGTAGTCCGGTTGATGGCCCGCCACGCTGTACGTCCACGATTACCAGCGGTAATTCGGTCATAACGGCCAACCCGATGGCTTCGCTTTTTAAGGATAATCCGGGGCCTGAGGTAGTAGTCAATGCCATTGAACCGGCAAAACTAGCACCTATAGCCGAGCAAATCCCTGCAATTTCATCTTCAGCCTGGAATACTTTTGCTCCCAGTGATTTGTGTTTTGCAAGTTCCATCAGGATTTCTGTTGCAGGAGTTATAGGATAAGAACCTAAAAATAATGGCCTGCCCGAACGTTCGGAAGCTGCCAGGAAACCCCATGCCGTAGCAATGTTTCCGGAAATATTACGATACCTGCCT
This sequence comes from uncultured Bacteroidales bacterium, assembly GCA_964567775.1. Lineage (GTDB taxonomy): Bacteria > Bacteroidota > Bacteroidia > Bacteroidales > CAIWKO01 > CAIWKO01. The sequence goes on from CAZMPB010000145.1 coordinate 975, forward strand.
TTTTCTAATTCCGCTGCCGGAACATTATAAGTTACGCTTATTGCCTCCACAGTTTCGGCATAATTATAACCTGCCTGCAATGCAATTTTGTTTGACTCGATGAGCGCCGGTTTTTTCTTGAATTTTTTTGCAAAAAAATCAAACGCAATTTCCTGTTTCCAGTTAAACATGAAATACATCATGCCTAAAGCAAACATATTCCTTGATTTTTCAGCAGTTTTAGCATCCAGACCGAGATCTTTTAAGGCGTCTTTTGTCATCGTTGTTATTGGCGCCTTGATCACGTTGTAACCCTGAAGAGTATTATCTTCTAAAGGATTGCTGGTATAACCTGATTTTTCAATAGCTTTTTCGTCATAGGCATCGATGTCGGTAATGATGGTACCGCCTTTTTTAGCCCATTTCAAATTTGCTTTTAATGATGCAGGGTTCATTGCTACCAGTACGTCGCACAAATCGCCGGTGCTGTAAACTTTTTTACCGATATGTACCTGAAAACCGGATACACCGGCAACGGTGTTGTGCGGCCCCCTGATTTCGGCAGGGTAGTCCGGGAAATTAGCAAGATCATTGCCTTCCAGTGCGGCAGTGTCTGAAAAGAGGTTGCCCGTAAGTTGCATTCCGTCACCGGAGTCGCCCACAAACTTTACAACCACATCCTCTTTTGTAACCACCTTATTTTTCTTTTGTGTCATATGATTGTTTTATAAAATTTCGGCAAAGTTAGAGGTTTTATTCTTATCAAAAAAATTGATTTATAAGTATATTGTAAAAAAAAAGAGGCTTCCAACCGGAAGCCCCTTTATCAATCTACTGTTATTTCAAACAGTATAAAATGTTAATACTTATCCCAGAAAAGTTTTGTGGCTACATCATCGCCGCCAATAGCGGCAGAAGCAGCGCTGTAACTGTTGCCGTTCAATGTTTGTTCGGCAATAGGATAAGTAAATCTGACAGGAACATCGGATAGTGCATCATCAGGTGCTACCAATACAGGAAAGTCGTATTTTCTCCAGTAGGTCCAGGCTTCGAAACCACGGTTGTACATAGCGATCCACATCTGGTTCCCGATTTTTTCCTGCCAGGTAGTTCCGGCAGTAGCATAAGCAACAGCAGGATTGGCAAGGTAAGTAGTCACATCAGCAGAAGTTCCGCCCCAATATTCAATGGAAGCAGTAATGCCATTATTGTAATGAGTTTCAGCACCTGACCCCCAGCCTCTTTCTGCGGCTTCTGCCAATAAAAATTCAACTTCAGCATAATCCATAATTAAAGCTTCGAAAGTTGGTACTTGCATGGCGTCTGCCACATGCGAATAATCTCCATAGCTGGAAACTACTCCATTCGGGCCGCCAATATAAGTGTTGGTGTCAGGAGCCAAAGTAAAATAAAAAGGCCTCCTTGGGTCTGCCAATGTATTCATAAAATCAATGAAATTGCTTGTCGGAACAAAATCATGTCTGCCGCTTGCTACCAAATCTTCATAAATAGGATTCTGATTCGGTGCTGAAGAAAGATAAACAAAACGTGCGTTATCAGCATTTGATAACAGTACATTTGGTGCGGCACTCATAACGGTTGATTGAGCCAAACCCGGATCAGCATCCGCAAGAACCAATCCCATTTTAAGTTTTAGCGAATTGGCAAATTTTAGCCACTGAGCTACATCACCCTGATAAATATTGTCCGCATTGTCAAAACTGCCCCAGGCAGGATCGAGACTGGTAATGGCAGTATTCAGGCGTTCGAGCAGATTTTTGTATATAGTAAGCCCGTCATCGTATTTGGGAGAAGGATTTTCTATATCCAAAGCTTCTGAATACGGTATGTCTCCGAATGTTTCAACAAGTACGCTCCATGTATAAACAGACATGATTTCAATAATAGCCAGCTTGTTGCTTTTTACTTTTGGACTAGGATCGCCGCCATACGTAGTTTCTCCGATAATTTTGGCCGATTCATCAAAATCTTTTAAAACGTCACGGTAAAGAATATCCCAATGATTATCCGGAATACTGCGGGTTACCAAATCATAATTACTTTCATCTACATAGGTAACTTCTGTCCAGTATTGCATGATCAACCTGTAAATATTGAGGTTAACATTGGTACCAGTCACCTGGTCGATAAGATTTTTCTGCGCCCCGGTGAACAATGACTCGCCAGTTACCTCAGCAGGATCTTTTATGTTTTGGTTCAGGTCTTCCAGTTTATTACAAGCAGTAAATATCAGAAGAACGAGTAATAATGCTAATATCTTTTTCATAGTTTTATTATTTAGAAGGTTAATTTAACATTAAAACTAAAATCGCGGGTCGCCGGCAATGAGCCGACAGAATATCCCTGTAAGTTGCCCGCACCCAATCCTGATTCAGGATCAGCATAAGGAAGTTTCTTATAGATGATCCATGGGTTCGATGCAACTGCGGATAAAGCTAAACCAGTGATAAAACTCTTTTGAAACCACTTGGAGGGCAAGTTATAAGATAAAGAAACCTCTCTGAGTTTAACAAAGGTGGCATCATAAACAAAGGCCTTATCAGGGTTTCTGTAATATCCAAAAGCCCCATAAGATCCTGCGTTAATTCTGGTAACATTTTCAGAGCCATCAGGATTTACGCCCTCATTGATAAAACCGCCGCTGTTAGAAGCATAACCTAAACTGTGATCAGCAGGATCTACCCAAACGATTGGGTCTCTTACAGGGTTTCCCAGGTCGTTAAGGCCGGCAGTTTCTTCATACAAACCGGTAGCTAAGCCATAATACATATCCAATGAAAAGATTTCGCCGCCTTTTGATACATCGATGAGGAAGCTGAAATTCCAGTTGCCATAAGTAAGTGAATTTAAAATACCGCCGGTCCAGTCGGGATTAACATTTCCCAGAACATTGTCGGAGGTAGCTGTTTTGTAATATCTTCCGTTAGCGGGATTAATACAACGTGCACTGTCAGAATCACCAACAGGGTTGCCATTTACAGTAACAAAGTCGGTCCCGCAGATTACACCGTAAGGCTGCCCTACTCTCGCATTGATCGTGATTCCGCCCTGGTATGAACCTAATTGCAGGTTTTCAACACCTTCGGCTAAAGATAAAACCTTGTTCCAGTTTTTAGCCCAGTTGAGGGTAATATTCCACTGGAATTTTTTTCCTTTTACCGGGGTAGCCATCAATGAAAGCTCTACTCCTTTATTTTCAATCTGGCCTGCATTGATTATTTTATAAGTATAACCCGTAGAAGTAGAAACAGCCAATGGCAGAATCTGGTTTGAAGTATTACTATTGTAATAGGCAACGTCAAAACCAATACGTCTGCCGAAGAAAAACATCTCCAGACCAGTTTCAAAACTTCTTGTTTTTTCTGGTAACAGGTCGCTGTTTTTCTTTGTTCCGGCAACAGAGGTAATAGGAGCGTTCATAGGAGTGACGATGTTATAGTTATCCGTCAACTGGTCGAAACTGGCGCTGTTCCCAACCATAGCATAGTTTACGCGGATTTTACCATACGACAAAACTTTGTTTTCGGGAATCAGATTAGAAAATACAAAGCTGGTGGCTACGGAAGGATAATAATATACGCTATGTTCTATAGGTAATGTCGAGGAATGGTCGCGCCTGATCGTTCCATCAAGATAAATAATGCTCTTATACCCCAGGGAAGCGCTTGCGTAAATACCATTCACCCCAACCTTTGAAGCAAGCTCTTTGGAAAGAGGCAATGGACCTATGCTGTTCTGAAGCGAATACAGTCCCGGAACGGCGAGTCCGCCGTTTGTAGCAGAGATAAGCCGGTTGTAATTTGTTCTCCTGACGTTTAATCCTACAACGCCTTTTAAGTTCCAGTTTTGTCCAAAATCTTTATTGACATTACCCATCAGGTCGAAGTTGTACTCACTAAAGGTAATATCTCTTCTGAGGTACCCCGACTTTTGTTCGGCCCTGCCCAAGCTGCCATCAGCACCATTACCGATACCAAACGGGGTGGCAATACTTCCGACAGCCCTTCTTTCTTCCTGCAGCTCATTATAGGTATCCGCAGAAAAACGTCCGAACAGACTCAACCATTTAAGCACTTTATAATCGACAGCCATATAACCTAAAAAGCGGTTTCTGTTATCATTTTCATAGTTCTGATAACGTGTCCAGTAATAATTATCCCAATAAATTGGCTGGGGATCGGTGGGGTCAGCATAGTTCCAGGTAATATTTCTTCCGGTCAGTTCATACAGTTCTCTTTGTTGCTGAATATCAACATTTGTTTCCATCCACTGGCGGAATGAAGTAACAAGATTGTCGCTATAACCGGTTGAGTTACGTCCCAGTGCCCTTGTACTTGTATAATTGGCAGAGCCGGAAACAGTCAGTTTGTCGGAAACATTCCACGCCCCGTTCAACAGTACATTGTCTTTATTTAGCTTACTGTTGGGCATAAGGCCTTTTTGTGTAAAATTGGTATAGGATAAACGATATGAACCTTTGTTGCTTGAATTCTCAAGAGAAACAGAATTTGTGAAGGTCAATGGTTTTTCGAAAAAGGTAATTGGTCCGTTTTCGGCAGCCACCCACGGAGTTTGTTTAAAATAATTGGGTGATTCCGGATCCACAGCATCCCATTGATAAACCAGAAGATTGGGGTCAAAAGCCGGCCCATAAGATGCGTCATCAATGACATTTGACCATATTTCAGGAACTCCGTCGCCATTAAAATCTGTTTCTGTCCAATAATCACCGTATCCTGCGCCATATTCTTTCTGATATTTCGGGAAGGTGCTTTTATCAACAAAACCTACGGTAACACCGGAATTTATGGTAATGCCGATACCTTTCTTTTTTACTTCAACGCCGCCAGCACCGCCAGCACCGCCTTTTTTGGTCGTGATCATAATAACACCACCTGCTGCCCGCGAACCATACAAAGCCGTTGCCGCAGCGCCTTTCAGTACGTTGATAGACTCGATATCATCAGGATTTATGTCTGACGCCATATTTCCAAAGTCGTATCCAATACCGCCCTGTGATTGTGAGGAAGTGTTGAAATTGCTATTGTTTACCGGTACACCGTCTACAACAAATAGTGTCTGGTTTTCTCCGGTTAACGATTTGCTTCCACGCAGAAGAACATTCGTGGAACCACCCATGTTGGTGGTCTTCTTTATCTGTACCCCGGAAACTTTTCCTGAAAGTGCATTGATAAAATTATCGGTTTTCACCACTGATACCTGGTCGCCTTTTACTTCCTGTGTGGAATATCCCAGAGATTTCTTTTCCCTGGGGATACCTAGTGCAGTTACAACAACGCCCTCAATGTTCATGATATCGGATTCCATAACAATATCAATGGTTGAACTTGCGGTTACTTTTACCTCCTGGGATTTCATCCCTACAAATGAAAATACAATCACATCGTATTTGGGCGGAACCAGAATAGTGTATTTTCCATTTATATCAGTAACCGTACCTATGGTTGTTCCTTTTACTACAACGGTAACACCCGGCAAAGTGGTCCCATCGTCTTTGCTGGTTACCTTACCCGTAATGGTCTTTTGTTGGGCAAAAGCCACTTGTAATCCCGTAAATAACAGAATTACAATTAACAATGTAAATTTTCTCATAAGGTTTTTTTTTGGTTGATATTAAATTTGGCATCAATATTACAATATATAATCGTTAAAAACAAATTTTTTATAGATTATTTTAAAGAGATTATTGATAAATTACATAAATTAAAGCGTTTACAAGAATTAAAAAAAAGCCTAAAAATTTGTAACTTTGCATGAATAAAAATATATCCCTTCAAAAAACGTTAGTACATATTTATTATTAAAAATGAGCAATGCATATTTTTCTCTTTTAGGAAAACTTGATCGTTTTATCAGAAAATATTACAAGAACCAAATTCTGAAAGGGCTGATACTTTTTTTGTCTTTATCACTGGCGCTCTTTCTGGCGTTGACTCTTCTGGAGTATTTTGCATATTTTAATTCAACGGTCCGCACCGTTTTGTTTTATTCCTATTTATTGATAAATGCCCTGGTTATATCCAAACTAATTATTATTCCCCTATCCCGCCTTTTTAAAATCGGACGTATCATCTCCTATGAACAGGCCGCCCGTATCATCGGGGAGCACTTTTCTGAAGTAAAAGATCAATTGTTGAATACCCTGCAACTGAAACAAATTTCCGGCAACGATGCAACCAGCATGGAGTTAATAAATGCAAGTATTGAACAAAAAATAAAAAAATTGTCACCGGTTCATTTTGATACCGCGATAGATTTTAAAATTAATAAAAAATTCCTGAAGTTTTTGTTGCCTCCCGCTATTATTTTGCTGGTGATTCTTATTGCGTCACCGGCTGTTGTTACAGAACCAACCAAACGATATTATAATTACGCTTCCTTTTTTGAGAAACAGGCTCCTTTTAAATTTAATGTATTGAATAAAAATCTTGAAGCGATACAGCAACAGGATTTTCTGTTAAATGTAAAACTTACCGGCGACGATATTCCAAACGAATTATTTGTAGTGTATAATGGAAATGAATACAAGTTGACAAAGGAAAATGTGGTATTATTTAATTATACATTTAAAAATATTCAGAATGATCTTGTCTTTTATTTAAAAGCCGATGAATTCCGGTCAAAAGATTATAAACTTAAGGTGATTCCCAAACCCATCATACTTGATTTTGAAGTGCAGTTGAATTACCCGGCCTATACCGGAAAAAAGGATGAATCAATACAAAACTCAGGCGATCTTTCTGTTCCTGCCGGCACCAACATCTGCTGGAAATTAAAAACCAAAGACACCAAAAAATTAGTACTGAAA
>CAZMPB010000146.1:0-1453 GCA_964567775.1 uncultured Bacteroidales bacterium
TGTATATTTTCTGAGCAAGACAGGTATTGTCAGCGCCTCATTCTTAAGAAAATACAGGAAACACGCTTTTGTGGTCATTCTGATCCTGGCTGCAATAATTACCCCGTCTACAGATGCCTTCACCATGTCAATAGTAGCATTGCCTTTCTATCTTTTATACGAAATGAGCATTTCAATAACAGCAAGGATAGAAAAAAAGAAGAAACCCGCTTAATTCTTCTTCCCCTCTTTTTTTATAACGAAATCGGAGGTTTTTATCCCCGGGGCTCTGTATTTACGCCAGTAACGCGTCAGCGAAGTATATTCAAACAGTAAACTGAACGGTTTGGATTTCATAAGGAAAAACACTATCAGATAAACACCGACATAGATGAGCAGCGTGACACCCCAATTCAGCAGGCTGGCAGTGACCCTGAAAACCTGAATGGGGAGAAATCCGAAAAACTGAAAGATCAGCGCATACATCGGTATTGATGAGACCGTGATAATGATCATGCCAAGCAGCAGGTGCGATACCTGTATGGCATTTTCGGGGCAAAGGTTGATACACCGCATGCAGCTTTCGCAATGCAGGGTCCAGTATGGTTTTAAGCCATACATGCGGATGGCATGAGCCGGACATTTTTCATAACAGATGCCACAGGCATTGCACTTGTTTGACGCCACAAAAAGCTTGGCAAGAAAAAACCTCCCGTAAAGTTGATAGACAATAGTTATCGGTACCAGCGCCAGATCCAGCGGCAGCATAATAAATACCCAATAGTGAAAAAAGCTCCTGCCAGCTGTTATCTCATCAGTAAAATGCTTTACGATTCGCTCGCAACGGCTGAACATTGAGTCTATCACTTTCTTACGATAGCCGGGATGCAGCAGTATCCAGTTCGACGGAAGGTCTATAGGGAGCATGCCTTTGACATGATAACCCTTCAACAATAAAATCAGTAACGGCAGCCACATCGATATGCCGTTGACACCCGGCAAAAAAAAATTACTCAGCTTTGATCCGGCGCGCGTACTGCTCAGGAACACATCCTCATGTCGGCCCCGGGGGAACCTCAAGAAAAACTTCAGCATCAGCCAGGGTGTTCCAAAACCATGTGTAGGATAACAGAACCCGATCAGGGTCTTTTCTTTGGATACAGGGTTCTCAATGCTCTTTTGTCTGTCTACAGGATACAACTCAGCGTGCATACCCTTTTCAGCTGCTTTACCAGCCATCCAACGGCTTGCCGTCAGTGCATTACCGGTACCGCTCAGGTAATAAATGTTAAGGTTGGTGTATGGCGAATCTTTCAATGGCTGGAAATTATTTTGGCAGGCGTCCGAAAAATTTCATGATGGACCGATGAAATTTATGCATACCATCTGGTTCGGAAAACATCATGATGCATTTGCCGTGAATCATGTTTACATTGTTATTACGTCCAAATTCCAGTACTTCATTCGTGTGGGA
>CAZMPB010000146.1:1463-7766 GCA_964567775.1 uncultured Bacteroidales bacterium
CAGGGTTTTTGGTTTTTGTGTCAGCAGCACGGCGCCTTTCACATCCTGTGGTAAGGACGCAATATCCCTGTAACATTTCACTCCGTCGATGTCGTCGGTATGATCATTTACCGGCAATACGCTGAAGTCTTTGTTTTTCAGTTCGTCATATACGGTCCTGCCAAACTTCTTTTTGTTTCTTGAAACGCCAACAATGGCTATAGGGCTTTGTTTTAAGAAATCTTCTATTTGTGCTTTTGTGATCATTGTTGTTGATTTTTTTATATAGCAAAGTTATATCATTTTAAGGAAAAATAACAGGTAAAAAAACGTTTAAATAATTCCGCGATAATTGTTACTTTTGCATCCGATTGGCTCCGTAGTTCAATTGGATAGAATAGCAGATTCCGGTTCTGTCGGTTGGGGGTTCGAGTCCCCCCGGGGTCACTGATAATTTTTTATAATGCACTGATAATAAATTCAGTGCATTATTTTTTTTATTAGACACACAAAAATACACACAAGGTATGTTCGATTTAGAATCGCCTGTCTGTTTTATAATGCTTATTATGATAGAATAGCATACGATACCCAATCATCATAATAACAATCAGCCGAGGATTAAAATAGGCGGTTGCAAAGAGTATTTTGACCCGGCTGATTTTAAAAATTCAATTCTTTATACAAACATCTGGTTATGAAATGATGTCTGGTATCTAAGGAATTTTTTGATTTTATTTTATTATTGTCCGGTTAAAAAGACATATCGTCCCTGACGGGACTTTTTCTTTCTTTTATCGATCTCTCTACCAATATTTTGTCCCTAAGGGGACAGTTCCAGAGGAACTGAATATTGGTAGAACAAAAAAGAACCCCCGAAACTATAAGTCCCGTAGGGACGAGATATATCATGCATTTCACATTTTCTGTTTATTTTATCCGGACAACAGTGATTTTATTTACTGAATTGAGAATTTTAAAGGCATTATCGGGGCCTTTTTTTTTGCTGAATGCACACCATGCAATTGTATGTTTTCCAATGGTACGTTATTTCAAAATTCATACCCCAGCAGTATCCTGAAATTGTTTTCTTTGGCAGTTTTGTTTTTGTCTTTGTGTATATCGGCCAGTCCGTACCAACCTTCGGCTGCAACGGTAAAATACCTGTATTTAAATCGCAGTTGCAGGCCAAAATTATAAGAAAACAAATTTGTCTGATCCTTAATATCTGTGGCTGGTTTGGCCGTTTCCCTGATATAACGTTCGGAAGCTGTAAAAACATATTGGCCTTTAATTAAGGGACTGATCTGCACCATCTCAATAAAGTCAAACGACAGTCCTGCCCCTGCTTCAACCGAGGAAAGGGAGACAATGTCATATTCGCCTATATCACTGACTTTCGCTTTGCCGCCAAAAGTATAATATCCTAAAAAAGTTTTCACCTTCAGGATGGTTTTGCCAGAGCCAAAATCTTTTATTTTAATATCATAATGCAACCTGAGACAGGGCTGCATCCAAAAACGGTTTAAAAAAACCGTGGAATCATTTCCTGCCATAGTTTTTCCATGCAGGACAAACATATTGTATCCTATACCAGCGTCAATGCCAAGCCCTGTAGGAGTTTTTCTGACTTCCTGCGCCGGCAGGCTGTAAACAAAAAACAATAAAACTACAATAAAATAAGGTGTTTTTTTATTCATCTGAAACCGTTTTTACCCTCATAATAAATGTTTTGTTTTTGCAAATTTATGTTTTTCCTTTAAAAAAATTCAAAAACCTATTACTTTTACATCATTCAAAATCTATTTTTATGATAAAAAATATTTTTCGCTTTGGAATTTTGTTTTTCTCCTGTGTGGCACTGTATGGACTATTAGGCACCTCTTGCAAACCGCTTGCAACACAATATGAAGAAGATGAAATAATTGATGCCGAATACTACGAGGCAGCCAGCATCACTCCAGCCCCTCAGCCAGACTCTGCTATAAGGGCGATGACATGGAATATACGTTTTGGTATCGGACGCTCGGAATGGTTTGGCGATGCCTGCGGAAACATCACCGTGTATTCACAGGAAGATGTGCTTCCTCACCTTGACGCTGTCATTGCAAAGATCAATGAGATCAAACCCGATATACTGCTTCTTCAGGAAGTGGACATGAATTCAAAAAGAACTTCATATCTGAATGAACTTCAGTATATTCTTGACCATACCTATTTCAATTATGCGGCTTATGTTCCTGAATGGCGCTCACAGTATATTCCCAGCGATGGGCTGGGCCGCATGGATATGGGGCTTGCCATACTTTCGCCCTGGCCCGTCAATAATGCCCAGCGGGTACAACTTGCCCTGCGCGGCGACCAGAGCAGCATAGAGGTTTATTTTTACCTGCGTTCGTGCATGATCACAGCCACTGTCCAGATACCCGGTTTCAAGGAACTGTCGGTCGTAAATATCCATGCATCGGCTTTTGCCACTGACGATACCAAGCACAAGCATTATCAGGAGTTCAAGGCAAAACTTGACGAAATAAATGCTGCAGGCGGCTGTTTTCTTGCCGGTGGTGACCTGAATACCATACCTCCGGGTTCGGCCAAGACCGATTATTGTTTTGAAGATATGTGCCCGGGTGAGACCTTTCACCAGGAGGGAACCGAGCCCTATCATAAAGATGGCAGTTCATATACTGATGAACAGGACTGGCTGTGGCCGATCTACGGCACGTATCAATGCGCTTTGCCGCTTTCGGTGTATCTTGCCAATCAACCGGCATATTTTACACATACTACCCGTCCGACTGAAACTTTCGACCGTACGCTCGATTATCTTTTTACAAACTCGCACTGGGTCCCCGGGTCTGTCGTCACACATCAGGATGCTTTTTATGAGTCCGACCATTGCCCGGTCAGCTCATTACTGGTATTACCCAAATAAAAATTGAATTAAATAAACATAAAGAATGAAAAAAATAATAATTTGTATCATCGCTTTATTGATCGTTCAGGAACTTGCAGCCCAGAGCACTTCGCTGCTTAACAGATGGAGCCACCGCACGGCTTACCTGATGCGCAAAAACAAATACGAAAGCGGCCTTGTGCAGCCTTTCCGTTATGGCATCAGCAACAGAGTTGAGATCAGCACCAACGGGCTGCAGAATTTTGTCGTTCCTAATGCCGGTGTCAAGGTGTTTATTGCCGAGGTCAAAGGTTTTCATATGGCCAGCGAACACGCACTTCAATACAATTCCCTGCTATTCAAACTGCTCAGCGGCAAGGGAACCGGTGGAATCTTATCTCCTCAGTTCACTTTTCCGAATATGTTCACTCTGTCGAGTGCCTTTCTGGTGACAAAACAGGTTTTTGACACCGCTTATGTTACAGCCCGTGCCGGATTTTTTCTGGGCATGCACGACGGCGAGCTTGATCCATTGGCTACCGTTGATTTTCCTGTTATTTACCCGCGCACTTCGCATCTTTTCAATACCTGTACTTTCAGGCTGGGCGCCGATATCCGCGGAAAGATAAAACGTTCGTGGTCATATATGTTCGACCTGCAGTTTTATGTATTGCCCGTCAAAGAACATAACTTTTTTATGGAAAACACCGGTACTATCATGTGTAACCTTGGTAAAAATGCACGTTTCAAAGGAGGGTACAAACTCTGCTATGGCGACTATCCCTTCGGCAAGCAATGGCATCTGTTGCCTACGATAGATATTGTTTTTGGGAGTAAGTGAGAGGAAGTCAGAAATCAGTCCGCCGCGGCGGATCAGAAGCGAGAAGTCAGAAGTTTGAATTAAGAATAGTTTGAATTCTGAGATCATACTTTTTTAAATATCAATCAATTTCATTATATTTGTTGAAGGAACAAGCACAAGTAGCGAATGCATAATCTTTTACAAGCGTATAAAAAGAAAATAAATATCGGGTTCAATTTAAATTAGAAAAACAACATGGAAATTTGGAAACTATGAAAAATATAAACAAAATCAGGCTTTACTCATTATTAATAGCAATTGGATTTCTACTAATTGTTTCCAACAGTTGCAAGAGAGATGAAGAAATTGCAGAGGTAATTGGATTTGAATTTTTAAAAAAGATACCGGGTTTATGGCATGGGTCTGTTACATCTTCCACTCCTGCGGGTAGTTTCAACGATTGGTATGTAGATTTTCGTCCGGTTTCTGAAAGCCAGATATCCCAATTCTCATTACTTGATACGAATACTGTTAATAATATCAGTTTTTTTATTGTAAAATATGACAATCAATTAAAAGTAGCCATGCGTACCGAGGGTTGTTTTAAAAATCAATGCTGTGTAACTTATGAAGTGATCGATTCCGTTTCCGAATCATCGGGTTATTTCCGTTTTAGCGATTTTGTCATGGGGGCAAATAGAGCTTATACCGAATTTATTTTTAATGAAGATGGGCTTATTATGAACGTTTATACAAATAAATTCAATACCGTAAATCCGCTGCAATTGCATACTACATGGACTGCTGTTTTAGGAACCAGGGGCAATGCTTCTGAAGCTACAACGCATTTTAATTATCCTCAACCTATTATGGTAAAAGATTTTTCAAACTCTTTTGCAAATATGACGGAGAGTATATTTTTTGATTTTGAAAACGACCCATATAATTCAGTTACTCAGCCTTATGTCAGTAGTGTAACAGCGCATATAGCCATCGACTCAAATTTAACAACTGATACTACTGATCAAATATTTTTATTATTCACTACTGAACCTCTGTTTGAAAACAATATATATAAGCAGGAAAATTTAAAATATATTTCGAAATATGTTTTTCTTTCTGTGGAAACATCAACATATAAAATAAAAAATATTCATCCCGGAAAATACTATATTTATTCATTAATAGACAGAGACCAGGATGATTTGTATTTAAGCGGAGATTATATGAGTTCTGAACTTGCTAACTCGTTTACAGTATTACAACAAGAGGATAAACAAATTAATACCCTGATCGATTTTGTTATTCCTTAAATCAATAATATAAGATCACTGAAAAGCGCTTCAAACTTTTTCTTCAGATATAGTACCGGTGATCATCCGGTGAATTTTTTCAACCTGTGTTTCCCAGTTGTAATTTTTCAGAATAAAATTATATCCGCCTTCGGCAATCTTATCATATGCTACAGGGTCTTTCAGCAGCAGAGCTATTTTTTTGGCATAATCTTCGGGAGAATATCCTACAAGTATCTCGTTATCTTCTGTCGCCAGAAGCGCATTATTAGCCAGCCCTGAAGTAACACAAGGCAGTTTCATGGCCATGGCTTCAAGCAGTTTGTTCTGCAGCCCTGTTCCAATTTGCATGGGTGCAACAAAAATTTTCGACTTTGCATAACAATCCCTCATATCATCTACCCAGCCACTGACTGTTATATTTTCGGAAGCCAGTCTGCGGACTTTTTTGTGAGGTTCCGCACCAGCAATAAGTATTTTTATGACAGGAATTTTATTCTTTAAAACAGGCAACACTTCAGTTACAAGGTACTCAACACTATTGACATTGGGCGGATAATTCATGTTTCCCGTAAAAAGGATATCATATTCTTTTTTCTGATCAACCGCTTGGTAATAATCCGTATCGACACCATTTGGAATGACCAGGATTCTATTCTTTTCCTCATGATTGATGGCATCCCGGTCGGGTATCGAAATAATAAACTTGTTGTCAAACTTATCGAAAATATATTTTTCATATCTCTCCACTCGCCTTGCTTCCATGCGCAGGATGGGCTTCATGAAAAATGAGGATTGGGTAGACTGGCGTTTAGCCCCTTTCGAAAAAACATCCTGATAATCGAGTGTTTTAGAGATATTTACATCTTTTACATATTCGGTAACACGTATCAGTTGGCAAAAAATATGGTCAGGCCTGATCTCATCAATTTTCTGTAGTATCTGTTTTTTAATTTTTTTGTTATAAAAAAAACCTGCCTGAAATGGCAACCCGGAAAATAACGATTTAAAAAGACCTGAATAAACTGACATTTTCGATAATTTCGCAATGGTTATTGATTTGCAAAATTCAGAAAGTTTTTCTTCTGCATCCGGATGAAGTTCCGTATCATTCAGGCAAAAAAGATGAATTTCGTGATATTTTGACAAGCACCGAATATGGTTGTATGCCCTCAGTTTATCCCCTTTTTCAAGCGGATAAGGGACTCTCGATAATAAAACAAACAATTTCATCCGTCAAATTTGCAGTAAAATTATTTAATATTTTATAACAGCAAAATTTTTAAGGGGGAATTTCATTCCCCGAATAATTATATAGTGTTATAAGCCTGGCT
>CAZMPB010000147.1:0-7587 GCA_964567775.1 uncultured Bacteroidales bacterium
GCATGGAGTGTGGTGCGTGTGAAAAAAATTGCCCTGAAGGCGCTATCAGCGTAAAATCTGGGGTTGGCTGTGCTGCCGGCATCATCAACGGAATACTCAGAGGTACAGAACCAAGCTGTGATTGTTCTGGGTCTGGAAAAAGTTGCTGTTAATACAAATCAAAATTCAATTTTTATGGAAGCAAAAAAGAAAAGATTGAAGTTTCTTGACAGGTACCTTACCCTTTGGATATTCCTGGCGATGGCGGTTGGTGTTTTATCCGGATACTTTTTCCCTGCCATCGCTGACTTCTGGGAATCCCTGAAGTCATCGCCGGACAGCACGACCAATATCCCTATTGCCATCGGCCTTATCGTCATGATGTATCCGCCATTGGCAAAAGTAAAATACGAGGAACTGGGTGATGTGTTCCGCAATTATAAAGTTTTAGGGCTTTCACTGGTTCAGAACTGGGTTATTGGCCCGGTACTCATGTTTGCCCTTGCCATCTTATTTTTCAAACTCTTCCCCGGCGAAAACAACGCGAATCTGCCTTACATGTATGGAATCATCATGATTGGACTGGCACGCTGCATAGCCATGGTGATCGTATGGAACGACCTTGCTAAAGGCGATACACAGTATGCTGCAGGCCTGGTGGCTTTTAATTCCATTTTCCAGGTATTGTTTTTCTCGGTATACGCCTACTTTTTCATTGCCGTATTGCCCGGTTGGTTCGGCATACCAACCAACGACGCCGTTGAAAACATCACCATCGGGCAAATAGCCAAAAGCGTGTTCATCTATCTCGGCATTCCTTTTATAGCCGGATTTCTCACAAGATTTATACTGATACGGGTAAAAAGCAAAGAATGGTACCATACGAAATTCATTCCTAAAATCAGCCCGCTTACATTGATAGCTTTGCTGTTTACGATTATCGTCATGTTTTCGCTCAAAGGAGAATACATCATTAAGATACCGCTTGACGTAGTGCTGATAGCCATACCCCTGCTGGTGTATTTTGTTATCATGTTCTTTTCGTCATTTTACATGAGCAAAGCTATAGGCGCAACTTACGGGCAAAGCGTTACCCTTTCGTTCACTTCCGCCAGCAATAATTTTGAACTGGCTATTGCTGTTGCTATTGCTATTTTCGGTATGAACTCCGGCGAGGCATTTGCCGCAGTCATCGGGCCATTGGTAGAAGTGCCGGTAATGATTGGGCTTGTTAATGTCGCGTTCTGGTTCAGGAAGAAATATTTTAATGGAGAAGCCTGAGATAGTTTTATAAAGGATCATGGTTCAGCATGATTGCAGACACACGAAATATTTTTAATCAAACGATTATTTCTTTTAGATTTGTATCATAATTGCAAATTCCATGATTAATAAAGCGACAAATCGAAAATCATTAGCGTCTATTGTGTGGTTCTCAATAATTGCTTCTATTTTAACTATTTTATTAAAATCCACCGCTTATTATATAACTGGTTCTGTTGGTTTTTTTTCCGATGCAATGGAGTCGTTTATAAACCTTGCAGCCGCGATAATAGCATTTATTATGTTAACAATTGCTGCACGCCCGCCTGATAAAGAACATCCTTTTGGACATGATAAAGCGGAATATTTCTCAAGCCTAATTGAAGGAATACTGATTGTTTTGGCTGCAATCGGAATTATTTATACGGCCGTTAACCGTATTTTTCATCCACAGCCATTGGAAGAATTAAACATTGGTATGGGTCTTTCGGCATTTGCCACCATAATAAATTTTGTGACAGCCCGGATACTGTTGCATTATGGACGAAAACACAACTCCATTACACTTGAGGCAGATTCGCACCATTTGATGGCGGATGTATATACGACCATAGGAATTATTATCGGTATTTTGTTGGTAAAGCTTACCAATTGGCAACTTTTAGACTCTCTTATGGGTATCGCTGTAGCAATATATATTATTTTCACCGGAATGAAACTTATTGTCCGTTCCACTGATGGATTAATGGATTCAAAGATTTCTGAAAAAGAACTAATGCTTGTCAAACAAATATTAAACCGCTACGCTACACAAGGTATAAACTATCATTCATTATATACAAGACGGGCTGCGTCAAAAAGTTTTATAACCTTTCACCTGCTTTTTCCGGGTGATTTGACAATACACGATGCCCACGAATTCTCTAAAACGATTGAAAAGGAAATAATTACTGCTTCCCCGTTGGCACACGTTTTTGTACACATTGAACCTTTAAGTGACCCCGAAGCATTTGATGATATCCAACAAAAAAACGGATAGTATAAAAATTGATGGAATAAAAAGACAATATAAAATTTGCATAAAATACAGGTTGTTTCGTATTTGCGGATGAAACTTTAATAATGAAAAAAGTAAATATATCCATACTGATATTTCTTTTTATTTACAACCTTGCCCCTGGGCAGAAAAACTTTTATGAGCGTCTCTCGGACTCGGCTATCGCATTGACAAAAGTGCAGGTTGTTTACGATCCGGGCTATTATGTTATGGATTATCCAAACGGAGACGTACCGGCCGGCAAAGGTGTCTGCACAGACGTGATCATACGCGCTTACAGAAAAATGGGGATAGACCTGCAGAAAGAGGTTCACGAGGATATGGTTTCCAATTTTTCCAAATATCCGAAAACCTGGGGACTGGCAAAACCCGACCATAACATTGACCACAGAAGAGTTCCCAACCTCATGGTTTTCTTTACCCGGCATGGCACGGTGAAAGCCATCACTAAAAAGCCTGCTGATTATTTACCCGGCGACATCGTTTGCTGGAATCTGGGAGGTGATGTAAGCCACATAGGGTTGGTTGTGAATAAAAAATCAAGTGATGGTAAAAGGTTTATGATTGTTCATAATATAGGACAAGGACAAGTTATTGAAGATTGCCTTTTCCAGCATAAAATAACAGGACACTTCCGTTACAACAATTAAGAAGAAGTGTTTTGATGTTTAAAACATTTTCCAATAAATATGTATATTTGGAGTGTTTAATTATTGCGAAAACAAAAAACACAGCTTATTAAAACACCTATGAGCCTCTACGAAAAGCTACAGAAAGCCACCAGTGAAGAAGACGTGAAAGACGCCTATATTAAAGCGCTTGGACTGAAAGAATATCAGAAAAACCTGATCGACATACAAACCAAAGAAATCTGGTTCGAAGCCAAAGATTCCGCCAAACATTCAACCTACGCCATGTTCACGCAGCTTATGCACTATGTTCAGCAGGCGCTGGATAAAGGAGAATATATCCCTCCTTTTTTAAGCGTGATAGATACGCAAAAGGCGGCCATTATGAAAAGCGCCGATGTGCTTCCTTTTCTCGAAAAGAAAACCATTAAGTGGGGAAAATCGGCCAGCGGTTATACTCAGGAAGCGCTGGATGCTATCTCGGCCTATATCGGCACTTACTTTGTTTCGTTCAAAATTGAAACCCACGAAGAAGAGTTTATCAGCACCATAAAAAATGCTATTAAAAACGGCGATATCATCCGCACACAAATTACCCCCGACAACCTTAAGCAGGTTTTTGACAAATGGGTACTGATGATAGGCCGTGAAATAGCCGGTGTGGCCGAAGAAGATTATGCCCTGCTGTTTTTTGCCGACATCATGAGCGACGGCACTGTGGCCACACACGATAACCTGCCTGCCGAACTGCTGCACAAAAACAATGCTCCGGTGTTCAGCCTGGGTGGAAAAATATACGAACTGGGCAACAAAGAAGGCTACCGCCGGTTTTGGGCCATCTACCACCGCCCGCCCAAAGCCGAATACCGCAACTACCTGCTCGAAAGGCGCGACAGCCTGATACCTTTGGACGATCGAAGCTTTAAAGGCGCTTATTATACCCCGCTCCACGTGGTGGACAAGGCATACGACAAACTGGCGGAAACCCTTGGACACAACTGGCAGAAGGAATTTATAATATGGGATATGTGTTGCGGCGTGGGCAACCTCGAAGTAAAACACAGCAACCCTCGCAACATTTATATGAGCACACTCGACCAGGCCGATGTGGATGTGATGCGCGCCACCAAAACCTGCGTGGCCGCCACCCGTTTTCAGTACGACTACCTGAACGACGATATTACCGACGATGGCAAAATAGATTACACGCTTAGCAACAAAGTGCCCGAAAGCCTGCGCAAAGCCATAGCCGATGGCAAAAAGATTTTGGTGCTGATAAATCCGCCTTATGCGGAAGCAACAAGTTCAGACAATATTGGTTCAGGGGGTACTGCTGATGCAAGCAAAACCGGTGTTGCTAAAACTAAATTAGCTGCAACGGCAATGAAAAAATACGGTAAAGCAAGCAATGAACTTTTTACCCAGTTTGTAGCCCGTGTTGCTCTTGAATTACCTACTGCTACATTAGCTATGTTTAGTAAGCTCAAATACGTCAATTCACCAACAATGGATAATTTTCGCACTGTTTGGTCTGCAAATTATCTTGGTGGTTTCGTAGTACATAGCAAATCATTTGATGGATTGAAAGGAGATTTTCCGATTGGTTTCTTAATATGGGCAACAAATCAAAACTTGGTAAATAAAAAAGATATAAATGAAATTACGACTGAAGTGTTCGATAAAAATGTTAAACCTATTGGTGAGAAGTGTTTTTATATCCTTCCTGATGCCCAACTTTTAACAAATTGGATTGAACGACCTAAGACGAATAAAACTGAGGTTATCCCATTAAAAAACACAATAACTCCAGCTACCGCGACAAAAGACTTACGAGGCACAAAATGGTCTGATAACGCAATTGCATTTCTTTGGTGTAATAGTAATGATGTTCAACAAGCGCTTAGAACAGCCTTATTTTCTTCAGGTTTTAATGGTGGGCATGGAATATTTATAAATCCCGATAATATTTGGCAGGCAGCAATTGTTTTTTCAGTTCGCCGTTTGGTAAAACCCACCTGGCTCAACGACCGCGACCAGTTTTTGCAGCCCACGGAGCCGCTTACCGAAGAATTTAAAAACGATTGTCTGGTATGGATGCTGTTTAACGGCAGCAACCTCACCGCCAGCGCCAACGGCCTGCAATGGAACGGCAAGACATGGAGCATCGTAAACCACTTTATACCTTACACCGAAGAAGAGGTGAACGCCCCTGCCCGTTTCGAGTCGGATTTTATGGTGCAATACATGGCAGGCAAGACTTTTTCAGCAGAGGCACAGCAGGTGCTCGAACAAGGCAAGCTTCTGTGGCAGGCCTATTTTGCCCATACCGATGTGCACAGCGTGCGCGAAGAACTAAAACTGAACCGCCCCGATGTAGGCTGGTACCAGGTGCGTAAAGCGCTGCAGGCACGCAACAGCAGCGGCGATTTTGAGCCGGTCAGCTTTAAACCCTTCGAGGAAGCGTATAAAGCCTTAACCGAGAAATTGCAGCCCATGGTTTATGAATTGGGGTTTTTGAAGAATTAAAGGAAAAACAAAACTTAATAAGTATGAAACTGCCTTTTACTACCGAACAGTTTTTCGAGGTGATCAAAGAGTATAACCTCTATATGTTTCCATCTCAGATCATTCTCTTGATTTTAGGAATGGTCTGTGTTTATTTACTCCATACGGGCTTAATAGCCAGGCATAAAATCATTGGGAGCTATCTCGGATTATTATGGATTTGGATGGGTTTGGCTTATCACCTTGCTTTTTTTACAAGCATCAATAAAGGAGCTTACTTGTTTGGGGCAATCTTTATTCTACAGGGAGTGATGTTTCTTTTCAATACTTTTATTAAAAACAAGCTGGAATTCGCATTTGCTCCATCAGTAAAAGATTTTATTGCATATTTCTTTATATTTGTAAGTGATTGCAAACGTTTGTAATTTGACAGTAAGCCGTCATATCGTCAAAGCCAAGCCAATGAAACCATATTTCAATAACAAAACTAACCAGGTAAATAAGAGTAAGTAAATAGTAATAAAACAACCCATTTTATGAAAGAAATAGACGAACAATTATGGACAATAAAGGGAGAAACCCTTAGCGACAAATCAGCGCGAAAAGAATATAAACTTACACAAGATGAAATTGTCGAGGGAATTAATAAAGGAAAATTGCATTTTCGCGTGAATTACATTTATGAAAACCCTTGGTATAGATTATTAAGAAGTGAAGTTGAAAAATATGTCATAGAAATTCATGGAATCAATCATTTGCAGGAAAATAAAAATCGAACAGAACTAAAGAAAATTGACAAAGAACTAAAAGAACTAAAGTCTAAAATATCATCTCTTGAAATACGAAAAAAAGAGTTGCTATCAAAATTAAATGAAAAAATAAAATAATGAAAAGCTACCGCAAAGAACTTTGGTTCAATACCGAAAAAAGGTATCAGTTTGTTCACATCACTTCAGATGTACAGCAGGCAATCCGCGAAAGTGGAATAAAGGAAGGCCTCTGCCTGGTAAATGCCATGCATATCACTTCCAGTGTATTCATCAACGATAACGAATCCGGCCTGCACAAAGATTACATGGAATGGCTCGAAAAACTGGCGCCTTACAGCCGTGATGGCTACCACCATAATGTTGGTGAAGATAACGGAGATGCCCACCTGAAACGACAGGTCATGGGCCGCGAAATCGTAGTAGCCATTACCAACGGCCAATTAGACTTTGGCCCCTGGGAAGCCATATTCTACGGCGAATTCGACGGCAGGCGGAGGAAAAGAGTACTTATTAAAATTATCGGAGAATAATAACAGCCTAACAGCCTAACCTCCTACCCTCCTAACAGCCTAACAGCCTAAAAGTCTATCCTACTAACAGTCTAACAGTCTAACAGTCTAACAGTCTAACAGTCTAACCTCCTAACCTCCCATCAATTCTCCTTCAACACATTCTCATCATACTCAATCTCGAAGCGAAGCTTGTGCTTTGATTCTTCCTGAGCTAATGACAAAAACAATGCTTTCATTGATGAGTCAGCAACCCTTTCGGATAAGGCTAAATATAATTTAAAAGCAGCTTTTTCCTTCTTCATGGCGACAATCAGCGCATCGGCATAAGTCATATCGGGCGAAACAGTAACATGAGCCATATAGTCAGCCACCTTCATATCCATGACTTTTTCTTTACTGGATTCCATGATCCCGGTTTGTTTGATGCCCATCAGCCTGGCTTTATGCTTCATTTCTTCCTGAGCAAATTCCCCAAAAACGGTTTTCATCTGCAAATTATGGGTACTCTCTGCCAGTTTAGTGTAAAACTCTACGGCATCCTGTTCTGCATCTATAGCAAAATCAAGGATTTCATCAACGGATTTAAATTGGTTCATATTTATGTTTTTTTTATTACCATTCGACGCTGTCTTCCATTCGTATATCATCCAAGTCGCTTTCATTCAGGCCATGCCAGGTACATCCTTTTCTGGAACAAATATAAAAGTCGATCATCTTTGTACGTGCGCTGACGATGATTTTGGCGATGGCGGTGCCGCAGCGGCCACATTTTTTATCTTCCACCAGCAAACTATTATCGCAATGAAAACAACGGACATCACCTATTAATTCCTCCTCGGGAAGAAAAATAGTTGACTTGGAGGAAAAAACAT
>CAZMPB010000148.1:0-7549 GCA_964567775.1 uncultured Bacteroidales bacterium
AATCACAGCTTGGCTCCGTCCCTCTGAGTATTCCGTTGATAATACCGGCAGCGCAACCAACCCCAGATCTTACGCTGATAGCGCCTTCAGGGCAATTTTTTTCACACGCACCACACTCCATGCACAGGTCTTTATTTTTGATAAAAGCCCTTTTATCCCGGAACCCGAAAACCTCATGCGGGCAAACGGTGATGCACATCTTGCATCCATTGCATTTTTGCTGGTCAAGTTCAAGGCTTACTACATTCTTTAAATAAGTCAATCCGTTCATTTTATATAAATCTTGTTATGATCCATCCAATAAGTCCTAATGCTGCTGCTCCTATTTGTAGAGGAAGCGAAAGTTTCATTTCTTTCTGAACACCGGAAAGGGAGGTGAAAGTTGATGAACCTGTGAAATTCATTGCCAGGAAAGATGCGATCGCACCCATGATCAGGAACCATGAGATAATTTCAATAATATGACTTCCGAGTAAATTCAGGAATAAAAATAATGTTGCGATGAGGCATCCAACAATTAGGCCCTTTAGTGAAAATCTTTTAAAAGGAATCCATGGTAAAAATAATGGAGTTAAAACACATCCTGCTATATAAGAGGAGAATAAATTAATGACGGCTCTGCCGCCATGATGCCATGCGGCATCAACGGTGTATCCTTTAGCGCTAAATCCTGCCAATATAAAGAATAAAGCCGGTATGAACAACAAGTAATATTTGCCATAAGTTATTTCAACGGGGATCAATTTTATCCGGTCTTTTAGCGGAAAATTCACCCGGCGCATTTCAGGCGTTGCTTTATAACCCGTTTCAATGAATGACCTTATATCATCGGCTCGGACAGGGCCGTAAATCACCCTGAATCCTGTTTTGCTTTTTACCTCATGTGCCGAAACACCTACAGCTCCCAGTTGTGGAACTATAATATTTCTGTGGTCAACGATATTTAACAGTGCGTGAATCTTTATCCTGTTTATCAGTTCAGTTGTTCCAAAAGTACCTTTGCCGGCGGCACACCACACATTGATCCCTTTGGTGTCAAGGACAAGTATCCACGCATTTATCCCGTGTAAAGCACGCCGCAAATGGTCAAAACTTAATTTGAAATTTGCTGAAACAAAAACATCGGAGTTTGAATCAGGATTTCCTGTTGCGTATAATCCCGGTTCAACTTTATAGTTCATGCGGCCCAGATTCCACCTGACCTTGATGGTTTGCCAAATATCAGAACGGCTCCAGACTGTTGAAACCAAGGGAACAGATCCAAATATTGTTTTAATAGTTCCGGTAATATAGCCTTCTTTCATGGCGTGTTCATTCTATTAACTGACAGATAAAATGTATAAAACTGTTCTTTCATTTGATCTCTGACTTTTCGGTATACTTCCATGATTTCTTTTTCGTTGCCTTTTGCCTCTGCAGGATCTTCAAAACCCATATGAAGGCGATGAATAACCTTGCCGGTAAATATGGGGCATATTTCTTTGGCTCCGTCACAAACGGTGATTACATAATCAAAATTTTCATTAAGAAAAATATCAACTTGTTTTGGGTACTGATTGGCAATATCGATCCCAATTTCTGCCATAGCTTTTACAGCATAAGGATTTACTTTTTGTTCGGCCCTGGTGCCGGCAGAAAACACTTCAAGCCTGGGATCAAAAGATATCAAAAAGCCTTCTGCCATCTGGCTGCGGCAGGTATTCCCTGTGCAAATGATTAATATTTTCATGAGATGTGATTTTGTATTATTTGTCGCCACAAGAGCATCCTTTGAAAGTTTTTCCTGAGTAAGCATCAGGACCGATGTTGCTGATCGCTTTTACTATCTCGCCGGCAACTTTTTCAACCATTTGAAAATGTTCTTCCGTAAGGTCCTTATTTCTTAATGTTTTTGTGTTCAGCGCGTTTTCAATGCCTATGATTTCAGAAACATCTACAGAACTGTTGATCTTGCCGCTGTATTTTTCGGTGCTTTTTTTTGCACATAGTTTGTTGCAGCCATCAACGGATATGGTCGGGAACACTCTTGCAAAGTTCCTTTCCTCTTTGCCTCCGGCCAGATATAACGGCAGACATAGTGTAACTGTGTCAACAAATTTAAGTTCTTCAAGAACTTTTCTCGTGGCGAGCCTTGAAATAGTTCCTCCGAGACATTCCTCTCCACTGCATGATAATATACCTACTTTTAGTTCTGACATGAATTGCCCTCCTTATTTTTTTCATTAATTATTTTCGCGATCTTCGCTGCGATTTCATTTACTACGGTTTCTCCATCAGCATTGATCTGTGTGGGAGAGCCGAATTGCTTACCTTTATGTTCTTTCACCGTGTCGAGGACTTTTATTTCTTCTATGACTATTCCACCGGATAAGGACACATTTTTTGCAGCACACATTTTCGGGCAACCGTCAACAGTGATGCAATCGCAGCCTTCAATTTTTTCCTTAGCTTCTTTCTCGCCAGTAACTAAATAGGCGAGACAAACGGTTTCTGATTTTTCCGGGCACAATTCTATGACCGTTTCTAAAGCAGCTTCCCGCGCCATAAGCCCGAAAACCTTACCAATGCCACTGCATGGAACCACTTTCACTTTTTTATCCATTTGATTCCTCCACTTTTTTCTTTAATATTTTTAAATACGCATCGAATCCGATTAAGAGTTCTTTATCGCTTTCAAAATCTGCCAGTTCAATTTCGGCTACCCAGCCCAATTCGTAAGGGTTTTCGTTGATCATTTCCGGCTTTTGCACCAGCGTTTCATTTATGGTAACCACCTTGCCGCTTACAGGCGAAATCAGAGCAACAAGCGCCTTTGACGATTCGATGTCGCCAACTTCGCCGAATTGGTCAATTTCTGCCCCTATTTCAGGGGGCGTAAAATATAAAATATCTGAAAGGTTCTGTTGAACAAAATCAGTAACGCCAATCCTGGCGCGGTTTCCAACAACATAAGCCCAGCAATCATTTTCGTTATAATAAATTTCCGGGTTTTTAGGTACCCTGAAAATGAATTTGCCATTTTGAAAAGTTTCATAATCGAAATTATATGAAGCCGTTGTTTCCACTGAAACCTGTGTGGGTTTTGCTTCGGCTTTGTTTAGTCTATTCAGGATAATTTCAATTAAGGATTTTTCGTTTTCCAGAATCCTGAGGCCGCTGTTTAATTCAATATGGTGGTTTTTAGCTTCCTCTGTTATTAAAATTCTTTGAGAAATTTTCAGGTTTTTTTCGGCTGCAAGTTTGCTGGCACACCTTGTAGGGCAACCATCTATGACCAAAAGTGGATGCTCGCCAGCGATCTTATTGTATTTGGCATCAGCAATCCTGTAAAATACCGGGCAAATAATTTCATTTCTAGCATTCTCACATAATTTTATAGCGATTTCCCCTGCAATTACTCCGGCGCATTTATCCAGGCCGTTGCATGGAAGGATGGCATAATTTTCAACCATTTTTTTCCTCCTTTCTTATTTCTTTGATCCTTTGGGTTGTGGCATTTTTATCGGGAAAGGACAGTGCATCGGGACCGCAAATCTTGGAGCATGCCCTGCAAAAAACAACACAGTTATTCGGATTTTTGACGATCAACTTGATCTCTTCATTTTCCCTGACTTCAAAAACTCTATGTGGACAGAATTTTGTGCATTCCATGCAATAATCGCATTTGCTGTAATCTATGGTAGGTTTCCAGTCTATCTTATCGCGTTCCACGCCCATGAATGTTGTTTCGCTCATTGCTCTTCCTCCATTTTTTCAAGGGCTGCACTAACTTTTTCAACGGCCTGGTCGGTAGTCATGTCGCGTACATCAATAGCCGTTAAATCTTTGTTTATATCAAGGCCGGCTTCCGCAAAAGCATCCTTGAACATCTTGCGCTGCATGTTCAGGGCACAAGCTCCGATGACAACTTTGCGGTGTGCTTTCAGGTAATCAGCTAAAAACCGGTCGCCGTCTTCCTCGCATAGTTGCGGATGAATAAATCCATATTCAACAGGCAATTCTATCCTTACTCTGTTTATAAAGTCCCAGATATCCATTTGCGAAAATCCGGGACATTTTCCGGTGCAAACGCACATAATAAAACCGGGTTTTTGTGATGCTGACATAATTTGATTTTTAAGTAACAATTTTACTTATTTTTCTACTTATTTACCATTTAAGTTTTCTTTGTCCTGTACATAGGCTTTAACATACAAGGGCATTGGCCGCTCAACTGTGTTGACGGGTTGTTTTCAACCGGAAATCCATCGCGTTCCCAATCCATAATGCCGCCTGCCAGATTAGCCATATTTTTAAAACCTTTGTTTGCCAGGAATATCATAGCCGCTTTGCTTCTGAGGCCTGCAGAATCAACAATGATAAGCGGAACGTCCAAAGGTAATTCTGAATATTTTTCCGGCAATCGGGAGTTTGGTAAAAAAATGGGTTGGGGGGCCTCAAATTGTTTGTATTCTGTAAGTTCTTCCTCTCCGACATCAACAATTACCGCATTTTTTTGCGATTCAGCGTAAGCTTCAGCAGGCGTAGGGTTTAAAAAACCTGCAGAAGAAAATCCTGAAGATGCAAAATATGATTTATGATCAGCCTCCATTTATTTAAGTCAAATTACTAAAATCAAATTCCTATTTTTTTAAATAATAAAAAAGTTCCATTCGATGACATCACCTTCTATTGATTATTTCTTCTTATTTTTTTCTGGTGTTTCCGATATTTTTTCAACTTTTCCAATTATGGACAGAACAGTCGTAGACTGAACAGGATCGTTACAAACAACGGTTATTGTTTTGTTCAACTCGCCTGCTCTGCCTCTGGTATCAACTGTGGCATGGATAAGCGAGCCTTCATCTTTTTTTATTTGAGTTTTCTCAATATGGGTCGCAGTGCAGCCGCAGCTTGGCTTAACCCTTCTGATAAAAAGGTCGTTGTTTCCCACGTTCGTGAATTTGAAATCCGTTTCTATGTTTTCACCTTCTTTAATAGTTCCGAAATTATAGGTGGTGTTCTCGAACTTGATCTTTGCTGCATTTTGCAATTGTTCCGGTGTCAATTTCGAAAAATCTTCAACGATACTTACAGTGATATCCAATGGCTTTTGAAGTTGAACACTGTCGTTGGTTGATATGTTGATTCTTTCGTAAACAGAGCCAAAATTATGACTTTTTAATGCATCATAGGTCAACACTATTATTCCCTTTTGTTTAGGCGATAATAGTTCAGGTATCAGCTTACACGTGATATGTGCCGGTAAATCAGAGAAACTCATGGATATTTCCTTTTCCCCTACATTAATTATTTTTAATGTATCTATCCTTACATCTGTGTTATTTATGGTGTTAAAAGCGATTTGCGTTTTATTGATTTGTATATGCCCCATTGCGATTGGATACTCTTCGTTAATGGATTTTTGCGCCATTGAGATGTATGTATACATCAGCATCATTGCAAGAAATAGTAATATTGATTTTTTCATTTTTGATTTATTTTGTTAAGTGCTTCTTGAGATTTTTTTTATTCTGAAATGTTTATTTTCCTGCTGTGACAATTAAATACTTTTGAAAATCAATTTTCACTTAACTTGTATAACTCGCACATCATTTCGTCATGTTCCGCTTCACCTTCTTTCGACCATCTTGGCTCATAAGCACAAATGCACTTCCATGAAGAAGCACACCTCCCGGATTTTTCTCCTTTACTAAGTTTATCAGCACAGGCCAATAGCGAACGAACATCATAGTTTGTATATTTTTCATTAGTCCCATCATAAGCAGGGGATACCATTGCATATTTTTCAATGAATTTGTATATCCGTCCGGCTAATTCTTTCATATGTGTTTCTTGCATACTCATAATTTTGCAAGCAATGATTTTTTTGTTGATCTTACAGTGAATCCGTTTTCTTTGTCCTGTTCATAGGCTTTAACATACATGGGCATTGACCGCTCAATTGTGCTGACGGGTCTTTTTCAACCGGAAATCCATCGCGTTCCCAATCCATAATGCCGCCTGCAAGATTTGCCACCAAAGTGAAACCGTTTTTCAGTACTTGCTCAACGGCTGCTTTACTGTGCAATCCGGTGGCATCAGCAATAATCAGGGGGCAGTCCTTAGGAAGATTGATGATGTTTTCCTCAAAAATGCTCTGGGGTAAAATAAAATAATTATCCACCTTAAAAGTCTTCATGGATGTATGGTATTCTTCCCTGATGTCAATAAGTATAGCGCCTTTGGAAATAGCAGAAAACGCTTCTCTTGCCGAGATATGCCGGATGCCGTTGCCGGCAAAGCCCAAGTCAGAAAAAATATCTGTCATTTTTTAATATTTACGATTTAAATCCGGAAACAAATCATATTTTTTTATCCACGATCCGGTATTAAGTTGTTTTGTTATACTTCGATTGGGCATAAATTGCGATTTGTTTAATATGTAATAATCTAATTGAAATATACTTGTGTTGTTTTAGAAGTTCAGTTTATGCCCGCTCAGTATAAATTTTGCAAATACACGAAATATGTATTAAAAAAATTATTCCATTAAATTCTGAAAGTAAAAAATATAAACATAGTAGAAGCCAACAAAAATAAAGACTACAGCAATAATCCTCCGGAACCATTTTTCAAAGACCTTTACTTTATTATAAAAACCTCCCAAACTGGAAATGCTGAATGCCAGCAGATAGGCCACAATAATCACGGGCAGAGCGGTAGCAAAGGCAAAAACCATTGGCAGAAACAAGCCGGAAGGGCTGCTGATGGTGATGGGAATCAGTCCGCCGAAATAGAGTAAGCCGCTGTAAGGACAAAAGGCCAGGGCAAAGACTATTCCCAGCAAAAGGGCGCTCCACCAGTTGTTTGTCTTACGGTTTTGCATTTTATCCCCGAAACTGCCAAGGCCGGGGATCCTGAATCTGAAAATATCCAGCATCAAAATACCAACAATGATTAACAGTGGCCCGAGAAATTTTTCACCATTCGCCTGGAAAAACCTGGCGATATGAAATGTGCTGGCGCCAAAATACAGGATGATGCCGAGTGTTGTATAACTGATCGCCCTGCCTAGGGTGTACCACAAGCCGTTGAAAAAGATCTTCCTTTTATTTTCAATATCCTTGCTGATAAATCCGATGGCAGTGATATTGGTAGCAAGAGGGCAGGGGCTTATAGCGGTCATAATACCCAGAATAAAGGCAGTAAGAAAGGGGACGTTAGTGGCATCCAGCCAGTTTTGTAAGGTCTCCATAGTGGCTATTTTAACAAGCCGTCAATTTGGGCTACAAGCTCTTTTTCCAGAGTTTCTTTATTCTGGTACAGCAGGTAATTTTTTACGATATCCGTAACATTGATGCTGGTTTCATTTTTCTTCTTTTTCTTCACAATTACCACGGTTTGCGAGCCTGCCTGATATTTTTCCACCAGGGCTTTATTGCTTTCTTCCGCAAGTTTGATCTCTTTAAAAACTACATTTCCTTTCGGATAGTTTTTTTCTACTATCGTTTTTATATCTGCTTCAAGAACATTGCAGGCCTTGGCTTTGCAGCAGGCAAGATTGGCT
>CAZMPB010000149.1:0-7532 GCA_964567775.1 uncultured Bacteroidales bacterium
TACACAAAAAGCCGCCAAAGAAGACCCCGCTTTTATGAATAATATCAGGGATTTTATACATCAGGGCAAACTGGATGCTGCCATATCGCTTTCCAAAAACACCGATACTCCGATCGCCCGGATGCTGCATAAAGGATTGCTGCGCCTAGGCAAACCAATGGGCGATATCAACGTAACGATAGAAAATGTGGGGAAACAGGAAATCGCGAAGCTGGAAAAAAGGATAACCCTCCTTGCAATGGCGGCAGGGGGTGCGCCCATGCTCGGTTTTCTCGGAACGGTCACCGGAATGGTGAGAGCTTTTTATAATATGTCAAAGGCGGGAAACAACATTGAAATAGCGACTCTTTCAGGAGGTATTTATGAAGCCATGGTAACCACCGTTGCAGGGCTGATTGTTGGAATCATCGCCTATTTCTGTTATAACATCATCGTGGCCCGAATTCAGAAAATTGTGAATATGCTCGAATTAAGAGCATCGGAATTTATGGATCTTTTAAACGAACCGGCAAACTAAAAACCTGAAACCATGGCCATTCAGATGCGAAACAAAGTAAGTGCGGATTTCAGCATGTCGTCCATGTCTGACCTGGTATTCCTGCTGCTGATATTTTTTATGCTTACTTCCACACTAGTAAGCCCTAATGCTATAAAATTGCTTTTACCCAACAGCAACAGTAAAACCATTGCCAAACAGACCACCACCGTTTATATCAACGATCAGTATCAGTATTTTCTTGAAGACAAACCCATGGCTGAGGCTTCGCTGGTGCCGTCCATACAGGCTAAACTTGGCACCCAAACCGATGCAACGATCGTACTGAGAACAGACAAATCCGTACCCGTGCAGTATGTGGTCAATGTGATTGATGCGGTAAACCAGATTAATGATAAATACCACGCAAAACACAAAGTAATTCTGGCAACACAACCTATCAAATAATTATTCGTATAAAAAATAAATACGAAAAGCCATGAAACTAGACAAATATCAAAAAGGAGGAATTGCAGGAACCTTATTGTTTCACGCCTTGCTTTTAGTGTGTTTTATATTTTTTGGCTTTACAACTCCCCTGCCCCTTCCCGAAGAAGAAGGCGTGGAAGTGAACCTTGGGTACAGCGATGACGGTATGGGAGACATTGAACCGGTGGACCCGTTTTCAGAACAATCGGCAAATAACACCAACCCCAATAACACGGATGAAAATATCACCCAGAATACCGAGGAAAGCGCCACCCTGAACAATAAAAACAATAACAAAAACACCACGCCACAGGAAGAAATAAATATTGATAAAAAAATCGCTTACAATAAGAATAAAAATACCAATGGAGGGTCTCAGGGCATTACCGGAAACCCGGGCAACCAGGGAGACCCAAACGGCAACCCAAACTCTGATAACTACAATGGCAACAGCCCTTACGGAGACGGGATTTCTTTTAAACTCTCCGACCGCAAATCAAAATCATTGCCAAAGCCAAATTACAATTCCAAA
The DNA here is from genome assembly GCA_964567775.1 of uncultured Bacteroidales bacterium. Taxonomy (GTDB): domain Bacteria; phylum Bacteroidota; class Bacteroidia; order Bacteroidales; family CAIWKO01; genus CAIWKO01. The sequence continues at coordinate 1,497 of CAZMPB010000149.1, forward strand.
GAAGAAGGCCTGGTAGTTGTTAACATCTGGGTAGATAAAAATGGTAATGTCACAAAAGTACAGGCAGGCGGAAGAGGCTCAACAACTACCAGCACCGCTTTATGGAAACTCGCCGAGGATGCCGCCAAACGCTCGAAATTTGATGCAAAACCCTCTGCTCCAGAAGAACAAAAAGGAACGATTACTTATAACTTTGTTAATTTGAATTAAGTTGGGAGTTGGGAGTTGGGAGTTGGGAGTCGGGAGGCAGTCCCGCCCCGGCGGATCAGATGTCATAAGTTTTGCTTAATTTATATTATCATTCCATATATTATACACGATTGCTGCCCTTCACCTTATCCTTATAAAGGTCAAAAGGTTGTTTATACTGCAAAAAAAGCTGCGAAAATATGCGAATTCAGCAGGAAAATTGCATAAACCCCAATTATGCATTAGAAATGCTTATTGCCAAATTCGAAATGCAACATTACTGAATTTTTTTTAACTTTTTGTTGACTTACGCAAAAAATTGTATTATATTTACAACCCTAAAATAAAGATATGAAAAATACATCATTCCTTTTTAAAAATTTTTCATTCTCAACTTTTCATTTTTCATTGACAATACAATACAATACAATACAATACAATACAATACAATACAATACAATACCTCTTATTACAGACTAACAAAAAACCCTTTAAACCATTTCCGACTTAGCTGCGCCGGCAGCAAAAAAAAGAAAAATTAAACCAAAAAATCGGTAAATAAATTTTGCCGTTACGGTAAATCACCGTATGTTTTTTTAATTTTTTTTTAACCTATCTGAGCGTTTGAAAAAGTATATATTAATATTTTTTTCCCTTAGTATTACAATACAAGTATTTTGTCAACAATTAAATTTGGTGCCTAATGCGGGTTTTGAAGAATACGATACTTGCCCAACAAATGGATCTCATCCAGGTGATCCCCAATTAGAAAGATGTAAATATTGGAATTTGCCAACTGAAGGTACTGCTGATTACTTAAATATTTGTGCACCTATAGCAGCAGATATCCATATTCCCTCTAATTTTGCAGGTGTTCAATTTCCACTTGATGGTAATGCCTATTGCGGAATATTTGCTTTTTATGACGATTTCTATAACCCCAATGAAGATTACCGCGAATATATACAAACTAAACTCAATTCATGCTTAGAACAAGGACAAGAATATTATTTTGAGTTTTATGTTTGCAGGGGGGAAGTCTATGGCATTTTAATTGACAAAATAGGCGCTCTTTTTACCTCCTATCCTGTTTCGAGAACAGATGCAGCACCAATAATTGCCCAACCACAAATTGAAAATCCGCACCATCAATTAATTACCGATACTGTTAACTGGACAAAAATTTCTGGAACTTTTATTGCCGAAGGTGGTGAATGTTATCTTACTATTGGTAATTTTTATCCTGCCAGTCAAACCGATATGGTTTTACTTCATGGAGACTGGCCTGATGATTACGCATACTTATATATTGATGGAATTTTATTAAAAGAGGTCGAATCTGAAATTACTATTCCCAATGTTTTTACTCCAAATAATGACGGTTATAACGATATATTCAGAGTTGAACAAAAATCCATTGTTCAGTTTGATGCCTATATATACAATCGTTGGGGTTCGGAACTTTATAAATGGGATGATATAATGCAAGGGTGGAATGGCAAATATAAGGGTAACAACTGCCCCGCTGGCATATATTTTTATATAATAAATGCCAAAGGAGGCGAAGGAAAAGAATATGAACTGCATGGCACTTTTCATCTGCTTAGGTGAAAAAAACCGAATCATGAAAAAACTAATATTTTTATTTTTTTTATTAGCAACAACTATTGTTGTTGCACAGGTTCCGCCTTATGGGCAAACATCGGCAACCACAAATCAATACTGGTCACGAACTGGTAATCAATACAATGGTGCCAATCCAGTTGGTAGTAATATTTTTGGGTTTAGCAATGACTACAATTCGCCGATTTATATCGAAACATATGGGGCATATCGCATGAAAATAAGTAGTACATTTTCGAGCACAACCCAATATCCCATCAACGGTTTTGGCTGGGCAAATGGTGTTAACACCAGCGGCTATGTTGGTATAGGAGCAAATGATAACGTAAACGGTGGTCAACTTTGGAGTTTCAAAGGTCCATTTTCATTATTGCATTTAAACGGTGATAATAACACTGGCTGGGTACAGGAATTTGGCTATAGAACCTGGATGAAAACAGGGATAACTATCACTTCAAACGATGACCTTATGTATGTGGGTCCTAAGAAAAACGCTAATGATGTTACAGATGCTGTTTTTTTATGGAGTGATAATAGTACATCTTCTTACGGGCCAGACAATATGTTGTTTCTTTTCACAAATAATACAGGTTCAGGAAACAATGATTTAAATGGAGATCACCCGAATGGTCGCGAGATTATGCGATTAACTGCTATAGGGAATGTTGGTATAGGCCCGAGATTTAATAATTCACAGCAGCCTCAATAAACCCTGCATATTAATCAGGAATATTATGCAGATTCCTGGCTTCAGATTACCAATCAAACCGTAACAGGCCAGTTGGCGACAGATGGTTTTCGCATAGGAATTGAAGGAGGTACAGGTAATGCAAATTTAAGACAACAAGAAAACAAGCCAATGATATTTTATACGGATTATGATAATTCTCCTGGCGGAATAACAGACGGTGAACGTATGCGTATAACAGCAATAGGGCAGCCAAATGTACCTCAAGGACAGGGTATTCCAACCAACTCAACAAGGATATCAATTTGTCAGGATGGCGATTATCCAATTACTTACCCGAGAAGTTTGATGCATATTGGCTATAATACCGGCACAATATTAAATGGATGGTCAACCGCTGATGGCTGGCGCGACTGGATGAATGTTGGAATGTTTGTTTGCGAATATACCGACCATTTATATTTGGGTATTAAAAATAAAAACGATGGCGCCGGTGATTATGCAGATGCCGTGATTTGCTGGGGCGATAATCATCATCTGGATTTGCAATATCCCTTTGGGCAGGGGCCTGATAACCTAAGTTTTATTTTCACTGGCTATGCAGGCGCCACTGGAGTTGACCCGAGAATAACTTCTAATGATGGTTTGGAAGTAGGCAGATTTACACCCGATGGATATTTCGGTATTGGCGATTATACAGTTGCAGGACTTAATCAGCAACCGACTCAAAGGCTTGATGTTGATGGTAATGCCCGTATAAGACAGATGCCAATTACAACAAATATTTTTGATGTTGTTACAATAGATGGTAATGGTGTTTTATGGCGTAAACAGGGCGGCATAAACGGCAATCAGTTTTTTGAATGTGCGGGAACAGACCCTGCTGCCGCATTGCCTTATGATTCGTGGATAAGATTGCATAATCATAATTATATATTTGAAGGTAATGAAGAAGGAGCCGATGTTAACAATGTTGGAATTGGCCTATATGATTGCACACCAAAAGCAAAATTAGAAGTTTTGCAACAATCTTACGAAATGGCTACAAAAGGTATTCTTGTTACCAATTATGACAATACAGCAAGCGTTGCAAGCAGGGCTATAGGGATACAAAGCATAACCGAAAGAATACGTACAATTGCCGGTTGGTTTCAAGTTCCAAGTAGGGATTATACTGCGGTATATGTACCACAAGATGGCGGTAAAATAACAATTGGTTACGATGTGTATAATGCTGAAGGGAGTTATGGTCCAGCACTGTTAGACATTAATGGTGACTTAAACGTAACTGGAGAGGCTTATATTCCGGGGGCTGTCTGGACAGGTTCGGATTCATCGATAAAAGTTAATATGCAGCCCATTAATAACGCATATTATCTGTTAAAGCAGGTTAAGCCCTATACATTCCACTATATCCAAGGTATTGATAATATTCCTCTGCCTGCCGGCAACCAGTATGGGTTCAGCGCACAACAGGTTCAGAACATTTTTCCTGAATTGGTAAAAGCAAAGACCATCAAAGAAATGCAGGATAGTTCAGGCAATGTAATTGCTCCGGAGCGAACCATTCTTACAATAAACGAAACCAAGTTTATACCTATTATCGTTTCAGCAATAATCGAACTGGAAAAAAGAAACGATTCGATAATGATGGCAATGAACGATCGATTAAATCAATTGGAAGTCATGTTATATAAATGCTGCAATTCAACCAACAAAAATCTTGCTAATCCATCAGGTAATGAATTGACAGTAACAGAAGTAGAACTAGCAAACCGCATGGCTGTTGTACTCGATCAAAATGTGCCAAATCCGTTTGCCGAAAATACCACGATAAATTATTTTATTCCGGAAGATATAAAGTATGCACAGGTGATTTTTTCGGATAATTACGGCAAAATCATAAAGACGGTCGATATAACAAGCTCTGGCTACGGAGTATTGAAAGTATATGCAGCAAACCTAAGCAGCGGAATGTACACATACAGCATAGTTGTTGATGGGAAAGTAATAGATACCAAGAAAATGGTTTGTACCAAGTAGAACAAAAAATAACACACGATGTGAAAAAAATTTTTGTTTATTACATAATTCCACTATTGTTTATTTATTATGAAAAAATATTAATAGCCCCGGCATCATTGTCGGAGCTGTTATTAAGCACGATGATTGCAGCCATTTTACCTCAAAGTTTTTGAATTTATAAGAGGTGTAATTTTAATATTATAGCAAGCCAAAATTAAGATTTTGAAATTTCTAAACCTTAATTTGGGTTAATCAATTTTTATTTCGATAATTTTGCTCACCCAATTATTTAACTGATGACTGAGTACGAAAAGACCCTTGCTTATATGTATGAATGCCTGCCGATGTTTCATCGCATCGGAGCTGCGGCATATAAGGCAGGGCTTGATAATACCCTTGCCCTAAGCAAACTCTGCGGGAGGCCGGAACTGAACTTCCCTTCTGTGCACATTGCCGGAACAAACGGCAAAGGCTCTGTATCACACATGATCGCTTCCATATTGCAAACACAAGGCCTGAAAACCGGGCTTTACACATCACCCCATCTGAAAGATTTCCGCGAACGCATCCGTGTCAATGGAAAAATGATTCCAAAAAGCAAAGTAGTATCATTCTTCAAAAAATATAATAAAGATTTTGAAACCATTAAACCATCATTTTTCGAGATCACTTTCGAACTTGCCATGGAATATTTTTCGGAACAAAAAGTAGATATCGCCGTGGTGGAAACCGGCATGGGCGGCAGGCTCGATTCAACAAATATTATCCGTTCTGTGCTTACAATTATCACAAATATCGGCTTAGACCACACCCAGTTTTTAGGCGATACACTTCAAAAAATTGCCGTCGAGAAAGCCGGCATCATCAAGCCGGGAATACCCGTGATCATTGGAAAAACACAAGCTGAAACCAAAGAGGTATTTATAGAAACTTCTTTAAAGAGCAAAAGTAAAATTGTATTTGCCGATGCTGTTTACCGGACTGAGAATTTTCATTTTGTCAATAAACCGCCTTATGGCAGTATTTTCAACATCCAGCGAGGTGAAAAAATAGTTATGAAAGACGTGTATTGCGCCCTGGGCGGCATATACCAGCAGGAAAACATTCAGACTGTGATTGCTGCCTGCGACGAACTGAACTCATCAGGATATAAAACTGATGAGAAAATTTTTCGCAAAGGTTTGAAAAATGTCATCAAAAACACCGTTTTGCAAGGGCGCTGGCAGGTATTGTCGGAAAAACCACTTACCATCTGCGATACCGGGCATAACAAAGACGGATTGACACAGGTAGTTCAGCAGATACAACAAATGAATTTCGATAAACTTCATTTTGTGTTTGGAATGGTCAGCGATAAAGATATCCCCGGAATTCTTAAGCTGCTGCCAAAAAATGCCACATATTATTTTTGCAAACCCGATATTCCCCGCGGACTTGATGCGGAAATCCTAAAAAAAGAAGCTGATGCTGTTGGCTTAAGCGGAAAAACTCACCTTTCGGTTTCGATGGCA
>CAZMPB010000150.1:0-7517 GCA_964567775.1 uncultured Bacteroidales bacterium
TGGCAAACGTGGCCTATATAATATTGTAGTAAAGCTAAGTCAACAGCAGTCACATGATTAACGTATTGCATGGTGTCATAAGGAATGTGGTCGTAAGATAGCATATAGTTTCCATCCGCGACATTGGCAAATTGATATTCCCCGTTAGCATCACTCATAGTGGTTGCCAGTACCGATCCACACGTGCATTTCAGTTTCACTTCTACATTATCGATATCGTATTTTGCAGCAATGTATGTGGGCATATTAGGCGCCGGGTATCCTGCGGTTGCCTTTTTCAGATAACGTGTTTTTCCGCTGATGTTATGTCCACCCATCTCGAACTGAAGTTCATCAATAATAAGAATGCTGCCGGTATCTGATAGGTCTGCCGGGTTTTTTGAAGAACAGATGGTTATAATTGCAGTATCAGGAACTAAACTTAAATTAAACGGCATCTCGAATTTTGTATACGTATTTGTATCATTCAGAAAAATCTTCTGAAAATGAAAGGTTGTGTCCCCATTTTGAAAATAAATCAAAACTTCAGCCGAATCGCCATAATTTTTCGGTGAATATTTATACCATCCAACTAATTTCCCGGTTTGCACGGAGAAGGCAAAACCTCCTTTATAATCCATTATATTATCATCGAAAATTCCACTACTAATTTGATCCCATATTTTTGTCGGGGAATACGCCTGAGTTTTAATTTGCAAAGCGTAATTTCCTGCATAAGCATTGGAAGATTTAATAACAGGTGGAGGTAGCCCTTTTAAAACCCAATCAATATTCGGATTGTTATAACCTTCCGGATTTTCAATGTTAAATGTTGTCCAGTTTTCAAAATCACCATCTGGAATAGGTTGAATTGTATTAAATGAAAAACTGTCAAATATAATGAAACTCCCGTTTTGCGCACAAGGTTGGTTATAAATATTACTTGATAAAGCAGCGATGATAACAGTATCCGGAGCAATAGAAAGCGGACTTAACTGGAAGCCTAATTTTTGCCATATATTTGGATTGTTTCCTGTGATTTTAAACATATTTACTCCTATTGGTGTACCACCATTTTTAAACATAACCACCAATAATCCTGTATCTCCCGGGACAATTCCAAGTTTTGCATAGCAAAAAAATGAATCCGGTTGCATAGTATAAGGAAACCCGCCAACAGCATTACTTGGGTTCGGGGAATTCATGATGGAGCCTAATATTATTTCTGAAGCTTGAATTACTGTCTCTATTTTAATAGAAAAGTTTCCCTCATAAGCTGGTGTAAACGGGGTAACGTTAGGTGCTTGTACCTTCTTTATGGCATCTGCATTAGAAGTATACCAACGATTCGGCTGGCTAAAATTAATATTATTCCAATTTTCAAAACCTCCGTTCTGTAATTGAGCAAAACTCACGAAATTGAATAATGCAATGGCTAAAAATGTAAATAACTTTTTCATGATTGTAAAATTAGATTTCATTAATATTTTTTGTTTGCAGGCATAAAATTAGTTAAATCATACGATTTGGCAATATTTATTTTTCATGCCATTGCTAAATACCTTGATTTTCAGCCCCATTTATACACTACATAAAAAACACTTATTTTACCTGGTGTTTACCTTTGTAGTGTATAAAATAAGAGGTAAACTCAGGTAAATACTTTTTGAGGGACATGGTGTCCTGTTTTTATTTTCGATTTTCAATTTCTTAATGCTTGTCATCATGCAGGATCTGGTCGATGCATATCACCATGACAATGATAAAGGCATCATTTTCGCCACCCGCGGTATCCACACTGTAAGTATCTGAAAAGGATAACCATTGTTTAGAAACACCTGCCACCACCGTATCGCCGCGCGAAACCGTAAACTCATGCCCCCAGGTATCTCCGGCAATAAAATAGGGCGTGCCATTCTGGTCAATTTCAATTTTGGGTTTCAGGAATGACCACTTCTTTCTTAGAACAGCAAATAACTGCTCACCTTTAAATATTTCGTAAACAGGAAGGAATTTAAAAAGTTTCTGCTTGATATGGAATAACTGATATCCGCCGGCATCTTCCAAAGTTAGATTATTGCCCAGCGAAAAGTACTTTGAATTAACAAAGAACCTGTCATTTTCTTGTTCATCTTTTATGCTGAAGCGCTCAGTCAGTGACCTAACTTTTTGTTTGATGATGTATTTCATTTATTGCAAATTCACAGAAAAAATTTCAATAACCATTATTGTTGGGCTCGAAAAAAAATTTGATGTTTTAAGTGTGGAGCGAAATCAGAAATATCATATGTTTTGTTATGTTGGTCAGTTTTTCAATGCCATCATTTTATCCTCAAGATAACCAACATAGTCCAAAAATTGTTTTGTTCTTTTGATTTCCCGGTTTCTGTGAGCAAGGTTAATGTTAACGATTTCCTCAATTTTTCCCGGATTGGCGGACATAATATAGATGTCATTCGACAAATAGACGGCTTCGTATATATCGTGAGTAACTAAAATGAACGTGGGATCCTGGTCAACAATTTTGTGCCAGATTTCCGCAAGCAGGTTGTCCATTTCAAGTTTCGTTTTCATGTCGAGCGCACCGTGTGGCTCATCCAAAAGAAGAATTTTTTCCTTCGTGACCAGGTTTCTGGCCAGGGCCACCCGTTGGAGCTGCCCCCCTGACAAGATCGGATATTGTGCAAATTTATTCTCATGTCCCTCAAGGCCAACCAACTGTATCATCTCCATCGCCATCTCTTTTCTCTGTTTTACGTCAATTCCTTTTATCTCAAGCGGTAACGCTACGTTGTCGATGACTGACCTCCATGGAAGCGATGAATATTGCTGAAAAACCATCCCGATCCTGTCTTTTGGAGTTTGTTCTTTTCCATAGATCTTAATGGTTCCGGAGGTAGGTTTCTGTAACCCGGCGAGGTACCTCAGGATGGTTGATTTTCCGCAGCCACTTGGACCAATTATGGCTGTGAACTGGCCAACGGATTTAATATCCTTGATATTAAAGTTCATTTTATCAAAAACAATTCTCTTTTCTTTTCCATCAGTGTATTCCTGTACAATATCCGTTAAATTGATTATGTCGACGGGATTGTATTGCCTGGCGCGGCCAGAACTTGAAGAAGCCTGTGTTTCCGGGGTGAAAATATCATCGATGATGCTGTCTGTTAATGCTGTCATTTTTTTACAAATTTGAATTTAAAAAACCATCTTTCAAGGGCCTGGAATAACTTGTCCTGAAGAAAACCTATCAAAATAATAAATATTATTATTGCAAATATCTTATCTATTCTGGATTGTTTCGCCGCTAAATAAATCATTGAACCCAGGCCGCCTTCATTGTTGACCATTTCAGCAACTATGATGTAGGTCCAGCTTATCGCTGTAATCACCCTTATGTCAACAAACACTTTGGACATGACCGATGGGAAATATACTTTTGTGAATAATTGCCAACTGTTGGCACCCAGTGTCCAGACGGTATCCAGATGAACCTTTTCAGTCTCGTAAACCCGCTGGATAACAACGGGGAGAAGATATACGATAACCCCGAATGCTAAAAAGTGGATTTTCATTCCGATACTTATACCAAACCAGGCTATGAATATTCCAACAAGCCCCGTGATGGGAATGTACCTAATAGCATCGATGTACTTGCTGAACATTCCCCTGAAAAGAGGTATGAGTGCAATCAAAAAGCCAAAAGGAACCGCGATAAGAATCGCTTCCAGGTACCCCAGAACATTGAGTTTAATAGAATAAAATGTGTTGTCCAAAAGCTGATCTTTTACAAAAAGATCCTTGAATGATACCAAAACATCCACCGGGGAGGGTATGGTTGCAGGTTTTACCCATCCTGTAATATCCGTAATCAACATCCAGACTGCCACAATAAATACAAACCCCATTATCCCTATAATCAGAGATGTCTTTGCATTTAATTCCCCACCTATTTTGAATAATGCTTTAATCATTTTTGATTTTTTTTATCTGTTCAATTGAATCGTTAAAAGTAATATTTCTTTTTTCCGGTTAACCTTATTCGGCCAAAAAAACTTTTCAAAAAAACTTCTATTTCTATTTTATCCGGCAAATTTTCCATGTCAGATAAATAAAAACAAAAAGGGGAGGCTTTTGTTCTCCCCTTTTTGTTCGAGCTATATTATATTATTCAACTAACTGAAAATCTGTTCTTCTGTATTCTTCACTTGAGCCTTTCACGCCGGCTTCAATAGCGAATTTCGGTCCATTTCCGATAACAATTATTCTATTGGGATCAACAGCGTATTCCGAAATTAAAAAGTCCTTCACAGCTTGTGCCCTTTTCAATGAAAGGTCAACATTGGTTTCATACTTTCCGGTATTATCTGTGTTGCCCTCTATTCTTATACGTGCCGCCTGATACGTTTTAAGAATATCTCCAAATTCTTTAATAATTGTGTATTTGTCATCGTTTGTAAGTGTATAAGAAGCTGTCTTGAAATTGATGGTAACCTTTTTGTTGGAAAATTCCTTTTTTGTCTTAACTTCTTCAGTAATTGCAGAGAACGTAATGGAAGGTTCCGCTTCATGTCCGGCTCCCGTAAGTTTGCAATTCCTGACAATGTTTGAGTAGGATGCATCCCGCCATGTTATTGGGTTTTCAACCATCTTTAATTGTGTATACACACCTGCCATTTTTGTATACAGTGCATCGCCGGTTACTGCTTTTGAATCACCAAATCCAAAAAAATTAAGGTTGTCTCCGTGTGTAGTATATCTCACATTGTTCATTGAAGCCAGGGCATCTGCTTCTTTCATCTGGAATTTGTCAGCTAATATCTTTGCAGCTTTTGCTCTTGCACCGTCTTTATTGGTGTTTAATTCCATGGCGCCGACCATCCATCCTTCGTATAATTTTTGCAGTTTTTCTTCATTTTTAACTATGTATGCTTCCTTAGCAAAAAAGCCATCTGCAATGATGTGTGTTGCCGTTTTTGTGCTTGCTATGATCTTGGATCCCGTTACCTTTGCCACACAATCTGCATCATCCGGCGACCATACCACTGCGCCATCCACCGCTCCTTGTTTGAACAAATTAGCAGCATCTATTGCTGAAGCTACATACTGAACTTTAACATCCTCAAGAGTCAGGTTGTTGGTTTTTAAGAAATCGATTAAAAAAGAGTGTGACGGCGTACCCTGTGCAACGGCAATAGTTCTATTCTTTAAATCAGCTCCGGTTTCAACACCTGAACGAACAACTATTGCATCGCCCCCCCTGCTCCAATCGGCAAGAAATAAAAGTTTTGGGGCATAAGAGACCATCGTTCCCTTTGCTCCAAGTTCAGTTGGTAAGGCATCAACGGTGCACCACAAAAGATTAACTTCATCACTTTCAAAAGCTTTACGTGAAGCAAGAAAATCATCCAGAACTTTGAATTCTACAGTAATCCCGTATTCCTTATAAAAACGGCTATCCGTATTGGGCCCAAATCCATTATTCATATACTGTCCTGCCGCGTAACCCGGCCAGGTAACCACTCCGATTTTAATCGTTTCCGAATTATCAATTTTGTGAGGACGTTTATCCCACCAAAAAAATTTTCCCGCTAAAATCGATCCGGCGATAAGCAATCCTATTACTATTTTGCCGCCAGTTTTAATTTTTATTGCCATTTTATTTTATTTAAGTTAATAAATTGAAATTTAATATTTAATAAAACCATATTTTAAAGAAGATCTTCATATTTTGAGGCATCCACTTTTGTGACTGATGAATTTGCTTCGGCTTTAACCATTTCAGGACTTTCGCCCTTGTTAAAAAGAAACACATCGGGCTTGTATTCTTCAAGCATTCTAAGCCCCTCTGCCTGATAAGAGGCATTTTCGAGGTCAATTGACTTCATAAAATCTGATGAGTAGTTAATGGCTTTTTTCATTGAAGCTAATTTCTTTGCGATATCATCTTTCAGATAATCCATACTTTGTTCAACCATCAATTTCTTTTCAGTATTGCCGTTGAATATCGACAACGCTGATTTAAGCGCATTGTTTCCCTTGGTAACTGATTTGTACAGATCTTTCTTCAACTCAAGATCATTTTTCATGTCATCCAACATGAATTTTGAGTTTTTGTGAACCTGTTGAAGGTACTTACCTACGTTCTCAAGATTCTGTTTGATGGGGGTTAACTGCTGGACGTATTGGTCAAGTCTTTGGGCCTGACGGGTGGCATTGGCCAGTTCCATGGTCATTCCGCTTTTCTGGGCAGCAGCAGCAATGTCAAGCTGCTTTATCTTTTCCCTGTTCTTTTCTTTTATTTTTGCTTCCAATGCTTCTTTCTGCCCGTCAACTTCAAGTGATTTATCATATAAATTTTCACGTTCCTTTTCAATATCCTTGATATAATCTTCTGCAATAATGAATGGATCCAGCTCAATAACAAATCCAACCAATTTCTTTATGATTATTTCATAGAGATAGAAAAGCCCCCTCCAAAGCTTTTTATTGGATAAAAACATGAAAAGCGCAAACGCGACTGCAAGAGCAATTGCAAGATTGACAAAGTTCCATGTAATTGTTAAAAGTATCGGGACTAAAAAATATCCTGCTACTCCAAGTCCGGCCAACGCAAGTATTGTTCCTATTTTGCCGCCAGGCCTGTTCCAGTACGACTTTATTTTTTGTTCAGCACCTGCTGCTGAAGGAAATACGTTTGTATCCATAATATCATCCGCTTATTTAAGTTATGATTTTATTTATTTTTTCGATGTCTGCTTTAATAATAGCTTTGCGGGTTTCACAGGCTGCTTTGTAAATAACCGTTTTTTCATTGAATCGCTTTTCATCGGCGGCAATTTCTACTGCCAGCTTCTCCAGATTCTGCTTGTCGGTGATTATTTCGGCCTGAAGCTGTACTATCAGTTCTTCTTTGGTTTTAATGGAAGCACCGTTGGTTTTAAGATCGGATTTCTTCCTGTTGATTTCTCCTACAACTTTGTTGTTTAAAACAGTATTAAATTGTTTTTCGTCGTTCTCAATGACTTCAATATACTGCTGGGCTGTCTGCAGAAGTTTTATTTTTGAAAGGCCCTGCACCATCAAGGCGCTGAATGCCGCAACATATTTGACCTCATCTGTCAGGTTGCCCATTGCCTGTACCATTTTTACAAATTCATAATAATCCGGCCCGGGTATGTTTGCCTTAGTAAATAACTCATCAAAATGAGCTTCAAATTTTGCCGCATCCTGAGCGGGAATGGCTGTTGATTGCAAATTCACCACAGTCGGCTGCGTGTTTTGTGCTGCTGTTGAAGGTTTTTCAACAGGTTTTGGATTTTCCTTTTCAGGGTCAGGTGTTATCTCGAAAAACCAATCTTTAATTCCCATACATAATAGTTTTAAGGCGGGTTCTAAAAATTCATTCCGATATGTTCAATGCAACACATTTTTTTATTTTTTTCAGGTACAAACCAGAACCCAAAATAATTTGTGCTGAAAAAGTAAGGGGCTGTTAATAAATAAACTTTACATTTAAAAATAATTATTATCTTTGT
>CAZMPB010000151.1:0-7485 GCA_964567775.1 uncultured Bacteroidales bacterium
AGTCAGGAGTCAGGAGTCAGAAGTCAGGAGTCAGGAGTCAGAAGTCAGGAGTCAGAAGTCAGGAGTCAGGAGTCAGAAGTCAGAAGTCAGAAGTTGGAAGTCAGAAGTCAGGAGTCATTGTTAGGCGATTAAGAGATTTAGGGAATAAGAGATAAAGCGATTAAGAGATTTTGGAAATGAAAATTTTTCCTAAATGATTTTGTAGTTTTTGTAACTGAAATCAAGCCCGAAATTTTTTTCAAGGAAATCTTTCATTTTGCTTTTTAACGACCGGTGGTCGTAACTCGGGTCATAATCGAACTTCCAGTTTTTTGCTTTGATCCTTTCTTCCATCACTTTGGGATGAGTTTCGGTAAAAGGCAATAAAAAATCAGGGTTTTTCGAATAGTCAAAAGCTTCGGACTTTTCAATATTCCGGTCTATCCATTCATCGTTGTGCCAGTATTTATTGAAGTTTTCCTGCTTTCGCTGCATGGCCGCCGGTTCTTTTACCCAGCCATAATGATAGACATAAGCCTCGATGGGCTTTACACGCAGCAATTGGTTGTCCCTGATACGAAAACCCTGTGCATCGCGGAAAGAACGTATCGATTTGTCGTTTTTAAGTATCCGTATCTCGTGCCGGTACCACTTGGGCGAAGCGCCTACATAGTCGTAAGAGCCAAAAAAATGTTTGTAATGAAACAATAAGCCGTCCACTTCTTTCTGGTCTTTATATTTCAACATCCCTTCGCGGATAACATCATAGTATTTTTCATGAATTACCTCATCACCCTGGATATAGAAAGCCCAGTCTGAATCGCTTGGTATTCCTGCAAAAGCTTTATCTGTTTCCGCTGCAAGCACCTTGCCCCCTTCACGGAGCGTTTCGTCCCACACCGTTTCAATGATCTTTATTTTATTCTTATCAATATTGTTGATCAGCTTGTATGTTTCATCATCAGATTTCCCGACGGCAACCACAAAATCATCGCATAAAGGCAGTATGGAGCGTATGGCTTCCACCACAGGATAATCGTAGATCAGGGCATTTTTGATAAAAGTAAATCCGCTGACTTTCATTGGATGCAGGGCTATTTTTTTACAAACCTACATAAAAATTTTAATATTTGTCTAATGACTTCAAATATCATCGGATGAAGAAAAACCCGAATCTAAGACGAGCAAAAGAAAAGAAATAAACAAAGTCTATCAAGTTTTTTGAATAAATTACTAATTTTACTCTTTACTAAAATTCACACCATGAAAACCGATATCGAAATTGCCCACGAAGCCAAGATGCTTCATATTCGCGAGATCGCTTCACAGCTTGGCGTTGATGAAGACGACCTGCAGTATTACGGAAAGTATAAAGCCAAACTTCCGTTGAAACTTATCGATCTGAAAAAGGTCAAACGAAGCAAACTTATCCTTGTTTCGGCGATATCGCCCACGCCAGCAGGAGAAGGTAAAACCACCGTTTCTATCGGGCTTGCACAAGGGATGAACCGTATCGGAAGGAAAACAACCGTGGTGCTTCGTGAGCCGTCTATGGGCCCTGTCTTTGGCGTAAAAGGCGGTGCGGCAGGCGGCGGATATTCGCAGGTGCTGCCTATGGAAGATATCAATTTGCATTTCACCGGAGATTTTGCCGCCATTGAAAAAACTCATAATCTTCTTTCAGCCATTATCGACAATAATATTCAAAATAAAAAAAACAACCTTGGAATAGATCCCCGTACTGTTCTGTGGAAACGTGTTATGGACATGAACGACCGCTCGCTGCGTAAAATAATTGTGGGCTTAGGAGGAACGATGTCGGGTGTGCCCCGCGAAACAGGATTTGATATCACCGCAGCATCAGAAATTATGGCCATACTTTGCCTTTCGGACAATCTGCAGCATTGTAAAGAAAAAATGGGGAATATTTTTGTCGGATATACGTATGATAAAAAACCTGTGTATGCCCGCGACCTGAAAGTCAACGGCGCTATGGCCGCTATGCTCAAAGATGCGATACTTCCCAACCTGGTTCAGACGATTGAAAATACTCCTGCCATTATTCACGGCGGGCCATTTGCAAATATCGCTCAGGGAACCAATTCGGTCATTGCCACACGTATGGGATTATCGCTGTCGGATTATGTGGTTACAGAAGCTGGTTTTGGCTTTGACCTTGGTGCGGAAAAATTCCTTGATATTAAATGCCGTTATGCCGATCTTGATCCCGAAGCTGTCGTTTTAGTGGCGACTATCCGTGCCCTGAAGTATCATGGAGGAGGCGATCTTAAAACTTTGAAAGAACCCAATACCGATCTTGTTAAAAACGGCTTACCTAACCTTGAGAAGCATATCGAAAATATGAAACTTTTTAATATTTGCCCGGTGGTCGCCATCAACAGGTTTGCCAGCGATACTGATGAAGAAATTGAAATTGTAAAAAAACGATGTGAAGAATTGGGAGTTCCTGCTTGTGTCGCTAATGTCTGGGGAGAGGGAGGTGCAGGTGCCATTGAACTGGCTGAAACTGTTGGGAAAGTAGCCGACCAATGCACCGCGCAATTTAAACCCCTGTATGAACTGGATTGGCCGGTAGAAAAAAAGATAGAAACTATCTGCAAAAAAATATATGGTGCCGAACATGTGGATTATACGCCAAAAGCTAAAAAAGACATGCAGAAAGTATACAGCCTCGGGTTGGATAAATTAGCTGTATGTATTGCTAAAACTCAGAAATCTTTATCGGATAATCCTGATCTTTTAGGCAGGCCCAAAGATTTTGTAGTTACAGTCCGCGAAATAGAAATGGCTGCCGGTGCCGGTTTTATCATTCCTATTACAGGTGAAATTATGCGTATGCCCGGACTGCCTGAGGTTCCGTCTGCCGAAAATATTGATATTGATAAAGATGGGAATATTATCGGACTTTCCTGATAAGTCATCGGATGAATGCTTATTATGGAAATTTGAGAATTGATGGTTTTTAGTCATTCAATGACTATCATAAGTTGTCACTGGCAAACCACTCGGCTGAAGAAGTTACTGTTTCGCATAACTTCATACTGTGCAATTTGATGTGATGGGGTAATTTTTTCAGGATACGCGTGGCAAAGTCTTCCAGCATATTCTCGCATGTGGGCTGATAGGGAAGAAGAATGATATTATTAAAATCTTTTAACGAATCAAGGATATTTTGAGGCGTCTTATCATAGAGAGCAAGGGCATGGTCGAGCTGATCAGTGATTTCAGTCCTGACAAGCTGTTTTAGCTCGGTGAAATCCATGACCATTCCGTTTATAGGCGATTTGTCATCTTTAACAGGCTGGCCAATCAATGTAACATACAGATAGTAGGAATGCCCGTGAATATTGCGGCATGGCCCGTGATATCCTAAAAGAGCATGAGCCATTTCAAATTTAAACTCTTTTGTAATCCTTATTAGTGGCATAATCTATACATTCAGATGTTCGATTAATATTTTTGTTCCTATTCCGATCAGCACCAAACCGCCGATTATTTCGGCTTTTTTGGCACTGATAAAGGTAAATTTTTTTCCGATATAAATACCCAAAAGGGACATACAGAATGTTATAAATCCGATTACCGCGATGGTCAATAATATATTTAATTCGAGAACCGCAAAGCTGATCCCAACGATCATGGCATCGATGCTTGTTGCCAGCGATAAGGTCAGAAGAACCTTGAGGCGCGTGATCTGCACATCCTTTTCATCTTCATTTTTGAATGCCTCAATAAGCATTTTCATGCCAATGATACTTAATAATCCGAATGCGACCCAATGATCAAAATCTGCTATCAGGCCTTTGAACGAAAGTCCCAGCAGCCATCCGAAAACCGGCATCAAAGCCTGAAACAAGGCAAAAAAGAATGCGATCCTGAAGGTCTGGAGTGTTGTGATGATGTTTTTGCCCAGGCTGCAACTGATAGATACCGCAAAGCAATCCATTGCCAAACCGACTCCGATTATTATGATTTCGGTAATTCCCATTTTCTGCAAAACTATAAAATATCCCCCAACTGCGGATTAAATCTTAACAGGTTTCTTTCAAAAAATAATAAATAAATTGGAAATATTATTATTATAACATTTTTGTTCTTATATTTGTGTGATTAACCATTTAAAATTATAACTATGTTAGAAGAGTTATTAAAATTAGTAAAAGAAAATGCAGGCGATGCCATCATTAACAACCCTGCTATCCCCAATAAAAAAAATGACGCTGTGTGTAAAGCTGCCACAAAATCCCTGATGGACAAAATGAAAGGAATAGCCGGAACCGAAGGGATGGACAGTATTACAAAACTTTTTAACGATGGCGGCGATCTCAACAACAACCCCACGATCAGCAATATTTCGGACGGAGTAGCCGGCGACCTGATGAAAAAGTTCAAACTCGATGGCAATGTAGCCGGGACACTGGTAAAATCGCTGATACCTGTGGTTTTAGGGAAATTAGTCAGCAAAACCAACGACCCGAACGACAACAGTTTCAGCCTGGAAAGCGTTATCGGCATGTTGGCCGGAGGTTCCGGTTCAGGGGGATTTCTGGGTAAACTGAAAAGTATTTTCGGAGGAAAATAGTTTCTTCCCTGACTACTGACAAGCCGGTGACGCATGTCCCTGCGATGCCGGCTGTTTAGCTGATAAGCTGCAAGCGTTTTTTTAATTTCATCTGGTTTTTACAAGCCTTGTTGTATCTTTTTTTTCTAAAAGAACAGGAAATGAGGAAATTTTATTTTACCGCTTTATTATTTGTTATTCCCTGGGCTGCTATATCGCAGACATGGAAGCAGGCAAGTATAAACGACAGCATGGTAATGTCATTACGGAATGTTAATTCTCCGCATATCGGAAATAAAAAGAATTTCTATAGCCAGATGTTGGGTTTTCCCGTCGCTGCCGTGGGAAATCCTTCGTTTAAAAACTTTCGCGGGCTGGCTCTCGAAGATATCAATAACGACAGCATTTCCGATATTATTTTTGCCGCCAACAGCACCATTTATGCTTATTCATTTACAGGGCTTATATGGCAGCAAGCACTTATAGGCACTGCCATTTATCCTCCTTCTACCTCCGACATCAACAACGATGGTTATCCTGAAATTGTTCAGGTTACCGGTGGCAGTCCCAACAACGGGCGTATTTATGTTTTTGATAAAGACGGAACTGTTTTGCCCGGTTGGCCGGTGAACTTCAGCAACCACTGGATCATTTGTTCACCCGTGATTTCAGATCTTGATGATGATAACCTGAAGGAAATTATTGTTTGCGAGCGGATGACCCCTGCCGGGAAAGTTCATATTCTGAAACTTGACGGGTCGGAGTTCAGCAGCAATTGGCCTGTTACCTTAGACGGCACACCTGCTGTTACCCCTTCTGTGGCGGATGTAGACTATGATGGCGAAAAAGAAATTGTTGCCTACTCTACAAAAACGCGTTATATTTTTGAACTGGATGGTTCGCCCAAAACTGGTTTTCCCAATGTCACAGACCCCTTACAACAGTATAGTTATCAGTCGCCCGTGATCGTTGACATGGATAATAACGGCCAGTGCGAAGTGGTAGGTTCTACTCATGGCGATGCACCTATGTTTTATGTGATGAATAACGACGGAAGTTCTTACCCTGGCTGGCCTCATGGTGTGCCTGATGATAGCTGGACTTATGCACCGCCTTCTGTGGTTAAAATTAACGGCAGCTGGAATATTTTCATGAGCCGTCCTATTGGCAGCGATCCGGATGATATGCTTTACGGCTGGGATGCCAACGGCAACATGCTTCCGGGATTTCCAATAGTCAAATCCGGTGGCCTCGAAGGGTTTATTTCCGTTGCCGACATTAATAACGATAGTGAATTTGAGCTTGTTTTTGGTTCAAACCTGCTCGACAGCACGGGCCGAGGATTTATCCATGCTTACAAAACCGATGGTGGCGGGGAGCTTGCCAATTTTCCGATACGTCCCAGGGGATGGACCTTTGTGAATGGTGTTAACATCGGGGATGTCAATGGCGACAACCTGATGGAGCTTGTTGCATTGTCGTACACCATGGGTGAGCCTATCGATTCGGTTTATATCAATGTGTACGAATTAAATGTGCCTTATACTCCCGAAAAAGTTTTGTGGGGAACTTATAAAGGCACAAACGAACGTACCGGTTATGTAGGAGAAATGATAAGCAATATCCCACATAATGAAACAGTAAGCGGAAAAATTTCGGTAAGTCCCAACCCTGTAGTTGATAAAGTGAAAATATCATGGAATAATTCTTTTACAGGAAAGGCAGTCGTGAAAATTACAGATATCACAGGCAGAGCCATTCAGTCCTATAAGTATGCTAACCTACCAACCGGCGGATCCACTATTGAAATTGATCTTTCAGCATTGCAGGCGGGTTGCTATTTTGCAATACTTGAAACAGCAGGTAAATTAAATGGTGTAGCGAAGATGATCAAACATTGAGTAGGACTCCGGGTTTAGTTTATTTTTTTCCCGCAGGCCTTCAAACGGAATACTTTTATCCTTCCTTACGCTTCAACCTTTTCGAGTCCCACGGTAAAATGCCTCATGATGGGTAATTCGTAAGTGATGCGGTAACCGTGTTTGATGTTCATCCGTCTTTCGTAAACATTACCCAGTGCGGTTGCCACGTATTCCATGTGGTTGTTGGTATATACCCTCCGGGGAACGGCCAGCCTTAACAGTTCGAGTTTTGGAAAGCGCGGTTCGCGGGTTATGGGGTCGGGGTCAGTCATGATGGCGCCTATTTCCACGCCACGCACACCGCCTTCAATATATAATTCAATGGCGAGGGTTTGTGCCTGAAATTCTTCTTTGGGAATATGCGAAAGGAATTTTTTTGCATCGACAAAAATAGCATGTCCTCCAAACGGTTCCTGCAAAGGTATGCCGAAATCCTTGATCTTCTGGCCTAAGTAGGCTATTTGTTTGATACGGGTATCGAGATAATCAAATTCAGTTCCTTCGTCCAATCCCTGAGCCAGGGCGTTCATGTCGCGTCCGGACATCCCGCCATAAGTTACAAAGCCCTCAAACATAATGTTGTAGAAACTGGCTTTTTGAAACAGTTCCTTACTTTTCATTCCAATAAATCCGCCCATGTTCACGATAGCATCTTTTTTGCTGCTCATCGTAGTGGCTTCGGCATAGGTATACATTTCCTTTACGATCTCCTTGACGGATTTGTTTTCGTACCCTTTTTCACGAATCTTAATGAAGTAAGCATTTTCGGCAAAACGTGCCGAGTCGAAAACCACAGGGATATCGTATTTTTGAGCCAAAGCGTGCACATCCCTTAAATTGGCCATTGAAACAGGCTGCCCGCCGGAGCTGTTACAGGTTATGGTAACAATAATGAACGGAATCTTTTCTTTCGGGTTGTTTTTTAAAACATCTTCCAGCTTATTCAGATCGACATTTCCCTTAAAAGGATGAATTAATGTGGTGTCGAAAGCTTCATCAATA
>CAZMPB010000152.1:0-6044 GCA_964567775.1 uncultured Bacteroidales bacterium
CCGTCGTAACCTATGGCCCAGAGAACATTTGTATCAACAGCAAAAAGGTCTCTGATGCCGCGGTTGGGTGTCGCGAAACCGCTTGATTGCAACGTCCATTGGGCTTCTGAAGTCAGGAACAGCCCACAAAGCATTAAGGATAATAGTAGTTTTTTCATCATGTAAGTGTTTTAATTGATTTATTCAAAAATAGTAATTTATTGATAAATAAAATAAAAAAAATACCACTGAATGTAAGTTAACTTGATTTTTTTTCATTTTTAGAAATAAAAAAACCCGTCTGCATATTATTTGACGGGTTTTTAAAATTGATTATCAGGTATAATAATGAAGGGTTTTTGTTCACTGATCCCTGAGAGCCAAAAACTTATTTTTGCATCCTAATAAAATTCAGGTTTTAAAATGAATCTGCAAAAACGACTATTTTACTGATTATCTGTAAAAAATTCTCACAAGTTCTCCTGCTTCTCCGGTCAATTCATCGGGAACCGTTGAAAACCATTTATTACAGGTGAAAGAAAATTGGGGTTGCAGTTCTTTAACCATCATATTTGGATTTTTTGGATCGACAGGGTCATTGTTAACATAGATATCAACATTCGCAAGGTACCAGTCGGGCTTATTTCCAGCATTGTTTTTTATTATTTTTATGGATGTGATATTTCCAATATCTTTAGATCTTGTTTCAAACACATCTGCATTACCCTGTTCGAAATTAGGATCTTCATTATCCAATACCATAGAAATTTCGCCATATTCGCCATATAAGGTGATGTGGATGTCAGAATCAGTGCCTGCATCTTCAATATCTCCGGTTTTTATTACAATGTGATAATTATTTTGGGGATATTCGCCAACTTCTGTCACCTTGCTTGAATAATGGTTAACAGCATATTCTTCGAGATATTTTGCTCTTTGCGGGTCAGAACAGAAGAACCATAATGGCATTAGTTTTAAATCAATACTTGTCAAATTATTCTCATTTATTGATTGGATCCATTTTTCATATTGTTCGGTGGTAATTTTTGGAGTATCTGAATTTGCAGTGTTCAGTGTTCCTATTCCCGCTATATCCGGTGCCCCGCCCAGCACTTCAATATTGAGCGAATTAAAATCAAAACTGTATTGATTTTGAGTGTTGCTTTCATAACCATAACTTGCATTAATAAATTCTTTAAAGGCTGCTTTAGAATCAACACTTACATCTTTTTTATATGAATTAGAATATTTGTTAGCTACCAACGATAACATAATTTTGGCTCCTATGGTTACTTCGCACACAAAATGAGTTCCGAAAACCTGAAATAACATGGCAGGGTCGCCATTTTCGATCATAGCTCTTACATCAGGCATAAGGTAGTTTTTAAACTTTTGCAAATCAAGGTTAGCATACCATCTTTTATCTGCATAATTGATCGTATAAAATGTGTTGTCAGATTTTTTCATACTTTCTGTACTGTATTTTAAATTAACAGAAGCGCTAAATCCGCAAATACCACCACCAATTCCGGCATTATCAGTAATTTTTTTCTGGTATTCTACGGCTGTTACCCCATGTATGGAAGAAAAAAAAGTCCCAGCTCCTTCATTCTTGGCAGTAGCAAATGGGTAAATCGAATATCCTGTTGTATCGAGATCCTTTACTTGAATCTTTGACATATCAAACAAGCTTGATTTAAAAGATGATCCATATTCGGTTCCCTGAATATCGTACCCAAAGCCCAGAATTGTTGAACCTGGCAACAATGGTTTTTTATTGGTGGAATTTATCGGGATTTTTTTTATTAAATCAAGAATGCTGGTGTTGATTTTAATCTCTGGTTTCACAACACGTCTGCGAATAGGTTTAATTGGATTTGGCATAATAATTTGTTTTAGTTTTGCTGGCTTGAGAAATATTTCTGTAAGTGATAAAAAAATTGCAGGCCGCATTTAACAACTTTTATATCGTTACAAAATTATATTTTTTTTTATAACAAAAAGAAAAAAATATTGCTATAAAATATAAAAAAATATTGCTGTTTGTAAAGATAACTTAAATTGTTTTAACAGTTTTAGAAATAAAAAAAACCGTCTGCATAAAATCTGACGGGTTTTTATTAAGTTTTAATTTTTTTCTATTTTTTCTGTCCCTGCAACAATTCCAGGTTCGCCTTTTCCTTGGCCATTACGGCTTTTTGGGCTTCCTGTTCTTGTTTATTCTTAACTATGTTTTCTTCAATTTCAGCTTTTTTCTTAGCCAGCGATTCACCTGCACCCACAAGGTTCTCATATTCTTTTAAGGCTTTATCATAAACTTTCTGCTGGGCATCAATATCTTTACCCAGTTTTGTAGCGG
Source organism: uncultured Bacteroidales bacterium (assembly GCA_964567775.1). Taxonomy (GTDB): domain Bacteria; phylum Bacteroidota; class Bacteroidia; order Bacteroidales; family CAIWKO01; genus CAIWKO01. The sequence continues at coordinate 2,339 of CAZMPB010000152.1, forward strand.
CAAACTTGGGCGCCAGGCTATTCATATAATTTTTGGTGTTGTTGATAATGGCTGCATCCATGGCACTGCTGATAAAATTATCCAGTCCATAGCTTACCAAAAAGGTCAGTATAGTTTTTTCTTTTTCCTTTTTCTTTTCTTCAACTTTTACATAAAAATTAATTTTGTTGGCTGAAATTTGAGTAAAGAGGGCTTCTTCAAAGATCATAAACCCTTTTTTGGTACTGTATTTTTTAATGCCTTTTTCTTTCAGGTCTGCAATAACAGTTTCTTCCACCACATTGGTAGTATATGCAAACTCACCGATGACGGCAGGCCGGTCTGCTTTTTCAAATTCAACACTGCCTTCATTTGCCTGGGAATAACCATACTGATTAAAACCCCATGCAAAAACACCCATTAATACAATAAATAACTTTTTCATAAGATTTGTTTTTGATTTGTTATCACAAAAGTACAATTTTTTTTAAATAATATATTTGGGTTATTTAAATTTTTTTTCAATCTCATCATAATTTAAAATAAAAAGAACCTTTTTCCCGGAGGGGGAAGTTTCAGGCATAGCGCAGGCAAACAATTCCCCTGCAAGCATTTGCATAGCTTCGGGCGATAAAATCTGTGCGGATTTAGCTGCGAGATTCTTCGATAACGAACGGATCAGGTTTGTTTTTTTCTCATAGTGTGCTTCAAGCTGGTTCTTTTTGTAACTCTCCAGCAGCCTTTCCAACGTATCATTGACATCCTGATCTGATAGATCGTAAGGTAATCCGTTAATTACAAAGGTATTTTTTCCGAAGGCTTCGATATCAAAACCTAAAAGGCGCATATCTTTCAAAATATCTGAAAGGAGTTCCGAGTCGGCTGGGTTCAGCGTAATAGTTTTGGGGAAAAGCAGTCTTTGGCAGGAAGGGCTTTGAGTCTCGGCAACATTTAGAAATTTTTCAAAAAGAATACGCTCGCGGGCACTAACGATATCAATGAACATCAGTCCTGATTTCATTGGAGTGATGATATATTTTTTACCAAAACAAAAAAATGAAGTCTGCTCATAGTCTAAGGGAATCTCTGTCTGATTCTCATTATTATCATCATCATTCTTCGTTGCGGAAATTTCTTTCCCGAATTCATAAAGCGTTTCCCAGTTTTTCAGATTTTTGTCGTGATGTTTAGATATTCCAACAGAAGTGCTGCTGTGAGGATTGTTTCTGAAGGGATTGTAATCTGGATTGATTTTTACCGTCGGAATTTTTATTCCTTGCTCCCTGTTGAAATTGGTAGCACCAAAATCCAGGGCACGGTCTACATCAAAATCAATGCTTGGAGTAATATTAAACGATCCGAATGATTTTCTGATGCTCGCTTTTAATATTCCGTACAGTGTTTTTTCATCCTGAAACTTGACCTCAGTTTTTGCCGGATGAATGTTCACATCAATATTTTTTGGATCAATAGTGAGATAAATAAAATATGAAGGATAACTCTGATCAGGGATCAATTCAGCATATGCTTTGTCAACCGCATGATTCAGGTATGGATGTTTGATAAAACGTTTGTTGACAAAAAAGTACTGTTCTCCGCGGGTTTTACGAGCAAATTCAGGTTTCCCGATGAATCCCTTAATATCCGCGAAGGTGCTGTCTTCATTCAGCGCGATCAACTTTTCGCCGTAATTTTGTCCAAATACCGAATTGATACGTTGCCGCAGCGGTGATTTTTCAAGTTTTGTAACCAACTTCCCATTGTTATAAAACGAAAAGCTTATTTCGGGGTACACCAAGGCTACCCGATGAAATTCTTCCATAATATAACTGGTCTCGGTAGCGTCAGATTTTAGGAATGTCCGGCGTGCCGGAACGTTAAAAAAAAGATTTTTTACCGAGATAGATGTCCCGCCAGCCAAGCTGCACGAGGTATGTTCTTTTACTTCAGAGCCTTCGATAACGATAAGTGTGGCCACTTCGTCAGATTTTTTCCTGGTTTTCATTTCCAGTTGCGACACAGCGGCAATCGAAGCTAAGGCTTCACCCCTGAAGCCATAAGTGTGAATCTTGAAAAGGTCGTTTGCTTCATTGATTTTTGATGTAGCATGCCGCTCAAAACATAGGCGTGCATCGGTTTCCGACATGCCGCTGCCGTTATCAACCACCTGTATAAGTGTTTTGCCTGCATCTTTGATGATAAGCTGGATATCATCGGCACCGGCATCAATAGCATTTTCCAATAGTTCTTTCACCGCAGAGGCAGGACGTTGTATAACTTCGCCGGCCGCAATCTGGTTGGCAACATGATCGGGTAATATTTTTATAATATCAGGCATAATAACTTAATACGATTATGCAAAATTAGAATATTTTTCCGGACTGTAAAAACCGAAATGGTGATCGGAATGGTTTATATTTTTTTCAGACCGCGTTCTCTTTCGCGTGGATGAATTCACTTGCAGCAGAAGATGACTTTTAAGTATTGCATACTATACGAATAACAATTTGCCATCACAAAGATGCCTATATTTTAGTTATATCCTTAAATCAGCAAGAATTCGATAATCTATTGATAGTCACGGGGTGAATAAAAACTGCAATTATAAGAAAGGCATGACAATCTATTTTCACCCCGAGACTTGCGAATTTGTGTTATATTTTTTTATCGGTTTATTAAAATTATTATATATTTTTGTTATGCAATATTAACCTAAAAAACAAAAAAACATGAAAAAACTTGTTGCGGAATTCATCGGCACTTTATGGTTAGTTCTTGGTGGTTGTGGAAGCGCTGTGTTAGCAGCTGCCTACCCCGACCTGGGAATTGGATTTGTAGGAGTGGCCATAGCCTTCGGGCTTACTGTGCTCACCATGGCTTATGCCATCGGGCATATATCGGGCTGTCATCTGAACCCTGCCGTGTCCATTGGCCTTTGGATGGCCGGACGTTTCGACAAAAAAGACCTTCTTCTTTACATTGCGGCACAAGTTCTCGGTGCAATTGCCGGAGCAGGTATTCTGTACCTTATTGCCAGCGGCAAAGATGGCTTTGAAGCCGGAGGCTTTGCTGCCAATGGATACGGAGAACTCTCACCCGGCGGGTACAACATGCTCTCGGCGCTGCTTATCGAAATCGCCATGACATTTATGTTTTTGATCATTATCCTGGGAGCCACCCATTCCAAAGCGCCTAAGGGTTTTGCAGGCATTGCGATAGGTTTAGGATTAACGTTAATTCACCTGATAAGCATCCCTGTAACCAATACATCGGTAAACCCTGCACGCAGCACCAGTCAGGCATTATTTGCAGGCACTGAGTATATGGGGCAGTTATGGTTGTTCTGGCTTGCACCTATCGTAGGAGCGATGCTCGCCGGGATCGTTTACAAGTTGTTAGCCCCGGAAAAAGACTGACAGAATCACGATCTGTTAACCTGCCGGCTAAAAGGAAACATCCTGTTGGCTTATACGTTTTGGTTCCGAAGCCGGCTTGTCCGGCTGTGGCTCTGGCTTGAAATAAATCATTTTATAAGGTAGACTGTCACAATTATGACCAACTCAACCTGATTTTTGAGTTGGTCATAATTTTTATACTATTTTTGCAAAAGAAATAATATTAAACGAAAAACAAACAACTTACTTAACAAATAAAAAAGTTATCACCATGTGTGTTGACCATGATTGGGAACCTTTTGAAAAGATAAATAAAGATGGTCTTCATGAGG
>CAZMPB010000152.1:6054-7462 GCA_964567775.1 uncultured Bacteroidales bacterium
TACACCGCTAATAACCTGGCAGCGCTGATACAGGCCAAATCCCTCAGCGGGCAAGAAAAACAGGTCGCCGATGTGTTGAGCGGCCAAATGAAACAAGCCGGATTTGACGAAGTGTTTATTGATGGCCTCGGAAATGTTATCGGGCGCATCGGAAACGGGAAAAAGATACTTGCCATAGACGGGCACATCGACACCGTTGACCTTGGCAATATGGCTAACTGGTCGTTCGATCCATTGAGCGGCCTGGTCAAGGACGGTTTTGTCCACGGACGCGGCACTGTTGACCAGAAAGGCGGACCTGCGGCCTTTGTTACAGCAGGCAGGATATTAAAAGAACTGGGTCTTGATAACGATGTTACTTTATATTGTGTGGGCAGTGTCATGGAAGAAGACTGCGACGGCCTTTGCTGGAAATACATTATTGAAGAAGACAAGATCGTACCACATGTGGTTATCAGCACCGAGCCTACCAACCTGCAGATTTACAGAGGTCACCGCGGGCGTATGGAAATAGAAATAACCTTTAAGGGTATTTCATCACACGGCTCTGCTCCTGAACGCGGAAAGAATGCCATTTACATGGGGTCCAAAGTTTGTCTCGACATTGAAAAACTCAATGATCGCCTTGCTTATGATGAATTTTTGGGAAAAGGTTCGGTAGCGCTATCCGAATTTATCTCCGGAAGCCCTTCCCTATGCGCTGTTGCTGATTATGCAAAAATACACCTTGACCGCCGCCTGACCTGGGGCGAGACCAAAGAATCAGCTATGCAGGAAATTCAGCAGATTATAAAAGATACCGATGCCGTTGCTGAAGTATTGTACTATGATGGTAAGGCATATACCGGATTGAATTATGGAATGGAAAAATATTACCCGACCTGGAAAATCGAAGAAAGCCACAGTGCTGTGCAGACGGGCATTGGCGCTTACCAGCAGCTTTATAACAAAGTACCAGTTATTGACAAATGGACCTTTTCAACAAATGGCGTAACGATTAACGGTGTATATAAAATACCTGTCATTGGGTTTGGCCCCGGAAACGAAGTACTGGCTCATGCACCCAACGAAAAAGTTGCTGTCAGCGACCTTGTTACTGCTTCAGCCTTCTATGCCGCTTATACATTATTGTTTTAAAATATACAACTATGGAAAAAATACAGGAATTAATTAATGAAATAAAAAAGAACAAATCATCTTTATTTGGTAAAGATTTTTTACTTACCTGGGATAAAACTTCAGACGAACTGAATCTCGTATTGATGGTTGCCGAAACATTAAAAGCCATGCGTGCCGAAAACATTTCTCCGCGTGTCTTTGATTCTGGCCTGGCGATTTCAAATTTTCGCGATAACTCTACTCGCACAAGGTTCTCGTTTGCATCGGCCTGCAACCTGCTTGGGATGGG
>CAZMPB010000153.1:0-270 GCA_964567775.1 uncultured Bacteroidales bacterium
TCCTGTATCGCGCCAGGAAAAAAAGTAAATGGGCCCGAAGAACCAGCGCTTCTGCGATCATAAGGTAAATTGCCCGCCTGTTCTTCGGTCCATGGTTCGGTTCCTCCAGGATCAATCCCCCTCGTACCCCAGTTGCAGGGATCGGTATCGCCGGGAAACATGAAGTAACATGCCGGGCCTTTAGCACTTTGGTCGGGATGACCATTACCCCAGTAATGCATTTGGGCACCTCCGCCCCAAAATCCGCGCATATAATTATAATAATCAACA
>CAZMPB010000153.1:280-7456 GCA_964567775.1 uncultured Bacteroidales bacterium
AAGGACAACCCTCTAATGTACAGGCAAAACACCAATGAGGACCGGAGCTGCTCATACCATGACGTTCGTCATCAATAATCAAATTTCCGAAATTGAAGCCATTCACACCTTCGTTACAATTACCGGCAGGATTATCCAATCCATCCGAATCCAAATATGGGCCGCCTAAAAATGTGATAGCCTGCGCAGGAGGATGGGTGCCATAATCTTGCGGGCGACCGTAACCATCCATATTATCACCGCTATAACAATAAAAACTTCCCCTCTGAACATCGCAGGCAATATAATCATCAGTAGGATCACCTAAACTGAAATCAGTATAAGTTGCAATATATGAATTATGGTAGGAGTTTACAGAACGGTTTTTAATTTTAACGTTCAAAAATACTGTGTTCCACAAAGCAGAATCTGAAGGACAGTCGAAACCATAGAGCATCCCCACCCCTTCAATACCAAGTTTTTTCCCGCCTGTTTCCGAATGCTGTTCCCGATCGTCATTAAAAATAAAAAGGACCGTTTCATCACCTTTTATTAATGGATAATCTCCCGTATAAGGATCATAAATTCCATCGTTATTGTTATCATAAAATGGTGCTAATACAGGAGATTCTCCCTTCATCACATCACCATTTCCGGGCCAGTCGAGTAGGATTTGTGAAGGAGTGTAACCCGGCTGCTGCCAGTGAGCAAGATGGTAGTCAATATCTGACTTGTTAATTTTCCATAACCTTTTGTATTTATCATCATATAAAGAATCATAAGCAGAAGACACCGGCCCTGCCCAGAAATCTCTGCCATTACCATAATACCTTTGTGCTGCAAGATGCAGAGAATCCTGATCATCCAATCCTCCAATCCAGATATTTCCTGAAAAAATAGTATTGGTCTTTTTCCCTTTCGGAACTTTAAATCCCGGGTATATTTGAGTACTGACGGCATTATAGCGTATGAATTCGGCAAATAAGAACCCATCAGCGTTAACACAGGCTGAGATATTGTTTACCGCTACTGAATCAAAACTTAATGGATTATCAACATCAAACGTAACATGTCCGTATGAGCTCATAACGGGATTCCCAAAGTCATGGATTAAATATTTAATTGAGTCATGGCCACCGCGATAACTTGGAAATGCTGAATACTCAATTTCTTGGTTTGGTAATTTCGTCACAACTCCATGTTTTGGCGATGAAACTAAAAAAAAAGAAATACTATCGCCATCCACATCAAAATCATTAGCTAAAACATCTACTATCACATGGCCGCGCTTTGTTACAGCATAATCATCCACGGCTGTCGGCGGGTGGTTCTGTGAAAAAACCGGCAGGGAAAGAAAAAGAGTAAATATAAATGGAATGATTTTTTTCATAAAGAAAAATAGAGTCAAGTAGCAAATATATGGAAATAAAATAACTTTTATAATAAATAAGGACAATTTTACTCCCATTTATAAAAAAAGCTACCCCATCGCTGAGGCAGCTTTTTCTGTTTTCAGTCTTATCTTTTATTGGATGATGGTCATTTCATCTATAATATTCTTAGCGCCAGCGTATTTGTCGATAATAAATAATACATAACGGATATCAACACTTATTGTGCGCTGTACAGCCGGCTCATAGGCAATATCGCCGCTCATGGATTCCCAGTTGCCGTCAAAAGCAATACCGATAAGGTGCCCATCGCCATTGATCACCGGGCTTCCCGAATTGCCTCCCGTAATATCCAGGTTGGCGATAAAACACACAGGCATTTCCCCGTTTTTACCATAACGGCCGTAATCCTTAGCTTCGTAAAGCTGCTTGAGTTTCGCCGGGACAGTAAATTCCTCATTTGAAGGGTCTTCTTTCTCCATCACGCCTTTCAGTGTGGTGAAATAATTGTAATGTACCGCATCGGCGGCATCATAATCAAGCACTTTCCCATAGGTCATGCGCATGGTAGAATTGGCATCCGGATAATACGTTTTACCTGCATTCATTTCGCGAAGTCCGGCAATAAACAGCCGGCTGCCTTTATTAATTTTGGATTCAAGCTCGCCCATAGGCCCGTAAAGTCCACGGATACAAGCCACCATCGACAAGGAGATCTTAAATCCGGGATCATTCAATAATACTTTATAGGTAGGATTATCAAGGAAAGCCATCAACTTGCCCTTATCAACAAAAATAGATTTTGCATAAATATTTTCTGCCCATTTATTAAAATCACCTTTGAATTTCTTCTCAAGCTCATTGGCAAAAATATCCGGCAACTCATCTTTTGGAATATTATCATAATACATTTTTATCAGGGCGATAAACAGCTTTTTATCGGTCGGCAGGTTATAATCTTTAAAATATTTTTCCGCTTCTGGTTTGAAATTATCCGCCAAAGTCTTTATATCTCCATTGTAAGAATCCCGGATGGTTTTGTTTTTCTCCTCACTCTGTGATTTTAGTTTCATGTAGAGCTGGAACACCCCAAAAGAAAAATAAATAAACTCCGGTCCCTGAAACACGGCTTCCTCAAGGTATTTCATGTGTTTATTATATTTCTTTAAATCATTATACCCGTCGGCAACTATCTGCAGGGCATCTCCGTATTTAGCCTTACGTGCCTCATCGGCCTCCACCCATTGTGAGAAATCTTTTTCAATGTTCAGTTTTTTATCATATACTTTCAGTTGTTTCAGCATTTTGGATTCCCCTATCCATTTTTTCCAGTAGTTCGAGGTCCTGGTGTAATATTTATCGGCATATTGAAGTCTAACTTTGGGGTCTGCGTCCATATCTTCCTTCATGATGGCAAGTTTTTTATTGCGTACTTCTATGGCTATAGGATTTGACTGCTGAAGTGTCATATCTACACCATAGGAAGTCATGTAGCGCGTGGTAGTACCGGGATATCCCCATATCATGGAGAAATCATCTTTTTTAACCCCTTTCAACGATATCGGCAGATAGTGTTTGGGCTTCAGGGGAATGTTGTTTGCAGAATATTCTGCAGGGGAACCGTCAGGAGCGGAGTATACGCGGAGCATGGAAAAATCTCCCGTATGACGCGGCCACATCCAGTTGTCCGTATCACCACCGAACTTTCCGATTGCCGAGGGAGGGGCGCCTACCAGACGGACATCTTTATAAATAATATAAACAAACATATAAAATTCGTTCCCTTCAAAAAAACTCTGGACATCGGCCACATATTTACCTTTTTCAGAAGCTTCTTTTTCCAGTTTTCCTGAAACCTTCTTTATGGCAGCGTCCCGTTGGTCTTCAGTCATGCCGTCTTTCAATTCTGTCATCACCTTTGATGTTACATCTTCCATCCGCACAAGAAAGGAGGCTGTAACGCCTTCGTTAAGCAGCTCTTCCTTTTGGCTGTATGCCCAGAAACCGTTTGTCAGGTAGTCATGCTCGACGGAACTTTGTTCCTGGATGGCTCCAAAACCACAATGGTGGTTAGTAAGCAGAAGCCCCTGATCGGAGACAACTTCAGCCGTGCAAAAATGAAAGGTCGGACTGCCGGCATTACCCAATCCTACTATAGCGTCTTTTAATGAAGAATTATTGATGCTGTATAATTCTTCGGCAGTCAGATGTAGGCCCATTTTCTGCATATCCACATAATTGAGGCGTTCGATGAGCATTGGCAGCCACATGCCTTCATCGGGCGGGTTAGTAGCAAACGCACCGCTTAAAAGTGTGAAGCTGATAAACAGGGAAACAAACAGTTTTTTCATTTTTTTTGGTTTAAATTTATATTTTGGTTTGTTATTTTTCGTTTCGCAAAATTAATCCTTTGAATGATTTTATAGAAGTATTATTTTTCATAATTCAAAAAACAGTTTAGGACTGCATATTATGAATAAAGTCTTGTATTAATTTTCACTTTTTGTTTTGCCATTTTGACAAGATGTATAAGTTTTTGTTACAAAAAAACTTTGCTCTTTAAAAAATATGTAGCCGGAAATTTCCAAATCAGCCTTTTATTTAACCCGATTTAAGCAATAGGAGTGTGCCATCTAAGGCTTTAATCGGGTTAATCCCTGCTTGCAGCAGGCAAGCCGACTTAGTAAATGTTCCCGGCAAATAAAAAATCGCTGAAAACCTGTCCAGTAAATCAGGTGTCGGGATTACATTTACTTTGTCGATTCCGCATTAAAATGGATTTTTATATTATTTAAAAACAGCTTATTATACCAAATTATCCCTAATGATAACACTATAAATTTCTTAATGCGGAATTTGGATGGAATCTTTCACGTCTTCCTTCACAGGCTGAGGGCCGATAAGAAGTGTTTCGATTTTTCTTGAAGTATATTTCACATAAATAGTACCGCCCAGATGAGTTCCGTTTTCCAATGGCCGGCTGTTCTCACGCACCAGGTAAATCGTTATTTTGCCGGGTTTGAGATTTTTTAATTCTTCAGGATTTATCTTCATACTGGTGGATCCAACAGCATTGTTATAGACAGACGCTGTGTTAACACTTGAATCTTCTACAAATAAATTGATGGTCTCCCCATTCTGCAAAGGATAAGTCCAGTCAACCGAAAAACCCACATTTTTATCAGCAATCTTAGGATATTTTATAATTTCGGCAGGAATCATCATCGCACGATTTGTGTATGATTTTTTGTCGCAATCAGTATAAATAAAAGTATATACTGGCTTAACGCCTGTTTGTTCGGTTACTTCGTAAAACGCGCCTGAAAAAATATTTTGTTCATAAGGCATTTTTTCCTTTTCAAAAAGGATACCGGCGGGTTTTACGAGAATAAGGGTAGTTCCGTTATGCCCGCCAAAACGGAAAGAAGCAAATGCAGTCAGTTGCTTCTCATCCGAATTGTATGCCACTGAATAATACTGGTATATCTCCGATTGCTTCACCGTATCTGAGTTGGCCACTTCGTTTGAGGCACATTGTGAAAATAAAATTATCCATAAAAATATTGCCGGAATTTTTAATAAGGCCTTCATGGTTGGTTTACTTTAATTTTACATTAATATTTATCACATAAGATAACTATTACTGATAACACCCGTCAACAAATGTTTTTACCGCAAAAAAAGTTTTTTCCTTTGCTTCGATATAACCCATGTGGGCAACATCGCCCATCAGCAAGGCAACACTGTCGTTGGGCATGCCGATCTGCTCCAGCACCTTATCAAAAGGCGCCCGTGTATCAAGCTTTCCGGCTATGAACAACACGGGATAAGCGGCGTTTTTCAGAACATGTGTCCTGTCGGGACGTTCAGCCATACCTGAGTTGGCGGCTACGACAGCTTCCACGCTCATGTTTTTCGATGCTTCTACCAAAGCATTAATCTCCTTTACAAATTTCATCTCGTTATCGGGAGCAAACAGCGAAGGTATAAACCCGCTTAAAAAATTATAATGATTTTTTTTGATCAGGTTGTTCGTCCTCATGCGGTTTTTAAGTACTTCGGGGCTGTCGCTGTATGCATGGGAATGAAACAAGCCGAGGCCTTTCAACATGGCAGGATTTGCTTCAGCAAAAGCAAGGGCAACATATCCTCCCATGGAATGCCCGATAATAGCGCATTGTCTGACCCCGAGAGTTGCGATCACCGTTTTTACAATATCTGCCATAATCTCCATGGTATGTACCTGCGACACGCATTCGCTGAGCCCATGGCCCGGCAAGTCGACAGTGATCACACAATAGGAGGCCGACAGCCGTTCCGAAAAATCATTCCAGATATTCAGTGATTCGCTGAATCCATGCAAAAGCACTACAGCATCGCCGGAGCCCTGACTTTTGTAATGAATTTTATAATTTTTGTAATAACAGAAATCTTCCATACGGAATTTTTTTATGGTAAAGTTAAAATAATTCACAGGATTAATTGAAAAGATAATGATATTTTTGCACAAACAAGCTCAGCTATGTTCAAAAAGAAGCAATATACAGCTTCGGGATCCTTATCGAAACTCGCTTTGCGGAAATTATCGAAAGACCGCATAGCGTTGGTATCTGTCGTGTTTATTGTATTGCTGGCCATTATTTCCATCCTTGGTTATCTGATCACTCCCGACCCTACGCCGTTTGCGAACCAGCAGTTTCTGGAACTTACCACAAAAAAACCCGGTTTCAAAGTGCAAATGCTCAGTGTTTGTAAAAATGAACCAGAAGAAAAAACCGGATTTTTTAAAAAAATGCTGTTCGGTGAAAAGAGCAATTACCAATCCATACCCATAGTAAAATACTATTTTCAGGACGATAAAATTTTCGTTGAAGAATACACCGGCATGACACCTAATGACGGAGAAATAAAATCGTTCAGCTTTGCGGATGTGGTTTACGCCTTGTCTCCCGGTTCGCAGAACATCATAAGTTCCGGAAATTCCATCATTTTTACTGATGTCTATGGCAAGACCATCACTGAAGACCAGGCAACGATAAAACAAAAAGTTATTAATGACCATATCCTCACAAAAAAGTTTTTATTGGGCACCGACCGTTTTGGCCGCGATGTGCTCAGCCAGGTGATGATCGGCACCCGCGTGAGTTTGTCGGTGGGTTTTATTTCGGTTTTTATTTCGCTGCTTATCGGGATCTTTCTTGGGGCACTGGCGGGATATTTTAAAGGCTGGGTAGATAATCTTATTATGTGGTTTATTAATGTGGTATGGTCTATCCCGACCTTACTGCTTGTCATCGCGATCACCTTCGTACTTGGAAAAGGTTTCTGGCAGGTATTTATTGCCGTTGGCCTTACCATGTGGGTGGAAGTGGCCCGTGTAGTCCGTGGACAATTTCTCAGCATACGCGAAAAAGAATTTGTGGAAGCAGGAGTCGCTTTGGGATTCACCAATTCCCGCATCATATTCCGTCATATTTTACCCAATGTCCTGGCTCCGGTCATCGTCATTTCGGCTGCAAACTTTGCTTCGGCCATACTTATCGAAGCAGGCCTTAGTTTTCTGGGTATCGGAGTTCAGCCGCCCATGCCCTCGTGGGGAACGATGATCAAGGAACACTATGGGTATATCATCCTCGACTCAGCATACCTTGCCATCGTTCCGGGCATCGCCATCATGCTTACTGTCCTCGCCTTCATGCTAACAGGCAACGGATTAAGGGATGCCATGGACGTAAAGATTGTAAATAAATAAATGGGGTATGCACATGTCACATACTCTTAATTAGTTTATATTCAACAGGTACAT
>CAZMPB010000154.1:0-7436 GCA_964567775.1 uncultured Bacteroidales bacterium
TCGGACATGATGGAAAACACCCAAAATATAAACCCAGCAGATACCATTTCAGAAGTTATTATTGAAATTTCCGAAGAGCCGAAAAAAACCTCCGTTATTGAAGAGCAAGAAGAAGAAATAAAAATTTACACTTTTGTCGAAGAATACCCGCAATTCCCCGGTGGGGATGCCGAAAGAATCAATTACCTAAGGGATAATCTCAAGTACCCGTCACTGGCAAAAGAAACCGGCATACAAGGTGCGGTGTACGTTACGTTTGTAGTTGAAAAAGATGGCAGCATCAGCAATATAAGTATTATCCGCGGTATTGGCGGTGGTTGCGACGAAGAAGCCTTAAGGGTGGTAAGCGCCATGCCCAAATGGAATCCGGGCCGTCAAAACGGAAAAGAAGTCCGTGTGCAGTTTAATATGCCGATCACATTTAAATTGATGTAATCCTATACATCTTTTAATCAAGACGGGGACAATTTGGGGTATTTTTCAAAACCAAACAAAAAGAAAATCCCTTTTACTTATTATTACCCCCCTTTAACTGCTTAAAAGTGTAATATCACTGTTTAATGGCTTTTCAGACCAGTAGAGGTCGTAACATTGTATAAGAAAAATACAGTGTATAACCCATAAAAACTCAAAGCCATGAAAACTTCAGAAAAAAACCTCGATGACATTATCTTCGAAAACAGAAACAAAGAATACGGTGCATACTCACTCCGTAAAAGTTACAACAAAAATATGATGTCGGCTGTTATCATCGCCATTGTTATTTTCCTTGTCGGTGTTACCGTGCCATTGTTAGCCAATTATTTTAATAAAGGAACCATTATCGCAGGGGGGGATGACATTATCGTGATCATGGATAATATCCCCAAAAACAAGGAAGTTGTAAAACTCCCTGAAACAGCAGCAGAAACCAAGAAAGTTCCTGCATACAAAGCCCCCGTCGTGGTTAATACCGATGAGGATACCCCCGATGACCTGTCGGAACTGGCAGAGAAAGTAAATAACACTATTCCTTCCGACACCAGCGGTGGCGCTGTAAACATCCCTGACGATAAGCCCAAACCCACGGTAATTGATGACGACATAAACACGCCTGCCCCGATGATCGTGGAAGAAATGCCTGAATTCCCCGGCGGCGAAGCAGCAAGAAAAAAGTTTCTTTCTGAAAATATTAAATACCCGCAAATTGCACGTGAAATCGGGACACAAGGCCCTGTGTACGTAAACTTTGTGGTTGAAAAAAACGGCAGCATCACCGGTGTTAAAATACTTCGCGGCATTGGCAGCGGCTGCGACGAGGAAGCTTTAAGGGTCATAAGTTCCATGCCTAACTGGTTGCCGGGCCGTCAGAATGGAAAAGAAGTGAGGGTGCAAATAAATATGCCTATACAATTCAAACTGATGTAGTGCCTGCACGAAAACTCCATTTTCATCGTTACGCTTGCGAAAAAAATGCTCATTTATAAAAATAAACTCCGCTTTTTTTCGCTGTGCAAGCCTCGAAAATGGAATTTTCGTATCAGACACAGCGTTTCCGTGCGGACACGATGTAGCCATCACTATTACTAAAAAAAAGACGGTAGAAATCACCGTCTTTTTTTAGTATATAGGCATAAGTTTATTAAGCCAGATCTTTTGCCCTGTTTTAGGTTCTGTACCTTGTTTCATCCGGTTCTTCTTGTATAGCTCCTTAAGCTGAATACCATATAACTGCGAAATACCGCGCATGGTTTCTCCCGCGGCCGTTGTATGCAATTCGACAGAACAGGTTTTCTTCTTCGGCTCTATATAAACTTTTTCACCGGGAGATAAAGAGTAATTATTTTTCAAATCGTTGTATCGCAAAATATCAAATTCTGCAAGACCAAAATATTCAGCAATGGATTTATAAGTATCTTTTTTGCCTGCCAGAATATACTTCACCCCGTTGTTTACTTTAACCTCCCAGTTGTTCGGAGATATCTGAATATCGGGAAAATCAGACGGGCCATTAGTATTTATTTCTTTAATTTTTTGAACTTTCCCAAAACTGTCCGGAATTCTTTTCACCTCTTGATGGGGAACCTCTGTTTTGTTTAATGCAATCAAATCTGTTTTTGGTATGGAAACCCCGGAATCAAGCTTGTATAACTTATTTTCGTCAATGATCTTAATAAGCATTTCAGCATACTTCGGCTCCGTGGCGTATCCGGCCTTTTTGAGTCCGTATGCCCAGCCCTTGTAATCCAAAATATCAAGCTTAAACAGTTCCCGGTAATATTCGCGTGTTGCCAGAAAAACCGAATGGTCGCGGTAGGAATCCATGTCTGTAGGGTATTTCCGGAAACATTCGTTCTCAGCATCATCATCATAGTAATACTTTCCGCCTGTCCATTCCGCTTTGCACTTAATACCAAAATGGTTGTTGGCATTGCGGGCCAGTTCGCTGTTTCCGTTGGCGGATTCGAGAATACCCTGAGCCAGCGTAATGCTTGCAGGAATCTTATATTTCTGCATTTCGTCCAATGCAATTTTCTGATATTTCTGAATGTATTCGGGGACAGTAATTTTGGTTTGGGCACAAGCAGCCAACGCAAAAAACAACAAGACATTCAGAATAATGATTTTTTTCACTGACAATGGTTTGTTCAAAAGTATTGAACTTTTTGCAGCCATGAACTTGCATTTTTTAGTAATTTTCCACATTAATTTGTTAAAACTATGCAAGTGCTGAAAAAATATTTCCCCGCCCTGAGTGAGCAGCAACTACGGCACTTTGAGCAACTTGGGCCATTGTACTCCGAATGGAACGAAAAGATAAACGTCATCTCCCGGCAGGATATTGACAATCTGTATCTGCACCACATTTTACATTCGCTGAGTATTGCCAGGCTCATTCAGTTCGCTGAAGGCACCACCGTTATGGATGTCGGAACCGGCGGGGGCTTCCCCGGCATCCCCTTAGCTATTATGTTTCCCGAAACCGATTTCTACCTGATCGATTCCACCGGAAAAAAAATTACCGTGGTTAATGAGATTGTAAAATCGCTCGGCCTCGAAAATGTTACCGCCGAACAAAAAAGAGCAGAAGAAGTGGATGTGTCATTTGATTTTATTGTTTCTCGCGCCGTTACCAGCCTGCCGGATTTTATCAAATTAGTGAAAAAAAACATTAGCCCTGAAAGTTCAAACAGTCTCACCAACGGCATATTATACCTGAAAGGCGATGACGCGGCGAAAGAAATAAAAAATTTAAAAGCAGGAAAGTTTATTTTCGATATTTATCAATACTTCCCCGAAGAATATTTTGAGACGAAGAAGATTGTTTATTTGTACAATTTGTAGGAAGCACCCGGAGTCTTTCTATATATTTTGATACCAACTATAAATAACAGGGTTTCCGGGTCTTAACCTGATCATAAAATCATCAATCAAAAAGCTTTTCCGGCCTTGGTTCCAGATATAGACCTTCAACAAAAGATTCTTTTTATCAAATGGAATATCGTACAGCATCAAGGTGTGATGAATCCTGGCCCAGCCATCTTTGGAGCTTTTGTTTGTCAGGAAAACGCTGAATTCAGAAGAACTCCAGTTGATAACTGAGTCCCCGGCTTCAATGGAAGCAACGATCATCGCATCATTCATCCCATCTTCATTAAAGGTTTCGACAGAGATAACTATAAAATTATATTTGCTTGTTACAATCTCTTTTAAAGGCCTTGAATAGGTTAATGACCATTCGGTACTGCTGTCGATCATGTAGGAATATCTTCCTGAAAAACTGACCGTATCAACAAATTTGCTTTGATCAACAGAAGACCAATATCTTTTTTCTTTAGTTTCAAAATCCTGACATTCGATAATATTACCAGCCTTAGCAGGTACTCTGGAAAAAACATAAGTGGTGCCTCCAAAATAATTTTTCTGCTGTACGATGGACGGGTAATAATCCTGAATAACAGCAACCGTCACCGGATCGCTGCTTGACAAACAACCGAAATAAAGGTAGCCGGATAAGCGGCTTTGCACGTCTAAATATGAAATAAGCTCTTTTTTTGTTAAGCTGGTATCAACCCATGTAAAATTTGTATCCAGGTTTAATTTTTTAATATAAAACTCAGATATTTCTTTATCAGAATCGATGAGCGATGCCATATTTTTATATGAATTACCAGCATCCCGGCGGTCGGTCAGAATATGGATATAAGCCGAATCATAAAGCGACGAATAATGCTTTCTTTCCATTGTCAGCGCGTAAATATTCAGCGATAGGATCACCAGCACAAGTATTAAATTGACTATGGTTTTTTGAGGTTTTATATGTCCGAACAAAATAAAAAACAAAAACGGAAAACTGAAGATCAGCACGGAATACTGCATCACATTATTGACAAATTTTGAATATAGGAAACCGACAACAATAGGTAGAATGAACCAACAGACAAACAATATGGTTTGCCGGAATTTAACATCCTGTTTTCTGATTTTTATGAACCCGAATAAAATGATCAGTATTACCAGTATCCAGACAACAGTAGAAAACTGAAAAATGTAATTCATGTAGTTTACAAAAAAGTCATTTTGAAGTTTTCCCAGCCAGTTTTCATTTCCGCCTAATTGCAATTGCGACAAAATAATATTTATGTGAGGAACATACAACAACATGATGATGAAACAGCAAGCCAGGTATTTCAGCAAATACTTCCTTTGAAGTAGAAACAGCCCGCTAAGGCCGACTATGGCTGCAAACACCAGACTAAAATGATGATTGTACGAACAAGCGGCAGCAGATAAAATAAAAATCAGGCTGTTCGGATAAAACCTTTTTTCAGGAGATTTTATCAGGTCTGTCAGTGCATTTACCATCAGCAAAGAAAAGAACAGACCGGAGATGTAAGGCCTGGCGATCTGGCTGTAGAAAACCGTAAATTGTATGCTCGCGAGAAAGGAAGCAGAAATAAGAGCAACGGTTTCGTTGTACCATTTTCTGGCAATAAGATAAATGAGATAAACAGAGAAAATCCCCAAAAGAATGAAAGGCAATTTAACAATCCATTCCGCTTCCCCGAAAATTTTTATCCAATAATA
This sequence comes from uncultured Bacteroidales bacterium, assembly GCA_964567775.1. Classification (GTDB taxonomy): domain Bacteria; phylum Bacteroidota; class Bacteroidia; order Bacteroidales; family CAIWKO01; genus CAIWKO01. The sequence continues at coordinate 5,068 of CAZMPB010000154.1, forward strand.
AAGAAACACCTGAACTCCGGCAGGAAGGGTATCAACGATCACTCCTTTTTCTATTAACTCGGAAAATGTATCAAAACGGGTGCGGAAAAGCGCACTGAATTCATCATGTGTGTAAGGAATTTCAAATAAATTATAAAAGCGCAATACGCAGGCAACAATCATGATCAGTATCAGAATTATTTTATTGCTCAGTTTCATGCGTAAACTCGCTTATGTTAATGTTATCAGACCTTTTCTTTACTACAAATAAATATCCCATCCGTGGATATCGAAAATATTCACAAATTTAGCGATAATTGTAAAACTCACTAAATGCTAATTCAACTGCAAAATTAAACAGATGATGGCAAGTAAAGAATCGCAGAGAAAATGATTGAAATTATATTTTTCCCTTTATAGAATCTTGTGAAACGATCATATAAATTTCTTCACTCTTCTTTTTCATCTGATAGTTTTCACGGCCATAACGCTCCATCGTTTCTTTGTCTGTTTTCAGCGCTTGGGAAAGTTTTTTCATCCTCTGAATTTCTTCCGTGTAAAACTTTTTTTGTTCCAGCAGCCCGTTCATCTCTTTGCGCTGTGCCACTTGGCTTACAAGGTTGTCAGTGTCTAAAAAGCCCACCCAAACGATAAAAGCTAAGGCAGCAATGACATAATAATTTTTCAGGATACTCCAGGTTTTTAAAAATATCTTTTTCATAATAGTACAAATATAGAAAATGCTTTTGTATAATCCGCCAAATATGATAAAAAAAAATTTTACAGGTCAAAAGCAGCTAATTGTTCTTCGGTAAGTTTGCCGTTTACCCATGTATTGTCTAAAACAGCATTGTATTTTTTATAAAAATTTATAGCAGGTTCATTCCAATCGAGCACCTGCCAGTGCATACGCTTTGCACCAACTTCTTTGGCTTTTCTGATCACCGCTTCAAATAATAATTTCCCGGCTTTGTTTCCCCTGTATTGCTCTTTTACGATAATATCTTCGAGGTAAAGACATTTACCTTTCCAGGTGGAATAACTGAAATAATAAAATGCCATCCCAAGCAACTGTTCTTCACTATAGGCAAGTATCACTTCAAAGATTGGATTATTGCCGAAGCCGTCCCTTTCAAGGTCTCCGGCAGTAACGGTCACTTCCTGCGGTGCGCGCTCATAGGCGGCCAGTTCTTTTATCAGTTCCAATATTTCGGGAATGTCTGATTTTTCTGCTTTTCGTAAAGTAATATTCATTTTCCCCTTTTCTTTAAATTATTCTTTAATAAATCTCAAATAGTGCTTTTGCTTTCCACACAGGCTAATAAAGTATGCGCCATCAGGTATTTCCGAGATATTGCAAATAATTTTTTCCTTGTTCTTTGTTACAAAAGACCTTAATAATTTTCCGTTTATATTAAAGATCTGGACATTAAGTTTTTCATTTACCAAATCATTTTTTAAAAGCATACATATCTGATCTGAGGCCGGATTGGGAAAGATAGTAATTCCGTCATCCGGGTTGTCAGATGCAAATATATCGCTGTCATTATCATCATTAGTGAGCATTGATGTCTGACAAAAATATTCCACCAGAAAAATCATATTGTTTTTACAAAACAGGTTTTGCACGCCATATTGGTTCGGAAGCCTTCTGTAGTCAAGGCCTCCGCGATACCATCCTGTTTGCGTCAGCGATGCCCGGTCAAATGCATACAAACCATGCAAACGGTAAGCACAATAAAGTCCAAACGTATCAGCAGCCATAAAGGTGGGCGCTCCGTTAGTCAGGGCCGTCGTTGTTAGCTCATTCAACTCATAAACAGGGTTGTTATAATCAAGGGAATATTTTACCAGTCCTTTGTTCGACACAAAAACAAAACAATTGTTTCCCGAAACGGCCATCATCTGTGCATCCTGATTCCCCGCAAGCATCACGGATGCTATTTGCTGAAAATTATTTCCGCTCACATCAAAAACAGAAATGCTGTCGTTGTTGGATATGTATAGTTTTTCTCCGGCAACAGCCATATCGTTTATATTCATGCCGATTGTTGTATCTACCGAGGGCAAATAAGGATTGCTGACATCAATAATTACCAGGCTGTTGTTCAATTCTGAGAAGATACGGTGGTTGACTACTATGAAACGTCCGTCGCATACGGCCTGCTGAATGTATCCGGTCTGTATCAGCGAATCGGCCCTGTAAACCCTGAATCCCTGGTAGGAAATATTACCGGTGTATATGTATTCCCCATCGGATGAAAATTTTATATGCACACAAAAGCCGGGGTCTTCGTTTTGCCTGATCAGGACGGGAAATGCCGGATCGGAAATATCATAAAGTTTGTATCCGAAGCCCTCATTGGCAACAGCCATTTTGTTCCCATAAA
>CAZMPB010000155.1:0-7271 GCA_964567775.1 uncultured Bacteroidales bacterium
TAAAAGCCCTTAACGTGGTCAGATCGTTATATTCTGAAACTTTTCCATTTTCTTCAATAAGATACTTTGCATACCAATCATAAGTCCATCCTGTTTCAAGGTTCTTTTTTAATTTGCTTATTCTCCGGATATGTTTATCGTTGTGATCAATAATTTGCTCGAAGTCTGAGAAGTTATCAAAGATACCGTTGGCTTCAAAAACACCGAAAACAAACAAGCCCTTATCTTTCAGCGACCGGTGAACGCCTGTGAATGTATCAATAATTCCTTTATTGTCGGTAACGTAAGCTAAAGAACGGCCTGTTATTAAAACCGAATCAAATTCCCGGTCAAATGGCAGCTTGCGCATATCACACTGAATAAATGCTTCTGATTTTACTTCCGCCCTGGCTATATCCAGCATTTCGCTGAATAAATCCAGCCCCAGATAGTCGTAACCGTTTTTCAGAAACCGTCTGGCAAGCATGCCGGAGCCGCAACCGACCTCTAATATCTTTTTGCAACCGTTACTTTTTAAAATGGCATCATAAAAGCTATATTCTTTGTCATAGTCAAAGACATGCTGATACATCTCATGATAAACATGGGCTAATGTTGAATATAACTGCGTCATTTGATGACTTTTTACCACACCGGAAAAAATCCAGCAAACTCAATCCCCTAATACAAAGGAATTCATTTGCATTGCCTCCAGATCAAATATTTCTTTCAAATATTCTATCTCCCGTGATTCTTCAAAATTGATCCGGTGATCAAGATAATATAGGTGATACTGAATGGCAAGGATACGTTGAACATCAGAAAATTTCTTGTTGTAAAAATCTCCTTTTTCGATAGAAAAAGCATTTTTAATATCCCGGATGAACAGAAACTCATCATTGCTGATCAGATTATCGGTCAGGGTATGATCAATGTACAACAAAATTATATGCATCCGTTTTTCATAGTCATACTTTTCGGATATTTCTTTAGCCTTATTGTAAAAATCAGTCTTATCATCATAAATTCCGGCTAATTCCAATAAAAATTCTGTTGTATCATCTGAAAGAATATATCCGCTGTCGATCATTTCAGAAAAAGGGTTTTTATTTTCCATGGTCATAGGTATGTTACTTGTGGAACCTTTTATAAACTGATTTTGTTCTGTCTGAATTGTTTCTACAAATATAAAATTTTTCTTTTGATTAATTCAAGGGAATCTCTAATAACCTTGACCGGGCGCCTCTAAAAACAAAAAAGTTCGAGGCAGTCAAAGTTCTAAAAACCGCAGTGTACTGCTCGTACATGCCTGTGCTGATCCTGCCGGACGCAAGGATTTGAAGAAATTTGAAGTTTTTAGAGGTGCCCTCAATATATTAATCCGGGAAAAACAGGCCAGAGCCTGTAAGAATAAAATCAGCTTTGGATGGAGCCTAAGCCGAACGGGAGCCAGAGCCTGTAAGAATAAAAACGAGGCTGTCTCAAAACATTCTTTAAATGATTTTCACCGCTTCTTTCCCCTTCCCTAAAGGGTGGAAGTCGCTGAAAATCAGCACACCCCTGCCTGCTACAGTGTGCAGCACGTCAGGCAGGCTTCAGGGACGGGGTAATGATGATTTTCAGCAAAGGCTATTTTTGAGACAGCCTCGAACGGGGGTAGTTCAAACTATGGAACCACGACAGTTATGGTTTTCATTTTTTCTCTCCAGCCATTTTTGTTGAAGTTGAACCCGATGATTTTGTCTGCTTCTTGATAACTTCCTGTTCTTCCAGATATTTTTTATACTTAGCGTCTGATTCCGCATTCATCTTTCTGGAGGCATCTTCAATATTTTGCTGTTTTTGTTTTTCGAAAGCCTCTTTTTCGCCGGCTGACATTTTTGAAAAATCAGGTTGTACCTGAACTGCCTTATCCGGTATCTGGTTATTACCGGTATTCCCCGTGTTGGGCGCAATTGTTTTAGCGCCCTGCTGTGTCGAGGAATACTTAACTGTATTTTGCTGATTTGCTCTTTCTTTTTCCTCCAGATATTTTTTATACTTAGCGTCTGATTCTGCATTTATCTTTTTGGAGGCATCTTCAATATTTTGTTGTTTTTGTTTTTCGAAAGCCTCTTTTTCGCCGGCTGACATTTTTGAGAAATCGGGCTGCACCTGGGCATCCTTAGTCTCTGACATCTGGCTATTGCCGGTATTCCCCGTGTTGGGCGCAATTGTTTTAGCGCCTTGCTGTGTCGAGGAATACTTTACTGTGTTTTGCGTATTTGCTCTCTCTTTTTCCTCCAGATATTTTTTGTAATTAGCTTCCGATGCAGCATTCATCTTTTTGCTGTTATCTTCAATACTTTGTTGTTTTTGTTTTTCAATCTGTTCTTTGTTAATTTTCTCAGATTCACTGGTCTGTGAAAAAGAAATATTAAAACAAAATATCAGGATAATAATCAATATTGCTTTCATGGCTTTATAAAATTAATGTTTAAATAATAATTCATCAGTTTTCATTTAATAATTCAAATTTAACAACCCGCTTTTCACGGCACCATCCTATTTTCTGATTTCTTCTTTCTTATCCGTTTTTATTTCCGGTTCTTTGTCAAATCTGATTTTGTTGCCATCCCACCAAATTGGTTTACCAGCATTATCCGTATTATTTTCATTGAACATGACACCTTTCATATTGGCATCAAAATCCTTACCTGTTAATACCTCTGGTAATTTGTTCAGCTTATCGGCATCCACTCTTTTTCCAATGGCGATCCACGTAAACTCAACGTTTGAATTGCCATTGTTGAGTTCTTTCACGGTAAATCCATTACTTGAAATCTCAACAGTAAACAGGCCGTTACATTCGCCATTGGCTGTTACCGTAACGCTTGGTTTCATTTCTTCAGAAATGACTTCGCTAAAAGTTCTTTCAAACTGTATATTGCATTTGCCGTTTACAAGTTGCCCGGAGCCATCGGCATACACTTTAATATCATTAGATGTAACAGAATAAACAGCCACCCGTTTGTTTTCCAGAGTAACAATATCGGCTGACACTCCCGAGGTGTACTCATTTCCTAAGTTATAGGAAGCATAAAGCTCTCCTGCAGAAGTAAAACCAAAAACCTCTCCTCTGGACCAGCTTCCCATAATGCCGCCATAAGAACCGCTACCAATGCCAATGGCAGAGTTATTATCCGGCATAAAACCTGTGCCAGTGGTATATGAAGTAAAATAACCACCATAGGATGTACCTGAACTATTTTTATATCCAAGTGCCCCCCAGTAACCTGCATTCCATTGTGCTCCGATAACTCCGCCACTTCGCTCATAATCATTATAATTATACCCGGCTATACCAAATTCGTAATTTGAACCATCAAAATCATGTGCCTCAATACATGCACGGGAAGACCCTGTTCCATAACCTGAGCCTGCCGTATATGATCCCTCATAAACTGAAAGGCCGTACCGGTCAGTTGATGTATGGGTTATATACATTTGATAGCTTGTCGAGGTTGAAGGCCAGAATTGTATATTTGTATTTGCACTTGGAGTATTCGGATAAATGTATGAGCCTGAATTTGTCCAATAATTTGTACCACCACCCGAAGGTGTTGCCCAATATGCGGCACCGGTGCCGTTGGAAGTGAGAACCTGCCCTGCGGTTCCAAGGCTGCCGTTGGCTTGCAATGCTCCTGTGAGTGCAACGTTTCCGCTAAAATAGCCGGCCCAGTTGGTGCTGCCACCACCTGCATACCCATAAACGCCATAATTTGTACCTGACCCATAGGCATATCCATAAAGCCCATAGTTATTGCCGCTGCCGCCCGAAACCGTTCCCAGGGTTCCATAATAAAAATTGCTGCCCGTAGGTTGAACCACGCCATTAACGCCATAATATCCGCCTTCGAAATACCCGCCAATTCCCCAATAATCCATCGGACGGCTATATCCATAGACGGCATAGGAGTCGCTGTAACCGGAATAATTATTCGTAAATTTACCAATAGACTGCGGACTAACAACAGCACCGGAAACCTCCAAAGTATTTCTGCTGTCTATATTGGAGGTAACATCCACTTCGCCGTCGAACCATCCGGCATACCATTGACTATTTTTGTAGTACGAAAGTCCGCCAAAATAAGTCTGGTCGTTATTAACGCCCACTACACCTCCGGTATTTTCGCTGTAACTTCCGTAATTACCCCAATTAACACCTAACACTCCTGCTTTATATTGTCCTGCTGCTTCATTAACGCCCATGACACCACCGCCCGGATTACCACCAAAGTAGTTCCAGCTCGTGCCATCAGTGGCATCTCCATACAGCTGCGAACCAAAAATAGCAAAGCGGGCGCTTGAGGTAACTGGATAAATACTCATTGTTGACGTGAGGGAAGAATAAGTGCCATTAAAACACATGGTATTGGTATTTACCTGATTAAACCATGAATCTCCAAGAGTAGTTCCATTTGGTGTCCACAAGGGGATGTAATTTGTTGTTCCGCTACCGGCAACACCGCCGCCGCTTACAGTGCTCCAATATGCGGCACCGGTGCCGTTGGATGTCAGCACCTGACCGGTGCTGCCGTAGCTGCCGTTGGCTTGCAATGCCCCTGTGAGCGCCACATTTCCGCTAAAATAACCGGCCCAGTTTGTTGTGCCGCCAGAAGCAGAAGCATATACACCATAATTTGTTCCACTGCCATATGCAGAATTATAACTAGCATAATTGGTACCTGAGCCACCACCAACATAATTCGCTGACCCGAAATAATAATTTGAACCTGTAGGGTAAACAGAACTTCTAACACCTATATATCCCCCTTCAAATATTCCACCTATACCATAGTAATCGGTGTTATTTTGTATACCTCTGAGGGCACCGTCATCATTGGTTGTCATTGTATTAATCACATGTAATTTTGACCATGGGCTTGTCGTTCCGATACCCACATTGGTGCCATCATCATAAATCTGGCTGCATGTAGCGGCTGTGCCATCAGACTTCAGGACTATGTTTGGGGTAGTACAACCCACAGGTCCTGTAGCACCTGTAGCACCAACTGCGCCGTTTGTCCCATTGGTTCCTGCTGCGCCGGTAGCGCCGGTAGCGCCAACTGCACCGTTTGTTCCATTGGTTCCTGCTGCGCCGGTAGCGCCGGTAGCACCAACTGCGCCATTTGTTCCATTGGTTCCTGCTGCACCGGTAGCGCCGGTAGCACCAACTGCACCGTTTGTTCCATTGGTTCCTGCTGCACCGGTAGCGCCGGTTGCACCAACTGCGCCATTCGTTCCGTTGGTTCCTGCTGCACCGGTAGCGCCGGTTGCACCAACTGCGCCATTTGTTCCGTTGGTTCCTGCTGCGCCGGTTGCGCCGGTTGCACCAACTGCGCCATTTGTTCCATTCGTTCCTGCTGCGCCGGTTGCGCCGGTAGCACCAACTGCGCCATTTGTTCCGTTGGTTCCTGCTGCGCCGGTTGCGCCGGTAGCACCAACTGCGCCATTTGTTCCATTGGTTCCTGCTGCGCCGGTTGCGCCGGTTGCACCAACTGCGCCATTTGTTCCATTGGTTCCTGCTGCACCGGTTGCTCCGGTAGCGCCAGCTTCTCCCTGAATACCTTGTGGGCCTATAGCACCGGTTGCGCCGGTAGCGCCAACAAGCCCCTGAATTCCCTGAGGGCCTAATGCCTGTACCCATATGGTACCGTCAAAATACCAAAAGCCAACAGCACCGCCAACCATTGATGCGTTAGTATTATATACCAGCAAGGAAACCGCAGGATTTGCAATAGTCGTAATATCATTAATTGAATTTAAAGCTACTCGTGGAATCAAAAGTCCTTTTGACGTACTGCTCACATCCAACATAGCTGAAGAATCAGCAGGATTTCCGGAAGTATTAATTGAAACTCCTTGTTGCGCGTACCCATAGAATGAGAACAACACAAATAAAAAAACAAATGATATTTTTAACAACATTTGTTTCCTTTCCATAATTCTAATGTTTTGCAGGATAGTTTTCATTATATTGATATTTATTATTATTTGTTTTTATTATTGGGCACAAACTTATTTAAAAATTTTTATAAATAATAATTTTTTGTAAATTTTTTCTATTTTTTTTATTTATCAGTATCCCTTAACTTTATTTTTTCTTTATTTGGTACAAACTTATTTAAATATTTTTCACAAAAAATCTTATTTGTGAATTTTTTTACTATTGTTCGAAAAAATATTTACAAGCAAAGCCTGCCTGCCTCTTATATCATCCGTGAAGAAAGAAACAATTTTTGATTTTTACCGGTCAACAATAATTTTTAATAAGTTGCCGAAATAAATGCTCCCGGGAAATGAAGCAGCTGTTTCCTGAAAACAATCAATGAAATATTTCATTTTAACTCAGGGACAATTGCCAGAAAATTTCTGCATGATTCCGGGTTGGGGGAAAGGGCCTTATCACCAGCATATAAAACCAGGGGAGGAATCTTTGTTGATTTTAAAGAATTATTTTATGCAATGTTTGTAAAAAAATTTCTTATCAATACCTTACTCCCCACGGGAATTCTTCGGCCTGACGTTTTTCATCGTAAAACTTTTTCAAAATTTCATTATAATCGGTGCTGGTAATTTTTTTCCCTTTGAGCTTTTTCGGCAGATCAAATTCGGTAGTAAGGGTTTTCATTTCAATTTTTTCTGCTGTAATCAACATTGCGCCACTGTTAATACTCACTTCAAGTATCATACCGGGTAATCCGAAAAAACGATCGGGGCCGGCCTGTACCGGGATATCCAATGCAAACCAGGCCATGATCTTTTTATCCTGCATCGTGTCTACCCATGCAGCATTCATACAAACGTGCCCCGCAACTTCTTTCATATCATTCAGGATTTTCCAGTCGGGTTTCACCAGTGAGTCTGTGATCAGGTAAACTTTACCAAGCGTGGTAATGGCATTATACATTGTATTTTTTTCAAAGTCGCAGGTCATAAAAAAAGTTTCTTTGCGTCCGGCATAGCTTCCGTCATCCTCAGGATTTGCTTTTTCCTCTGAATCTTCGTATTTGGATCGTGTTGAAGAAAAATACAAATTGTTATACACTTTCCATTCGGATTCATTGCCCCACATATAAGCAGTTCTGTCCTTGCGTTCTTTACTCAGGTAATCGCAGGCATTCAGCATTTTCACCCAATCGTATGTAGTCAGGTATTTCACCATGCCTTCGGTTTGCTGGGAATACGATCTTTGAGAAACGATTATCAGAAAAAAAAGAATAAATGTGGACAAAAATATTTTTTTCATA
>CAZMPB010000156.1:0-7265 GCA_964567775.1 uncultured Bacteroidales bacterium
TGGAAAACCAGTGCATTCAAAGCGGGATTACAATTCCATCATGGCCGGCTTGAACTGCGGAGTATCGCTGCTGGCTTGGGTTTATGTATCTGAAGGGGTGAACTATATGATGACAGTTAGTGATGCTTACGCAGAAAAAGCCATGAGGCAATATTATCACCCGCTGGAGGATGATGTAAGGATTATCTCCGGCGAATCAGGCGCTTCCGGAATGGCAGGATTGCTGGCACTTTTTGATGATACTAAATTTGAAGGGCTCCGAAATGAGCTGAACATAAATTTTAAAACTTCTGTTTTGCTTATCAACTCGGAGGGAGATACCGATCCTGAGAATTTTAAAAGAGTTGTTTTATGTGGGAATTAGAAAGTGCCCAAAATGCCTAAAGTACTTAAAGTGTCTAGATTGCCTGGAGTGTCTAACGCTTTTGAAAGAAAATTATGATAAAATTCAGTTTAAACGGTGAGCGCATAAATTATGACGGTGATGCCCAAAAGTCGTTGCTGAAATATCTGCGCAACGACAAGGACATCACTTCCTGCAAGGATGGCTGCTCAGGCCAGGCCTACTGCGGAGCATGCATGGTAGAGATAAACGGGGAAGCAAAATTATCGTGCATTACCCAAATGGGAAAACTCAACGGGGCTGAAATCATTACCATGGAGGGTATCCCTGAAAATGTAAGGACCGTGATTGCAAAAGCATTTGTTGAAAAAGGCGCCGTACAGTGCGGCTTCTGCACGCCCGGCTTTATCATGCGCACGAAAGTACTTTTTCAGAAAAACCCCACCCCGACCAGAGAAGAAATCGTAAATGCACTGAATATTAATCTGTGCCGTTGCACCGGTTATGTAAAGATCATTGATGCCATTGAACTGGCTGCAAAAAATCTCTCTGAAAACATACCCGCATCATATTCTGAAAAAACTGCAGCCATCGGCACATCATACCCCAAGTACCAAGCTTATGAAACCGCTATCGGAACAAGAAAATTTGTGAACGACCTGAAATTCGGGGGTATGCTCTTCGGAGCACTCAAATTCAGCGACCATCCAAGGGCAAGGATTCTGGATATAAACTATACTGAGGCAGAAAAAATTCCCGGAGTGATCCGTATTGTGACTGTTAAAGACATTCCCGGCGACCGTATCACAGGATCCATCATCGCCGACTGGCCTCTGATGATTGCCGAAGGCGAAGTTACCCGTTATATCGGTGATGTACTTTGCGGAGTTGTTGCCGTTGATGAAGACACAGCACGTAAGGCCATTGAAAAGATAAAGGTTTACTATGAAGTACTTCCTGCTGTGACCGATCCCTACGAAGCAATAAAAGAGGGCGCTTCACAGGTTCATCCCGACCGTCCCAACCTTCTTGAAAACTGCATTGTCAAAAGAGGCGGTGACTGCGATGAAATTCTTTCCCGTTCGGAATTTACCTCCTCAGGATTTTATACCACGCAGCGCATCGAACATGCCTTTCTTGAACCTGAGTCTGCTGTCGCTTTTCCTGAAAAAGATTGCATCCACCTTTACGACCAGGGGCAAGGCATTTATATTGACCACAAACAGATCATAAAATTACTGAACATCCCGGCTGAAAAGCTTCGTATCACTATGGTTCCCTGTGGTGGCGGCTTTGGCGGCAAGGAAGACTTAACCGTTCAGGGACATGCCGCCCTGTTCGCACTGCTGACAGGCAAGCCCGTGAAGGTTACCCTGACCCGGGACGAGTCGATACGCATGCATCCCAAGCGTCATCCGGTTTTTATGGATATCGCACTGGGCTGTGACGAAAAAGGGAAACTCACCGCCCTGAAACTTCGTGCTGTGGGCGACAGCGGAGCCTATGCTTCGGTTGGTACAAAAGTAATGGAACGCGTGGCGGGCCATGCCAGCGGGGCATATCATGTTCCGGTAGTAGATATTGAATCAAAAACCGTTTACACCAACAATATCCCCAGCGGCGCCATGCGCGGCTTTGGCGCTAACCAGGCGGCATTTGCACTCGAAAACTGCATTGATGAGTTGTGTGAAAAAGGGGACTTCGACCGCTGGAAATTTCGTTACGATAACGCTCTTACCGAAGGCAAGATGACCGCCACGGGCCAGGTCCTTGAACAAGGAGTTGGCGTGAGAGCAACACTTCTGGCAGTAAAAGATGAATTTTATAAATCAAAAAATACAGGCCTGGCATGCGGAATAAAGAATTGTGGCGTAGGCAACGGGATGATCGATTTTAGTCATGCGCTTATTGAAATTAAATCAGAAAAGGAAGTGGTGGTAAAACACGGCTGGACCGATATGGGGCAAGGCATCAGCAATGTGGTGATACAGATATTGTCGGCTGAGACAGGGATAAACCCTGAAATCATACAGGTTGAAATGGATACCGAAGCCGGGCTGCCCACAGGCATGACCACCTCCTCGCGTGCTACCGTGTTGCTTGGCAATGCCTTGATAGACGCTGCCCGCAAACTGAAATCAGATCTTGCAAAAAATCGCCTCGCTGAACTCAGCGGAAAGCAATATGCCGGCTATTCGGAGTGCAACTGGACCACCAAGCCGGGCGCTGACGTGGAAAAGATCGTCACACATTTTTCATACGGCTATGCCACTCAGCTTGTCGTTATTGATGATCAGGGAAAAATAAAAAAGATTGTCGCTGCCCATGATGCCGGAAAAATAATGAATAAGGCCATGTTTGAAGGACAGGTCGAAGGCGCCGTGGTGATGGGACTCGGCTATGCACTTACCGAAGACCTGCCCATGGAGAACGGCTACCTGAAAAGCGCCAAACTTAAGGACTGCCGGTTATTAAAAGCCAAAGACATTCCTGAAATAGTTGTTATCGGCGTGGAAGTGGAAGATAGTTTCGGGCCTTACGGAGCCAAAGGCTTAGGCGAAATCGGCCTGGTTCCCACGGCTGCAGCGGTTACCAATGCTTATTACCAGTTTGACAAGGTCAGAAGATATAGCTTGCCAATAAACAGGAAATGATCATCCGAAGTTTAAATCAAAACTATAATTGTAATCAATAATTTTCTTTTCCGCTTCATTTTCTATCCATGCTTTTTCTTTATGGCTAATATCTACAATCTCTTTGGTTGAAGCTTCTTTAAATTGGTTGCATATCATTTCTAAAACGCTCAATTCTTTTTCGGAAAACAATCCTGAATTAAACGACTTGTTTGTATTTGGTTTAAACTGCTCCCCTATTCCGCCGTTGGAAAATGCGGTACTAAAAATGTCCACATCATCATTGTTTGCAAGATACTCGTATATGCTGTTAAAATTATTAGGAACAGGCCCCATGGGTATTGCCCTGTATTGGAGGCCACTCATTGAAAATCCGGTTTGCTTATGCATTACAAAATCAGAATAAAAAAGCAGTTTGTTCAATTTGGTTTTCCATGGTTGTAGTTGTTCGGTAAAAAACACGACCATTTCAGTAAATTTTATCAGACTCGGGAGTTTAAATCCCGTAAATGAATTAGGCAAACAACATCCGGAAAAATAATTTTCCAACTGCTTTTCAAACTTGGTTTGTTTTTGTTCCTCCAACAAAGCATTAATTTTATGAACTATTTTTTCTTTTGCTTTTGGTTCAATTGTGGTGCATAAATCAACAAGTTTCTTAAACTCATGCGGGTCATCTGCCAGTTGTATCAAACGGGCGTTAGACTGGCTGGGCACTTCGCCGCTTTCGTACTGTCGGTAGGAGTTTGTCCCGAAACCTAAAATATCCGAAATTTTCACTGCGGATAATTCATATTTCTCACGAATAGCAATTATTTGCTCTGGAAAAGGAATTGCATGTTTTGCCCTGTATTGATTTACTAACTGGTTGAAATTTAACTGGGCAAAAGCGTCGTCTTCAAACTGCTCGCCGGTGTCTTTACATTTGTACGAATGAAACAATACGTTGAAATCTTCCTTGCGAAAATTCATCGTACGCCATTCTTTCTGAACACTCATTTCTTTACCTGTAAACGGACTTTTCATAACGTTGCTTTTTTAAAAGGATAGTTTAGAGCATGTTCGGCGATATGAAACGAGATACAAACCGCACTGTTGCTTTCCAGGCCCATGCTTATTTTAATGTAAACCTCTTTTTTTCTTACTTCACTTCCAAAAACCCACATGGGTAATATCCCCCGCATTTTTTCCTCCAATGGCCCTTCCGAATAATTTTCTGTTTTTAATGATTCAATAATCTCCTTGCGTTTATTGGGTGAAATTTCCAGATCATGCAGCGTTTGCTGGTTTTTCCCGCGTTCATCAAGAAACAAAATATCGAAAATTTTCATTTTCACTTTTAGTTCCTTTAAAAAAATTTCTACTTCCTTTTGTGATGACATTGAAAATTAATTACAAATATACGACAAATTTTTAAATTTACAACTTTAAAGTAAATTATTTTATACAAATTATAATAAATTTTAACTATAAAGTTTTAAAAAGTTCAAAACGGACAATTGCGAGCGATTTGATAAATTTACTGTATTAACCCTCAAAAAAGCCATAGAGTTTGTGCAATTCTTTTTATTTCATATTGTTAAAATTAGTCATTGAAATTGTTAGGATTCAAAGTTCACATAGAACAAAACCATATAACAAACATCAAACACAAAACTTATTCAAACATATTAAACAAACCAATTGAAGCTTTATCTCAAATATTCACCTGATAAAATTAAAATACGCTTTCTTTTCTTTTTCAGGCTGTTCAATGGTTCCCGCTGTAGCTTCTTTCATCTTTAGCAGCCATGCCATATTTTTTCCCAGCACGCGCATGATCTGTTTGCCTTCAATGTCCTGCGCTACCTCAGCGGGGGCTGCGCCGTGTATGACATTCCAATAGTTGGAGGTGGCCAGGATCATTTCAGAATAGGAAAGATAATGGTTCAGGCAATCAAGGGTGGCCGAACCGCCTGTCCTCCTAACCGCTACAACAGCGGCGGCTACTTTGTGCCGGAAAAAATTTCCGTTTGCCCCGGAAACAAAGAACAGCCGGTCGAGAAAGCTTTTCATCGTACCCGCCACACCTGAATAATAAACCGGGGAGCCAAGGATAAGACCATCGGCTTCTTTTATCGGTGGTATCCATTGGTTGAGACTATCAGTATCAATGGAACACTTTTCGTTCCTGTTCATGGCGCACTGGCCACAACCGGTGCATCCATGTATCAACTTATGCCCGATATGGAGTATCTCAAACTCAATACCAGCGGCTTTAAGCTCCTCTCCTACCATGTTCAGGGCATGAAAGGTGTTGCCTTCGTTTTTGGGGCTTCCGTTTATTGCGATTACTTTCATTGTATTTCAAATTATTTATTTGGTAATGAATAAAAAGGCTGCAAAGTGAATTTTATTGATTTATGGAAAATTTTACTTCAACATCGGTATTTCCTTTCAGCATGGACCAAACCGGGCAGTACTTATCTTCCGAAAGGCTTATCACTTTGTTCATATCATCTTCTATAACATCGGGAGATTTAAGGCAAATTTCAACTAAAATGCTTTTAAAGCCTGTCGGGTGTTCTTCCTTTCTCGATCCTTTTGCATGGATTTCACATGCGATGATTGTTTTGTTCATCTTACGCAAGAACGTCAGCACGGAGCTTCCAATGCAGGAAGTTAAGCTGAGAAGCAGCAATTCCAATGAAGTATAGCCCATGCCGTCACCCAATGGCGGAATATAGTCGATAGAGATCGGAGCATTTTCTCCAACCGTCCCGGCAAAATTCAGCCTGTCATTAATAAGCCTGATAGAGGCACTCAATTCTTTAGATTTATCAATCATTTTCTTCTGATTATTTTTTATAAAATTAGATTATTTATTTGTTCATACGCATCAACACCTATTTACAATCCGATTCCATTTCTGATATTGCCTGACAGTTCGTTCAGAAACCGCGCCATATAAGCGCTATCAACCACATCATGATCAAGCAGTACCGTCAGGTTCAGCATCTCCCTGACCTCCACGGCACCATCAACCTCAAGCGGCTTTTTGGCTATTCCGTTAATCCCAAAACATACCGGATGCACCGACACCGGAATGAACCAGCCGTTTACATTGCCAACCATCCCGATAGAAGTTACTGCAATGTTACCCATTTTTCTATAAGCATAAAAAGGATGTTTCAGGAGATACCGCCAGAATGTTCTTCGGATAAAACCGGGCAGCAGAAAATACATCCGTTCCAACCTTCCCGATCGGCGCTGAAGCACCATGTCCCCAACAGCCATGTTTTCACTTTTTGCTTCACTTATCTGGGCCGTTATGGACTCCAGGCTTCGTTCATTCGCCTTCTCAATGACCAGCGGGACCGGAACTTTTTGCCCGTTCAATTCTTTCTCAACCGCCATTGAAACATTAATATCATTGAATATTACCAGCTTTTGTTTTCCTTTAAGATAGGCGGCCACCTGTTCATGATTTTTGATTGTAAGGCTGATCGCCTTGATCAGCCATGCATTGAATGAGATTTTGCCGGTCTCGTTTTTATACTTTTTAATTTTTTTTCTGCTGTCTGTCACATCTATCTCGATCATGGAAGCAACATGATGCTTCTTAAGCCCGATCGCACACACATCGATGGTGGCAATTCTTGTTTTTGAAAATTTCTGAATCCTAAACCCGGCCATGGCTGTATTTTTTATGACTGAAGAATAAACTTTGTAATAATAGTCACCTTAAACGTAAATATCGGAGCTATTTATTTTATTCAAAAGTAATGTTTTTACAGCAAAATACAAGCGACAATTTAGTTCATAATCGGTCAACGATTCCGGAAGTGGTATCCATGGCCTGTCCCCAGCCTATAACATGTTTCTGATCTATACATGGTTCTTCCGGGTTAAGCTAAAACTACAATTTTCCCTAAAATGTAAAAATTTGTAATAAAACAAAAACTCCCGGAGTTTTTATACTCCGGGAGTTTTATATTGATTTAAGCACTATATATCAAGCCTCTAAGGTCTCTATGCATTACAGCATTATTTATTTACATTAGCACAATTCATTTCACCTTCGACATAAAAAATATTCAAATATTTTGGACCATATTGTCCTCCGCCTTCATGCAACTGGGCAACCGATCCTTTTATGTAATAGCATTTCCCGTCAGATTTTTTTGTCGCGATATCCACTTTTACGAATTTTAATTTGGCGATGCCATATTCGTTTTTTTCTACTTCCCATGTGTTGCTTGTTATCACAACTCTTTGGGGGGTGCCATATTTTTCTTTATCAATTTTGG
>CAZMPB010000157.1:0-7155 GCA_964567775.1 uncultured Bacteroidales bacterium
TGCATTGATTTTCGGGCTTTGCGTTTTCTTTTATCTGGTCTCGTCAGTTTTAGCAAGAAGAAAAGTTTTCAAAAAAAGCACTCATAAAAAGATCTGGAACACCTTATTGTTGATATCATTCCTTAATACAGGCCTGACGGGTTTGTTTCTCGTAATTCAGCTAAATTACTTAGTTTTATTCGAATGGTTCTCCAAATTTCTTTTCTGGCACGTGGAATTCGGGATCAGCATGGCCGCCATATCCATTTTGCATATCCTCTGGCACTGGAAATATTTCTGGAAATTGCTCGTAAAACGTAATGAAACAGCGGAGAGTAATTAGAGTTTGATATTCCAATTTACTATTTATAAAATCCCTTTAAGCTCTTTCAACCGGAATATTTCATAGGTAAAATTCTCCGAATGCGTTATGTTTTTAAAGTTACAAAAAACCTGATCAATACCCGCATTCCTGGCCCCCTGAAGGTCAACTTCCACATCATCGCCTATCATCAGGCATTCATCTGCCCCTGCATTAATTTCCTTTAAAGTAAATTCAAAAAACTTCCTGTCAGGTTTCTTGCACCCTGCTTTTTCGGAGGTGATCACGTGAGTAAAATATTTCCCCAGTCCCGCATGTTGGATCTTCAGAAATTGCACTTCTTCAAATCCGTTGGTTACAATATGCAAATTATATTTCCCTTTCAGGTATTCCAGAGTTTCATAGGTATCCGGAAACACCTGATTTTTTGTCGGAAGTATCTTCAGGTATTTTTCAGAAAATTCTTTTGACAACATCAGGTCATCCAAACCAAACATCAGCAGTGTCTTATAAAACCTCATATACATCAGAACCGGCTTACTGATCGCATTATGCCTGTATTGCTCCCATAGCTCGCCATTTATTTTTTCATAATCTCTGAAAAAGCGCTCAAAATCGCCGATGCCTTTTTGTTTCAGTCCTAGTTCATAATACAACTCACAAATTGATTCTTCGGAATTATTGTCAAAATCCCACAGGGTTTTATCAAGGTCAAATAAAATATTGCTGTATCTTTTCATATAAAAACAGTAAAATTAAGCATTGTATCCGTGTTGAAAAAAAAGTGAGTAAAATAAATCTGTACGATTTTCCGTACGATCATTTTCACTAATATTGCAAAATATTATTAAAAAAATTTATATCATGATGACCAAAGGTGCTTATACTTTATTAATTACTCCGTTCAAACCGGATCTTAGCCTTGACGAAGACGGACTCAGGTTACTTGTTCAGCGACAATTAGATTCAGGAATTCAGGGAATTGCCCCACTGGGAGTTACCGGTGAAAACACCCTGATGACCAATGAAGAAGTTTACCGTGTGGTAGAAATTTGTGCAGAAATGACCAGAGGAAAAGCCAAACTTGCCCCGGACATTTGCAGCACCAGCTTATGGGAAGCCAAAGAACGTTTGCAGCGTTTCGTTGACCTCGGCGCTGATTATATTTGTGTTTTCACCCCCTATTTTGTTTTACCAAAACAAGAAGGATTGATAGAGTTTTATACAAAATTGGCCGATTTTTCAACCGTACCGATTTTGCTTCACAATGCTCCTGAAAGAACCGGTGTTGACCTGTTGCCTGAAACAACAGGACATTTGGCAAAACACCCGAATATCGTCGGTATTAAGGATGGCAACAAAAAACTCGATCACCTGGCTAAGATCCTGCACCTGACAAGAAATGAAGATTTCTGTGTCTTTACAGGAAAAGATACCACGGCCTATCCCCTGATCTCCTTTGGTGGCGCCGGAACTTTTACCGTTGCCGGGAACGTTATTCCTGAGGTGATGAAAAAACTGACTGAATTCGCACTTGCAGGCAACATGAAAGAAGCCTCAGAACTGCATTACGGCTATTACGACCTGTTTGAAGCGTTCAGATATGAATCGAACCCGATGGCAGCCAAAATGGCGCTGAACCTGATGGGGCTTCCTGCTGGCGGTCACCGTTGCCCGCTCACACCGCTCAGCGAAGAAAAAACGGCTAAACTGAAAATGTTTATGCAGAAAAAAGGCCTGTTATGAAAAAAATAAGATTGAGAGGGCCTGCTACCAGCGCCAATGTGGGTCCGGGTTACGATATTTTTGCTATGGCGCTGAAAGAGCCCTATGATGAGTTTCTGCTTGAACTTACCGATGACCATAAAATTACTTTTGAAGTTGAAGGCAACAATCAAACTATTGTTCCCCTGAAAGTGGAAGACAATACTGCAGGATTAGCGATTCTCGAATTAATAAAAAGATATAAACTTGATTTTGGTGTAAAAATCACCATCACAAAGCACATGACTTCGGGCGGTGGACTGGGGACAACGGGAGCTTCAGCCGCATCGGCTATTTTCGGGCTGAACAAATTGCTTGACCTGAATTTATCTTCCAATGAACTGATCGATATTGCCCGTATGGGTGAAGTGGCTTCAGGCGGTTCTCCACACGCCGACAACGTGGCTGCTGCCATGCTGGGAGGTTTTGTCCTGGTAAAGGATTACAACCCCATAGATGTTATAAAACTTGAAATGCCAGAGTTTCCCGTTGTGTTAGCCGTGATCCAAAAAAGTCAGCGCACTACCAGGGGATTCATCACTTACGAGATCGGCCAGGAAAAGCTCAAAGACCAGATGGCTCGCTGCTCCAGCGTGATCCATGGAATACTCACTAAGAATATTGAAGAATTCGGAAGAGCAATATCTGTTGATCATATTGCCGAACCTGTCCGTGCTGCCGCTATTTTAAATTATCATGAAACAAAACAAGAGGTATTAAAAGCCGGCGCTTATGGCACCAATGTCAGCGGTGGCGGATCTTCTGTAATTGCCTTATGCAAAGCTTCTTTACAGGATGAAATTGCAGCGATCATGGAAAAAGGATTAAGCAAAAACCCGAATTTTGTAAAAGTGATAAAAACCACTACAAGTAATACAGGCGTTAGCATTATAGAATGAACATAGATTTCAGAGGTAAAACGGTATTGGTTACAGGCGCATCGCGCGGCATAGGAAAGGCCACGGCTTTGAAATTTGCGGAATGTGGCGCTGATGTGATCGTGCATTATAAAGACTTCAGCGGCGGCGCCCTCAAGACCTTAGACATGCTTCCCAAGGGAAAGCATTTCCTGATGAAAGCAGACCTGACCGACCCGGAACAGGTGGAAACCCTGGTAAACAAATCTGTTAAAAAATCTGGCAGGATAGATGTACTCGTCAACAATGCCGGTATCTACAAAGAATGTAATCTGCATGAATGTTCTTATGTGGAATGGCAGAGAAACCTTGACGACACGTTTAAGACAAATGTTTACGGGCCTGCCCACCTTTCATTCCTTATCGGCAAGCACATGGCCGGTAAAGGCGGAGGAAAAATAATCAATGTTTCATCACGCGGAGCTTTCAGGGGAGAACCCCTCGCCCCTGCTTACGGCGCCAGCAAAGCCGCACTGAATCAGTTCAGCCAGTCGCTGGCATACCTGATGGCTCCGGATCATGTTTTTGTTTATGTGGTCGCTCCCGGTTTTGTTGAAACGGATATGTCGAAAAGTGTACTGAAAAGCGAGCGCGGGACCGAAATAAAAAAACAAAGTCCCATGAACCGTGTGGCAAAACCCGAAGAGGTAGCGAATACCATCGTACTGCTGGCATCTGATCATACGGAATTTTTAACCGGCGGTATCATTGATATCAACGGGGCTTCTTACCTTAGAAGCTAGAAATTACTCGTAAATCCAAAATGTATTTTTGACTGCTTAAATGCGATTGCCTGCCCGAACTGGCTTCCCAAGGCATAATAGATCGAGAACATCCCAATCTTGGTATCGAACGAAACCCCTGCACCAAAACCGTAGGGGATATCATGGACATAAGTATTCTGTGTGTTTTTTTCGTAATACATAGCGTTAGCAAAAAGTGCAAAGAAAGAGTTTCTCTCAAATAAGTATCTGAACTCCACAGACAAAAAATTAAAATAAGAAGCTCTGAGCGATTCCTCATCAAATCCTCTGAGCGAGCTCAGTCCACCAATTTTGAACAGCTCATTTTCAAAAATAGTACTATTGAGCAGGTAGCCGTTTTCGGTATTAAATAAAATGGTCATCTTTCTGAATATCGGAACGAATAACCTTCCATTGACAAGAAACCTGTATTGCGAGGATTTCAGCCGGATACTGTCGTACAAGGCAGCATTTATAGAGGAATTCTTACTGATTTTTTTCAAACCACCGGCTAATGATAAATGGATGAGATGCCCTTTTCTCGGGTTGATGCGGTAATCATAGGTTTCTTTTGTAAATTCTATTCCAAAAAGATTGGCAGAAACATCCGCATAATCCGGCAGCACCGTTGCCGTCTCCAGGCCATTGACACTCAATAGATCCGACTTATAGATATCTGCAAAAACTTTCAGAAAATTATTTCCTGAAAAGTAATACTGCACGCCGATATTATGATTTAATGTAAGATAACTCGTGTCCTGCTTGTAAAGTATGAATTTATAATTGAGTCCAAAAGGAGTCGAAAACAAAAAAGGATACCCCAGTGTAAGTTTCAAATCCTGTGTCCCTTTCGAAATGCTGCGCCAATTAAGATCGATGAGTTCTCCCCTTCGGAAAGAATTAAGCAGCGACAGCTTCAGCTCACCGTTGATCATCAGTTTCCCGGTAGTTTGACTGCTTGGCAAAACACCAAGTATCCCGTAAAAACTGCTGGCTTTCTTTTTATCGAGGTATACAAAAACTTTCGCATTTTTTTCGGTGAATAATATCTCAACGGGCTTTACCACCGTAACAAACGGCAATTCGCGCAACTTCTGATTGATCCTTCGGATAAGTGATTCATTGTATAAATTACCGGGCTTTACAGACAAGTAACTATACAAATATCCTTTGGCAAGATTTGAACTCCCTTTAAGGATCAGGCTGTCGATAAGCACTTTGTTGTTCTTCCGGAAATTAATGGCAGCATCGATCTGGCCATTATTGATCTGAATACTGTCCAGTTTGAATTCAGCAAAAGGATAGCCGTTATTTTCGGAATACTCAAGCAATTGTTCCGACATCTTTATCAGCGTTTCATACCTGAATGGTTTACCTGAAAAATTCTGTTCCTTAAAATTAATCTCATTAATCAGGTATTTATCAAGGTTTCCTTTTCGCAGGCGCAGGTATGAATATTTTTTCCCTACATGAACAAAGGCGTTAACCTGAGTAGAATCTGAAACAACGCTATCAATACGGGCAGCCAGAAACCCTTGTTTGAAAAGGGATACAAGCAGGTCCTGCGCACCGGATATCGCTTCATCCTTTGTTAAATAAAGATTTTCTACATGTACTCTTTTAATGATTTTTTCCGAGCTGTCGCCTGCAACAATGTTCAATGCTACTTTTTTCTGCGCTTGCAATGAAACAGGACATAACACCACCTGTAGAAAAAATAAACAGATACCATATCGGAAAAAGATCTTCTGCATTATTTTGGTAAAAATCAAATTTACAAATATTATTCTATAGCCCAGTCGATCTCCTTTTTACCGCTTTTGCGCAGTATCTCGTTAGTTTTAGAAAAATGCCTGCACCCGAAAAATCCATTGTAAGCAGAAAACGGAGAGGGATGCGCGGCCTTCAGAATATAATGTTTTTCTGTATTGATCAGCGCTTCCTTACCCTGTGCAAATTTGCCCCAAAGCAGAAAAACCAGGCCTTCCTTGTTGTCGGAAAGAATTTTTATGACGGCATCCGTAAATGTATGCCATCCAATATCCTGATGAGAGTTTGGCGTATTGGCTCTTACCGTCAATGACGCATTCAGTAACAATACGCCCTGTTCCGCCCATTTTTCCAGGTTCCCGTATAGTGGCACGGGTATACCGAGATCTGAATTCAGCTCTTTAAAAATATTCTCAAGCGACGGAGGTTTTTTTATTCCGTCTGAAACTGAAAAACACAATCCATTTGCTTGTCCCTGGCCATGGTAGGGATCCTGCCCTATAATAACAACTTTAACAGAATCAAAGGGTGTGTGATCAAAGGCTGAAAATATAAGCGAGCCTGAAGGATAAACAACATACTTTTTCTTCTCTTCAACCAAGCGTGCCCTTAGCTGAATGAAATATTCAGCATTAAATTCATCCACCAGCCGGCTTTTCCAGCTTTCTGCAATTTGCGGGTTAATCTGGGTCATAAAATAATTTTACCGTAAAAATAACGTTATTAATCTATGTAATAATATTGTTCAACATAAAATTGTTAATAAGTTGAAATAAAAGGATTTTTCTAATTAAAAAAAATTGACTAATTTTGTTAAAAATTAATTAGAGTTTTTTTATGAAAAAAACACTAGCGATAGTTGTCCTGCTTGTTTCCATTGCGATAGCAATTTCGTCCTGCAAAACGACTACTCACTGCGATGCTTATAAATCACATCAATCACATTCAAAATATTGATCAGAATGAAAAAAACAATTTCGATAATTTTATTACTTGTAGCCATGGCAATGGTTATTTCGTCATGTGCAACCAGAGAACTTTGCCCTGCATACAGCAAAGAAATAAAAAAACCGGCTGCTGAAAAAAGAGCATAGCCAGGGCATCTGCATCCCCTGTATGTTTGTTTTTGATATCCGTTTCTTTTCATATTTCTTTTCTTTTTAAAATAAAAATCTTTCATGGCATTTTTCCGGAAAATATTGATGCTATCCCTTCTGATTCTATCCGGCACCATGATTTTTGCACAATCCGAATCCAATTTAGACAATAAAATACTTTACCGCAAAGAACGCTCCGGCTTCATCATGGTTCATTCCGGAGGTTTTGGACTTGGTTACCGTTCGGGCAAGCATAAAACTTATTTCCGGAAATTCATGTGGGAAGTTGAAGGAATGAACATCAAACATCCGAAAGAGTATAAAACAAGGTCTTATTATGAGAATTCGAAACACTTTAGTTACGGTAAACTGAACAACTTTTTGGCCGTTCGCGGCGGTGTCGGCCAACAGCACATTCTAAACGGCAAACCATACTGGGGCGGCATTGAAGTCAGGCTTTTCTATTTTGGCGGGCTGACCCTCGGGTTTACCAAGCCTATTTATTTATACATCGTAAAATTTGACGATATCACAGGCCAGTCCTACCTTTCTCTGGAACGTTT
>CAZMPB010000158.1:0-7144 GCA_964567775.1 uncultured Bacteroidales bacterium
GGGGAAAAACATACGTGGCGAAGTTCCGTCCGGGGCTTTTTTCCTGTCCCTGATTCATGCAACCGGCTCCGCCCTGTCCTTGTTCCTTTCCACATTTCATGACTTGTTGTCCCATGCCACAGCTCATGCCTTGCTGCCCCATCATGCCACAACCCATGCCCTGTTGTCCCATCATGCCACAACCCATGCCCTGCTGTCCCATACCGCATTTCATTCCCTGAGGCCCCATGCCGCAGCCTTTTCCCTGAGATCCCATACCGCATTTCATACCCTTTCCCTTAGCATTTTTCATATCAAACTGTAGTTTTTGCTCATCGGTCAGCAGTTTTCTTACTTCTTGTTTCAGGGCTTCTTCCTTTTTGGCCAGTTCAGCTTTTAATGCGTATATTTCGTCAATGGTTTTATTAACAGCCACCATATCCACATTGTCACCGGTTGAAACGGTAACCAGATGAGCTTTCTTTTCTGCTATCTGATTTTTTATAGGAAGAACTTCTTTCACCATTTTTTGATGTACAGCCTCCATTTGTTTTTGCTGATCCGCTGTTATGTCCTTGATTCCGCAACATCCCGGCCCGGTATGTTCAGGGGCTGATTGTAGCTGTCCCTGCTGTGATTCCATTTGTTTCTGGTGCTGGCATTGTGCATAAGTTGCCGTGGTGGCAAACATTATAAAGCTTGCTATGAGAGAAGCCGCCAATAATTTAATTTTTGTTGTTTTCATGTTTTTGTTTTTTTGTTTATAATTAATAATTTCAAATATTATGATCGTTTAATCTTCGAAATGCTGCGGCCTGCAGTGCTTAGGACTATTTTTTTCTTTTTCGCATTTATTGTTCGGTGGCATCTGGCACCCGTCTTCACCACAAAAAACCCGCGTGTATATTTTAGCAAGTTTTTCCTGTTGTTCAGGGTTGCAGACCTTGCGCAGTTCGAAGTAATGGCTGATGTAAAGTTTGCGTGTCTGGGCAAACAACATTCCTAATTCTTCGGTGGTATTATAAAGTAAAGTGGTGTCCGGCTCAGGCTTAACCATATTTTCACTAATGATTGCCCGTTTTTCTTTCATCATTTTATGCAAAACAAATACACTGTCGTGATGCGCTTTTTTAAGTCTCTTAAACTCCTCGTTTTGGCCAGGCGTCAGATGCAGTTCATTCTCAAGGTATGCCTGAGCACAGGGCCTCTCATTTTTATGGAAATCACGTTTGGGCGGATGTTGCATTTTATAAATAATAGTGACGGTTGCTGTAAGGTTAATAATTAAAACCGCAACCACGATCCACAGCAACACCCTGTTCTTATTAAAATAACTCATGTTATTATTCATTTAAATAGTAAGTTTCAATATTTTCTTCATTAGCCGAATGGGGAAAATACTCCTCAGCGAGTTGTAGTTCGGCAACCTCAACCTGATCGCTTTTCGACACCATGGAATTATTATTCTGCAAACCGTCAACTATTTTATAGCCTATAAAAATTCCAAAAACAGCAAAACATGCCGCAAGTAAAGGCTGTGCCAGCCTGACAAAAAAACGGGTATAGACATGGCTCTCAGGCTGAACATTGATTTTTGATGAAAGACGGGTATAATAAAAAGAGTCCGGCTTAACTTCTTTTACAGGATCGGTAGAACCAAGCACCAGTGATACCTGCCGGAACAATTCAGCACACTCACTGCAAGCTGATACATGTTCCTGCATTTCCCCGGAAATCTTAGTATTACATTCGTGGTAATAAAAATTCAGGATATTATTTTTAAAATTTTTACACTCCATAAAAAAACATATTACTAGTTTGACAAACTTTTATAAAAAAACTTGCGGTTAAAAAATAAATTATTTAAAAAAATGCAACAGGCTTTTCTGAAGATTGATTTTAGCCCTGTGCATCAAAGATTCTACGGATGAAACAGAAATATTCATAATTCCGGATATTTCTTTATAAGACAGCTCATCCAGTTTGTTCAATGTAAACGCTATCCTTTGATTTTTTGGTAACTTTCCCAAACTATTATATAATAGTATTCTTTGTTCCTTATTAACAAAATTAGCCTCGCTGCTTTCTATAGCTATCATTTTACCTGTATCGGAAATATCCTCATTACTACTTTTAGCCCATTTGAACCGTTTTGATTTCTTTACAAAATTTATTGATTTATTGATTGCTATCCGGTACAGCCACGTAGATATCTCCGATTCATTCCTGAATTTTTTTATATTTCTGTAAACCTCAATAAATACTTCCTGGCTAAGATCCTCCGCATCCTCCCGGCTGACACCAAAATTCATTATCACACGAAAGATCATTGCGGCATTGCTATCCACTACGGTTTTAAATGCTCTTTCATCACCTGAAATAATGCTGTTGATCAGATCCGGTACTGCCATTGCTCCAATAAAAGTGTAAAAATACCATTATTTTTTGCATGAAATTTAATAACAACCTGAGTTCGGTATAAGAATATTGTGATTTTACTCCGTTAGGAGTTAAATATCAATAGAAAAGAAATACAAAAGACATTTATTCTCCGTTAGGAGATTAACGTTTTAACAATGTATATGTCCTACGGACAAAATATTCTGCACATTTTTGTTTTCTATTGATATTAATTGCCTACGGCAAATATTAACAAATTAATAATTAGCATTTTGACAAAATAACAATGATTTATTAATCCCGAACTCAGGTTAACAATAAATTCCGTCCCTATACAATTACATTTTAGTGGATAAAAAATTAGTTTGTGTCGATAAATTGATTTTATGAAATATTTTAATATTTATGGCGATATTAAAAAAAAAGCCTTACATTTGTATCCGATTTTATAAAAAAAATAATAAAAAACATCCGTTCTTTCATACATGTTCAAGTCATACATTATTCATTGTTTATTTTTATATTTTGTTTTCTAAATATACTATCGAAAAAAATAAAAATAAGAAGCTAAATACTAATAAAATCAAAAACAAGTTATATAATTCAATTAATTAATTACAATTTTAAAATTTAAAAAAATGACACTAAGTAAAAAAATCGACGTTAACAAATTTGATTCTGCTGCAAGAAAAATGAGATCAATCGCTCATCCGATGAGAATCAACATTATTGAACTTCTGGAAGCAAACAAAGAAATGAATGTTACCCAGATTTATGAAAAACTGAATATCGAACAGGCAGCAGCATCTCTTCATCTGAACCTGCTCAGGACACACGGAATTCTCAACAGGCGCAGGGACGGTAAAATGACTTTTTATTCATTGAAAAACGATTCATTGAACAAACTCATTGATTTTGTTGAAAATAGCAATAAATAAAGTTTGACCCTTTAACTTATTGTTGTTAACACAATTTTTCTTCTTTGTTTTTGTTCTCTGAATTCGCACAAAAATATACCCTGCCAGGTACCAAGGGCTAATTGGTGCCTCAGTATGGGTATGTTTAGTGAAGCCCCCGTAAGTGTTGATTTCACGTGTGCCGGCATATCATCCAATCCTTCTGAAATATGATCGTAAAGTTCAATATTTTCAGGAACCAGCCGGTTAAATGTTTTTGACATATCGGTGGGTACAGTGCTTTCTAAATTTTCATTTATTGTAAGCCCTGCCGAAGTATGCTGAATAAAAACATTCAAAATTCCTGTTTCTGGTAACGGAAGCAGGTTTTTTTTTATTATATTGGTGATCAGATGAAAGCCTCTTCCGAAAGCTGGTAATATTATTTCTGTCTGTTGAATCATAAAAATTAATTGTTTTATTTTGTAGTACGAAAAAATTGTTTTGATCCGCCGGGGCGGATATATTTTATTTTTTTTTGCGTCTTTTAGTGCCAATCGTTAGATTTTCTGATATGACGTCAAAACCGTTTATAGCCCAAAGATATATAAAAATGAAGCTAAGTTACCAGGTTTTTTTTATGCTTGCATTATTGTTTAAAACGAGCTTTATTTATCCGCAGACAGCTAATTCCCTTTATGAAAGCGGCATTTCTAAATTCAGGCAGAATGATCTGGCCGGGGCTATTGCCGAGTTTACCAAATGCATCGTGAAAAATGAAATTTTTTATGATGCTTACATCGGCAGGGGCGAGTGTTATGCTGCACAAAAAAAATACAATGAGGCGCTGAAAGACTTCAGCAAGGCACTGGAAATATACCCAAATTATTACCCTGCCTTTTTAAAACGTGCCGACACATACGTCCTGGCAGGTGATAACAAGAAAGCACTTGCCGACTACGCAAAAGCCATTGAACTAAAAAAAGACAAGGAAGATGCCTACCTCTGCCGCGCAAAACTTTATCAAAAAAACGATGATCTGAAGCTTGCTCTTATTGACCTGACCACTGCGCTGGAGATAAACAGTAAGAACCCTGATGTGTTTTTCCAGCGTGGGCTGATTTATGAATTACAAAAAAAAGACAAAGAAGCTATCGGAGATTTCAAAAAAACAATTTTGCTGGACCCGGCTTTTGCCGAGGCTTACTACCGGCGCGGGTTACTGTACGAGAAATTATCAAATTATCAAGCAGCTGCGCAGGATTATAAAAAAGCCTCAGATCTCAATATCCGGAATAAAGAATTATTCATCCATAAGGCACAGGCCACATTTTATTCTGGCCTTTGGGATGAAGCTATTAAAGACTATAGTGAATTATTCGACACTTATGCAGTAAAAGACCCGGGATCATATTATAACAGGGGTATCTGTTATTATAAATCAGGAAAATTAATCGAAGCGCTGAAAGATTTTTCAAAAACGGCGCAGCTCAATACTCAGAATGATTCTGCATATGTATGGATAGCGCAGATTTATACCGAGCAAAAAAATATGAAAAGCGCCCAGGTATATTACAATAAAGCCATTTCGGTAAATCCCGGCAACTACAAGGCTTATGCGGGACGTGCAAAAATCTTTTCTGATCAGAAAAAATTCGAACAGGCAATACAAGACTGGAATATTGCGTTGAAATCAGTTCCGGATCCGGAATGGTTCTTTGAAAGAGCCTTATGCAAAGAAGCGATAAAGGATAAAAAAGGATGGTGCGACGATCTGAAATCCGCCTCTGATCTGGGGTTGAAAAAGGCTACCCAACTATACGACAGCTATTGCAAATAAAAATGATAACCCTTCTGGTTTTTTTTCGTACAAAAGATAATTTTATTTTGTTCTTAAAAAAAAATTATATTTGTTGTAAATTTTTCTCAAACATACATGATATGAAAAATGCTAAAAGATATTTGTTGTTAATGATATGCGGAATTCTCATGATACCCGCGTTCAACTCCTGCAAAGTCGGTGATGAAGATTCTGATTTTACATTTTATACCCGAAAAGTAAGATTATGCCAGGATTGGGGTTTTTCGTATTACAAACACACCGTTCAGCATAACGACACGATCATATCTGACGAGTTCGACGGGTCATCCTATATACATGTTTTTGGAACTAAATCTTTCATTTCCCATGCAACCATGACCATATCCTTTGACAAAAAAGGAAATTATATCTGGGATGAATTCATTTCAAACGACACTTCGGTTTATACTTATAAAGAAACAGGATACTGGTATTTTACAGGCGGTGGCGAAAACAGCGATACGAAATTTAAGGAACTGCTGGCACTCCAAAAGACTTCGCATGTCAAAACACTTCAGATCGAGGGACAACCAACGAGTACTGATAATTATACGGCATCAGGGAACCTAAAAACCCTTGTTTTCCGGCTTATCAAACTTGCCAAGGACGAAGTGAAAATGGAATCTATAGTAAACCAACAGTACATTGAAGGCAATAACACGGATCTCCACGTTGAAACGATCATTATAAATTTAAAAATGAGTGCACAATAATTTATAAAAAGTAATAATAAAATGAAAAAAATTATAACATTTACCGCTCCGATTTTTATAACAGTTTTTATTTCCATGATCTTTTTTTCGTGCCGTAAAATTGATACCGGCAAACTGACTGGAGACTGGAAAGTTGTTTCACTGACGAGCGTTTATACATATAATGATCAGAAATACGAAACCGTTTTTGACGGAACCACAAAAACCAATAATCATTATGTCAATGACACTATCGTTGCGACCGATACATATACCGGCGCCATATTCACCGATTATCATAATGATGGTTCCTATGTTTACAGCGAAACATTCAAAAATAATGTCAGCGGCGTTACCGAAACAATAGAAATTGAAGGAGATTGGTATTTTACCGACGCTAATTCTGATGCCGGATGGGCTGTCACTGATTTGCTTGCCATGCAGTCAAACAAAAACACCTTTAACACCGATCTGGGTACCACGCACACCACGATATATCAGGGAAACAATACCCTGGATATTTACGAAATTTCCACACTCTCAAAATCCAAAATCGTTTTGAAAATGAACAAAGCAGAAACCATCAACTTTACTCAATATATAACAAATATGGAATTCACGCTGGAACCAAGATAAAATATTACTAAGAGAAACCAAATCCTCTGCAACAAGCGGGGGATTTTTTTTGCTCATGATGAAACGACTAGCCAAACAAACATTTACAGATACTTTTCATGCCATTCAAAAGGAACACGAAGAATACATCCGCTCCAACGGGAATGGCACGTTCAATAAGAAGGTACTCATCATTGCCGTGATCGTCTGTATTTCGCTTGCATGTATTGAATACATAGGCAAAAATGACGGATATTACGGGTTGCTGAAGTTCATAAGATTTTTGGGATTTACAGAAAGTTCAAACCGGATACTATTTTTCATCGAACACGAAACCAACCATCAGTTGTTTTCACTTGGCTATTGGGTTTTTAGTATCCTGATATTTTATTTTCTGGTTCCGGCCCTGATCATAAAATTTGTTTTCAAAGAAAAACTGCGTGATTACGGATTGTATGGTGGCAGTGTCTTAAAAGAGCGCAGGATCTTCACCCTGTTCCTCATTATCATGTTCCCGCTGATCCTGATATTTTCCACTACCGAAAGTTTCCAGTTGCGGTATCCTTTTTATCATCTGCAATCCGGAGAACCACTCTGGCCGAATTTTTTCATATGGCAACTGTTCTATTTTTTTCAGTTTATCGCGCTTGAATTTTTCTTCCGCGGCTTTATGGTTCACGGATTGAAAAAACAATTCGGAT
>CAZMPB010000159.1:0-7135 GCA_964567775.1 uncultured Bacteroidales bacterium
CCGGTGGCCAGTGTGGTTGCATGGGTAATCGCTGTCAATGGGGTATTGATACACAGGATCGGACTGGATGACGCAGCACCGGCAGTCATATTCGGTCTTATAATGATCGTCCCTGTGGTACTTACTGTTCCGCAGCCCCCTGTTAATGGTATCGTGTAGGTAAAGGTTCCTGATGCACTTGGCGTGCCGCTTATCGTTAACACATTGGATGACCATGCGCCTGTGATACCGGCCGGCAACCCAATGACCGTGGCCCCCGTGGCACTTGTGGTGTTATAGGTGATATTAGAGATTGCGGTATTGATACATACGGTTTGCGGTACATTACCTGATGTCAGGGATATCGTATTGTTAGGCGTCACGGTTAAAGTAGCCGCATTTGAAGTAGCTGTATTTGTAGTGGCACAGTTTGTCACATAACATCTGTATTGATATGTATTGGCTGCGGTAATCCCGGCGACTGTCATAGTTGTGCTGGTAGCATTGGTATATACTGCACCGGCCGGTGTTCCATTTACAACACTATTCCATGAACTGCCATTATAATATTGCCATTGATAAATGAATGGCGAGTCACCATTTGCCGCCACCGAAAAATTTGCAGAGCCTGTGGTGTTACAAAAGCTCTGGTTTGACGGCTGGCTTACTATGGATACCGGGACACAAAGGCATAATTGTCCGTCAGTATAATTGACCGAATACTCATTATAAAAAGCATCTGCAAACAATCGTGGTGTTGGACTGTCAGACCATGTTATAGGCATGCACCCTGATGCTGTTGATTTGTACTTAAAATTTAATTTACATAACACACTCCCGTCTGGAATGACCAGGCCATAGGCATCAGCCCAGTTACAAGTAATCACTCTGGAATTCGACATTGAGTTCCAGTATGAAAAAAATACAGCATTGCCTGTTCCAGGATACCAATTTGTTATACCCGCTACACTATCAAATTCAACATAATTCGTATCATAGGTAATTGTAAACTGAAACGATCCTAAATTCGGAGTAAAATTGCTTATCACAATATCAACAGTGGAATTAAGACCAGGAACTGCTCCACCTACACTTTGTATGGTAGCTGTTTGTGAATTTGCTGTAAACCCGAAAACGGTCAGCAAAAAAAGGAGTAAAATGAATTTTTTCATAATATTTTATCTTTAAAATTTGTTATCAATTGTGAATATTTCGCACAAAGCAGACCAACAATGCCACAGCAAACCGATCTACCAAAATTGTATCCCGAATTGAAGACTTTTGACAGTTGTTTTTCATTTGCAACAATTTAGTTTATTCTTACTGAATGTTTTCTCCCGGGTCAATTAGCAAGCCCGGACGTTTTTTTTTTGTCCTTTCCAAAGATTGTTCATAACGCCATTTTACAATTTCAGCTTCATTTCCTGATAAAAGCACAGCAGGCACAGTCATCCCCTGATAATCAGCGGGCCTGGTATAGACGGGAGGCGCAAGCATGCCATCCTGAAAGGAGTCTGACAAGGCAGAAGTTTCGTCTCCTAGCACCCCGGGGATCAACCTTATGATGCTGTCGCATATAATCGCGGCAGCCAATTCACCGCCAGACAAAACATAATCACCTATGGAAATTTCAGTTGTAATGTATTTTTCCCTGATACGCTCGTCTATACCTTTGAAATGTCCGCACAAAATAATTATGTTTTTCTTGGTGGAAAGATGGTTCGCCAGGCACTGATCTAAAGGTTTCCCGTCGGGAGAGGTGTAAATGATTTCGTCATATTCACGTTCCGACCTTAATTTTTCAATACAGTCTGCAATAGGTTCTATCATCATTACCATACCGGCACCACCACCGTAAGGATAGTCATCTACACTTTTATATTTGTTTTTTGCATAATCACGCAACTGGTGGAGATGCATCTGAGCCAAGCCCTTTTCCTGTGCTCTTTTGACAATAGAATAGTTAAAAGGGCTTTCAAGAATCTCCGGAAATATGGTGATTATATCAATTCGCATCTTTTTTATTCAAAATCATACAAATATACGAGAAAAATCGGTATTTATGCAATAAATTTTTGAGTTAATCGACATTTTTTCTAAAAAAACCTCTGCAATGCCTGTTAGCAGCACTTTTTAGAAAATCAGGGTTAGAAATAAACATTCACAATTTTTCTATAAAATACTAAGGTCTCTGAAAATTATAATAAATTATTGTATTTACATACAATTGAATTGATATTTTTGCCGGTCATAAATTGTATCCCAGATAGGTGGCTCTCAAGCAGAATCCGCTTCCATTTAGCTTGGTTTTACATAATACCGATTTGAAAAATATCCGCCACGGCTGATAGTCCAAACTTCGCTTCATTCGTTTGTACTATTTATTTTTATCATCGGTATAACCCTGTCAGACTGTCGCAGACAGGCAGGCAAATAAGAAACATCAATACGCCCTATTGGACTAATTGATATTTCAATTTGGTATAAGAACACCTCTAAAAATTTCAAATTTCTTTGTTCGCCTTCGTTCTTCAAATCCTTGCGTCCGGAAGGCTCAGCGCAGGATTTTACACATAGTGCACTGCGGTTTTCAGAACTTCGGCTGCCTCGAAATTTTATTTAGAGGCGCCCTTTTCAAATTTTATTAAACGATCAGGCTTTGCTCTGTTTCAAAGGATGGGCATAAAGTTTCACATCCTGTCCCGTTATTTCTTTATCACAAAGGATGATCAGCCTTTCCACCACATTTCTGAGCTCGCGTATATTACCGGTCCATTGAATCTTCTGCAGCTCTTCAATGGCCGAAGGCTGCACTTTTAATACCGGGCTGCCCTGGTTATTGCATATCTCTTTGACAAAATGGTCGACCAAAAGCGGAATATCTTCCAAGCGCTGATTCAACGAAGGCACTTCGATCAGGATCACGCTTATGCGGTGATAAAGGTCTTCGCGGAAATTCTTATTGCTGATCTCTTCATTCATATTTTTGTTGGTGGCAGCAATCACCCTGACATTGACCGGAATATCTTTTTCACCGCCCACACGTGTGATCTTATTTTCCTGCAAAGCGCGCAACACCTTTGCCTGAGCCGAAAGGCTCATATCGCCTATCTCGTCCAAAAAGATGGTGCCGCCGTCGGCTTGTTCAAAATCTCCTTTGCGCTGTTTGATCGCTGAAGTAAAGGAGCCTTTTTCGTGACCAAACAACTGGCTTTCGATGAGCTCTGAAGGAATAGCAGCGCAATTCACCTCAATAAATGGATGCCCTGCACGATTGCTTTTTTCGTGAAGCCAGCGGGCCACCAATTCTTTGCCAGTACCGTTATCGCCTGTAATGAGTACCCGGGCGTCCGTAGGAGCCACGCGGTCAATCATATCTTTAATCTGTTGGATGGCCGGAGATTCTCCAATCATTTCCCAGGTTTTACTGATCTTTTTCTTCAACACTTTTGTTTCACTGATCAATGTGGATTTATCCATTGCATTACGAATGGTAACCAGCAGGCGGTTCAGTTCGAGCGGTTTGGCAATATAATCGTAGGCTCCGAGTTTTAATGATTCGACAGCCGTTTCGATGTTCCCATGTCCGGAAATCATCACAACCGGAGTATCAGTTTTACTCAAAATAGCTTTCAGAACTTCAATACCGTCCATTCTCGGCATTTTGATGTCGCATAATATCACATCATATTTTTCTTTGTCCACCAGAAGAAGGCCTTCTGCGCCGTCGGGAGCATCATCTACCTGGTATTTTTCATATTCGAGGATTTCCCGCAGGGTGTTGCGGATACTTTTTTCGTCATCGATTACTAGTATTCTTGCCATTATTTGTTAGTTGATTGAGTTAATTAGGTTAATTGAGTTGTGAGTTGTGAGTTGTGAGTTGTGAGTTGTGAGTTGGGAGTTGGGAGTATTGAGTATTGAGTATTGAGAATTGAGCCTTGAGCATTGAGCATTGAGCATTGAGCATTGAGCATTGAGTATTGAGCCTTGAGCCTTCTACCTCCTATCCTATACCTTTTAAATTACTTAAGTTTTCTGTATTTGATTCTTTTCGGGCCAATATCGCCGAGGCGTTTCTTTTTGTTTTCTTCATATTCTGAATACGTTCCTTCAAAATAATACACTTCAGAATTGCCTTCGAATGCGAGGATGTGTGTAGCAATGCGGTCGAGGAACCACCGGTCGTGCGAGATTATTACGGCGCATCCGGCAAAATTTTCGAGGCCTTCTTCCAGTGCACGGAGTGTGTTCACATCTATGTCGTTGGTAGGTTCATCGAGCAACAGTACATTTGCTTCCTGTTTCAATGTGAGTGCCAAATGCAAGCGGTTACGCTCTCCTCCGGACAGCACCCCTGCCTTTTTTCCTTGATCGGGACCGCTGAAATTAAAGCGTGAGACATAAGCCCTGGAATTCATGGTGCGGCTGCCGAGTATGATATTTTCATTCCCCTCGGTGATAACCTCCCACACATTTTTTTCCGGGTCAATTTCTACGTGTGCCTGATCCACATAAGCAATTTTTACCGTTTCGCCGACTTTAAAAATCCCTGAATCCGGGTTCTCAAGCCCCATCATCAGTCGGAACAACGTAGTCTTCCCCGCTCCGTTAGGGCCGATTACCCCCACGATGCCGCCCGGAGGCAACATAAACTCGAGATTTTCAAATAAAAGTTTATCACAATATGCTTTTGATACTTTTTTTGCTTCGATTACTACATCGCCCAAGCGAGGACCGTTTGGTATAAATATTTCCAGTTTTTCGTCTTTCTGTTTTACATCCTCGTTCAACATGCTCTCGTAGGCTTTCAGCCTGGCCTTACCTTTTGCCTGACGGGCTTTAGGAGCCATGCGCACCCATTCCAACTCGCGTTCGAGGGTTTTGGCACGCTTGCTCTCGGTCTTTTCTTCCGACTTCATGCGCGCGGTTTTCTGTTCCAGCCAGGAAGTATAGTTTCCTTTCCAAGGTATGCCTTCACCCCTGTCAAGTTCGAGTATCCAGCCGGCTACATTATCCAAAAAATAACGGTCGTGAGTAACAGCGATTACCGTTCCTTTGTACTGTTGCAGATAGTGTTCAAGCCACTCCACGGACTCGGCATCAAGGTGGTTGGTAGGCTCATCGAGCAACAAAATATCCGGTTCCGAAAGCAACAAGCGGCACAAAGCCACACGACGGCGTTCACCACCCGAAAGGTTTTCGACCAGCGCATCGCTTTCAGGACAGCGCAGGGCATCCATAGCACGCTCCAACTTGTTGTCAAGTTCCCATGCATCATGATGGTCAATAAGCTCGGTGAGCTTCCCCTGACGTTCAATAAGCTTGTTCATTTCATCATCCGACATAGGCTCGGAAAATTTGTTGTTCACATCTTCGTATTCCTTAAGCAAATCCACAACAGTCTGTACGCCCTCCTGCACGATTTCCTTAACGGTTTTTGTATTGTCGAGATGAGGTTCCTGAAGCAGCATACCCACAGAATAACCGGGCGAAAAAACCACTTCGCCGTTGAAAGATTTTTCGATACCCGCAATGATCTTGAGCAGCGTAGATTTTCCGGAACCATTCAGACCAATGACTCCTATCTTCGCACCATAATAAAACGAAAGGTATATATCTTTCAACACTTGCTTGTTGGGCGGAAACGTCTTACTGACGTTCACCATCGAAAAAATTATTTTTTTGTCGTCGGCCATTATAACAGGTAATTAATTTATTCAGTAATTTTTTTGAGAAAAGCAAAAGTACAAAAATATTAGGAAAATATTTTCCGGCTGTTTTATTGGCGCAATTTGAAAAAGTGCTCAAATGTCTATTTCGTACTTTTTCACGTTGTAACCGAAAAAAGTTATAACTTTTCTTGGTTATAACCGAAAAAAGTCATATTTTTGTAAAAAAATCAAAAAAAATGATCCAACGACTTCTTGAAAACATCATTGTAAAAAATTCCGGGAAAAAGAAGGCAATTATTATCCTCGGGGCAAGACAGGTAGGGAAAAGCACCTTGCTAAACATGTTGCTTAAAAACATGAAAAATAATATCTTATTCTGGGACGGGGACGAACCGGATTTAAGACAAAAACTTGATAACGTAACTTCTACCCAGTTGAAAGCGATGATTGGTTCATCAAAAACACTCGTGATTGATGAGGCGCAGCGTATAAAGAATATAGGGATAACCATGAAATTAATTACCGATAAAATAAAAGATGTTCAGTTATATGTTTCAGGCTCGTCATCATTTGAATTAAGCAATGAAATAAATGAACCGTTGACCGGAAGAAAATATGAATTTTTTCTTATGCCATTTTCGACACAGGAATTAATAAATCATCATGGAGTGAATGATGAAAAACGTTTATTGCAACATCGTCTTATTTATGGCTTTTACCCTGATATAGTGTGTAATCCTGGTGATGAAACGATAAATTTAAAAAATCTGGTCAATAGTTATCTGTATAAAGATATTTTTAATTATAATGATGTCCGCAAACCCGAAATTATACAAAAATTATTAAAAGCTTTGGCGCTACAAATAAGCAGCGAGGTTTCCTACCATGAAGTGGCTCAAATTGCCGGCTGTAACACTGAAACTGTCCAACGTTACATTGATCTACTTGAAAAATCATTTATCATTTTCAGGATATCTTCATTTAACAGAAACCTTAGAAATGAGCTTAAAAAGAGTCGGAAAATATATTTCTATGACAATGGCGTAAGGAATGCATTGTTGGGGGACTATAAGAATATTGAGTTAAGAAATGATGTAGGTGCATTATGGGAGAATTTTTTGATCAGCGAACGTCAAAAGTTTTTAGAATATAATCAGCTACAATCATCAAATTATTTCTGGCGAACAAAACAACAACAGGAAATTGATTACATCGAAGAGCGGAATGGACAACTCTTTGCATTTGAATTTAAGTGGAAGACAGGAAAGGAAGCACATTTCACAAAAACCTTTCGCGATGCTTATCCTAGAACAATTACAAAAACAATAACCCCCGAAAACTATATAGAATTCCTGACTTAGTTTTTAGTTCGCCATATTCTTAAAATCCACTTCCAATATGGCATATAGAATACTCATTATTTTATTAACTAACATTTCTCACTTCAAACATACAAAATTTAGCTGAGGGATTTGTTGTGG
>CAZMPB010000160.1:0-7109 GCA_964567775.1 uncultured Bacteroidales bacterium
ATGTGGACGAAGCCATGAATGCCGCCGCCGCTGTAGGTGATGACAAGATACAAAAAGAAAACCAGGGGTATGTGGTACCCGATTCTTTCACCCACGGCACTTCCGCACAGCGGGTAAAATGGTTCAAATTAGGATTTACTACCGGAGACATCAATAAAGGGGATACTTTCAAGGCAAGGACTTTGTAGTATACACAATCAATTTTTCGAATTATTTACCGCGACCTTCACCGCTCTGTTATACTTTGCCAGGTCATTGGTTCAAAAAACTGTAAGTACAATCGTTATATACTATGGTAGAGCACCCCAAACCGAACAAGAAAAATTGTATTCCGAAATGAATACACAATTATTAAAACTTGCAATTTTTGCACATTTTAATAATTTATTGCCTACCTTTGCACTATGGAAAATTACACGGGCAGAAAACAATACATAAAAAAATTGTTAGCGTACAAAGACCAAGACCTCATAAAAGTGGTTACAGGTTTTCGTAGGTCGGGCAAATCAACACTTTTAGAAATGTATCGTACCGGATTGCAAAATTTGGGCATAGCGTCAAGCCAAATGGTTTCGCTAAATTTTGAAGAAATGGAACTTCGCAAGTATCTCAACGATTTAGACGGCTTGTATACACACATTATTCAGCAGTTAGATTTATCAAAACCTTGTTACGTTTTTTTAGACGAAGTGCAAAACGTAAACGAGTTTGAGCGTTTGGTGGATGGCTTGTTTGTAAAACCCAATGTTGATGTTTATATAACTGGTTCAAACGCACTTTTGCAAAGTGGAGAATTAGCCACCTTGCTGAGCGGTCGCTACATTGAAATTTCCATTTTACCGTTTTCGTTCAACGAATATCTCACGGCACGCAAAATTGATACGAGCAACAAATACCTTAATTACGAAACATTTTTTTTTGACTATGTGAACGAAACATCGCTGCCCAAAGGCGTTAAATTACGAGAAGGCGGATATGATAAGGTTTACGAATACATAGAAGCCATTTACAACACAGTTATTGAAAAAGACATTGCACAACGCCACCAA
This sequence comes from uncultured Bacteroidales bacterium, assembly GCA_964567775.1. Classification (GTDB taxonomy): domain Bacteria; phylum Bacteroidota; class Bacteroidia; order Bacteroidales; family CAIWKO01; genus CAIWKO01. Next base: position 1,050 of record CAZMPB010000160.1, read on the forward strand.
ATAAATGATAAACGGGCATTTGGCAACATCGTGAAATTTGTGGCATCCAACATTGGCAACTCACTTTCGCCCGGCAATATTGCCAAAACCTTAAAGCAAGACGGACAAACCACACACAACAACACCGTGGAAAGGTACCTGGAATACCTGGAAACGAGTTTTGTGTTTTACAAAGTAAATCGCTTTGACTTGAAAGGCAAAAAACAACTTGCCACGCAAGAAAAATACTATTTGGTTGACGCAGGTTTACTCAACGTTTTGGTAGGTAAAAACCGTACAACAGACAGAGGACACATTTTAGAAAACATTGTTTACTTAGAATTGCTAAGAAGAGGCAATAAAATTTGGACAGGCACAAGCCGTAACAGCGAAGTGGACTTTGTATGCAAATCTCCAAATGGCGACATTGAATATTATCAAGTGGCGTGGCAATTGACAAACGAGACAACCGCAGAACGAGAGTTTTGTGCATTAGAAAGAATAAAAGATAATTATCCAAAGTTTTTACTCACCACAGACGGCTTTACACAAAACCGAAACGGTGTGCAACATTTAAACGTGTATAATTGGTTACTTGACATAAATTAAGGCAAAGAATAATTACAGCCTATAATAGCAGGCATAGCTTTTTTTTCTCCATGCTTTTCCAAGGGCTAACGCCCGGTTTAGTAAAAAAGAAAAAAAATATGTTAAAATATTTTGTATTAATTATTATTTTATTATTTTTGAAAAAAAATATAAGTGGAATCCAGCGACCACTTAAAGTCGGGGTTCAAAAACAAAATAAAAACAAATTACCATGAAAAAGAATTTTCAATTATTAGCTGTTAACTTTGTAATTATGCTGTTAGTTTCCTGTAACACCAGCACATATATGGTTTCAACATTAGCTGGAGATGCAGGAAATGGTTCGGCATGCCCAACTCCAACTTATATTGCAACTGTTTCAAAAACAGCCGGAGTTTATGTTCAGGAAACATTAATTTCAACTGTTTCAGAAACAGCCGGAGTTTATGGTCAGGAAACATTAACATTGGCTTCACTGTTAAAAGATGCCAAAGCAGCCTATGGAAACGATGTAACTATTCAAAATGTCCGTTGGGATGTTTTATCAGATAAAGGAACCAAGGTATCCGTAATTTATGATGTGATTAAATGCAAATAACATTTAAAAACAAAGTGGAGACCAGAACGCACTTAAAAAACGGGGCGAATACGAAAACCAGATGAGTAGGTTAACATTAAAACTTTAATAAAATGAAAAAAAATTTCTGTTCTTCAGTACTATTATTGTTTTTAATTCTATTTGGCTGTACCTCATATAACGAAATAAATTATGAGTTGCAAAAACCCACGGAGTATGCTGAAATTGTGTTTATAAGGGGATACGTGTTTTATGGGTCTTTGTTAAAAGGTAGTATAACATTAGATGATAAATATGGATTACTTATATCAAATAATTCATATGTGATTTATCATGTCAATCCTGGGTTTCACCGGCTTGAAGGTAAAAAAAGTAATTTTGAATCTAATACCACTTCACAGCACAGTTGGGATACACATTATAATACATACACAGAAAGTTATTTAGTTCAAAAAGACGTCGAGGAAGGGTTATTTGAGAATGGGACGAAACGCTATTTTATTATCACCATAGAACCTCCCAGATGTTTTAATATAGATGAAATTTCTGAGTTAACAGCCAAAGAATATATGAAAACGATGAGTGAAAAACCTCCTATTTGGACAATTAAAGAATAAACAAGAAGAAAAAAATTATCATAGGAACTTCTTTTGATGGGATATTCTGTTCATAAAAATTCCATTCTCTAAAATTCAAAAATTGATATTAATGGAAACAAAGAAATAAATATGACAAATCTACTAATTTACAGGTATTTATATGTACAAAAATGAATTGCAGGAATGCCATAGATATAGTTGAAATAACAGTACCGATTCCGATCCCGATAACTATCGAACTATCGGTACAGCAAGCACAATAGTAATGAACAAGTTTAGAAAAAAGAAAACGACACAACAAATAGACAAGATTATTGACAATTATGTTTGACACTTCTTGATAAGGAACAATAACAAGTCGGCGGTCAATCCCGCTTTATATCAAAATTATACTCAATATTAAAAATCACAACTAAAATAAATAAAATGGAAAAAGACATTAAAATTCAAAAAGTTGCTAATCGAATTTCGTTCGTTGGATTAATTGTAAGCATTCTATCTCTAACTGTGACACTTTTAATTTATATTTTAGCGGTTAACAGTATAGATAAATTTGTAAACAAGCAGGAATTTCAAAAAAATATTGAAATCAATTATCAATATCCAAATCTTAAAAAAATAAACTCATGGAATGACCCGGAATTAATATCTTTTATGGCACATGATAGTACAAGAGAACCATATAAAAATGGCACAACTTATCAAACTCAATTTACTATCCTTAATGCTCCTAATAATATTGATGTCAAAGTTTTCATTTATAAACGCATCACAACTGGTATCAATATATGGAAACAAGATTGCAGACAAATTGATTTTAAATCTGATGAAGGAAAGTTATTTAATGATAATGTTTTAGATGCACCGAAAGTTTTTATTTCTGATTTGATTTTACCGGATAATCGTCCAACATCAATTTTAATTGTATTATTTAATGAAATTGGTAAAATAATTAAAACAGATGTGTACCAAATCCAGTAACATCAAGTTGACACACACAAGTATTATTGTTTCACAAATCAACTATTTTATTTTGACATCATGAAGACAATTAATTCAGCCCATAACATTTAGTAGTATAGCCGAAAAGCCCAAAAACAATTAGCTTTCATAGGGGAAAAACAAAACAGGGATAACAAATAAACGAGTATTAACCCTTAAAATTAAATGCCATGAAAAAGAAAATTTGGATTTATTCATTATTAATAATGGGAAGTACCTTAATTCTGACAGACAGCTGTAAAAAGAAGGCAGATAATAATAATGACAATAACAATAACAACCCAGTCGTCACCATACCAGTGTTGACTACTTCTTCGGTTTCCTTAATAACTATAAATTCTGCAAAATCCGGTGGGACAATTACTTCCGAAGGTAATGCAACAATAACTGAGAGAGGTGTATGCTGGAGTACCAATCAAGACCCGACTATTGAAGACAACAAAACCAATGAAGGTCCCGGATCTGGAAGTTTCACAAGCAATTTATTTGGTTTGCTTGAAAACACAATCTATTATGTACGTGCATATGCTACAAATAGTGCAGGAACTGGTTATGGTAATCAAATTACTTTTACTTCGGACCAGATTACTCCACCAATTGTAACAACCAAAGCAATTAATTCAATTACGAGAAACACTGCCAAAAGTGGAGGTAATATATCATCAGATGGTGGAGCTCAAGTAACAGCTAAAGGTGTTTGTTGGAGTATAAACCAATTGCCCACTATATTAGATAATAAAACTATTAATGGTACAGGTACAGGGAGTTTTAATAGTAATATGATTGGCTTAAATGAGCACACAACATATTATGTGCGAGCTTATGCTACTAATAGTTCAGGTACGGCATATGGTAATCAAATGAGTTTTACTACAAAGACATATGATTTAGGTCAAAATTATGATGGGGGTATCATTTTTTACATTGATGGAACAGGTTTACATGGTTTAATGTGCGCACCAACAGACCAAGGTTTTGCTGTATGGGGTTGTCCTTATAGTGATATTACAGGTGCAACTGGCACCTCAATTGGTACCGGAGAATCTAATACAATTTATATTGTAAATAATTGCGGTACTGGTATCGCCGCTGATTATTGCTACAGTTTGGTATCAGGTAATCACAGTGACTGGTTCCTTCCTTCAAAAAACGAACTAAATTTAATGTATTCAAATTTAAAATGTAATGGTATCGGTAGTTTTTCAGGTCATAGATATTGGAGTTCTACACAAGTCAATTGCTACCCCTCAACAACTAGATGTGCATGGGGTCAAAATTTTACTGATGGCGTTCAATCTGAATCATGGAGAACAAACAGTAGCCCTGTTCGTGCAGTTCGTGCTTTTTAATTATTTCTTATGACAGGTCAGGGCTTTTAAGAAAAACCAACAAAACGCTAACAGGCATTTGCTTTCAGTGGTGGACAAATGCTGCAAACTTGATAATGATGTGCTTTGCCCCCGAAAAGCAATCGCCAACCCGTTAATCTTTCAATACCCCCTAAAAACATCATCAAACATATCCCCGCTGCCTTGCTCAAGCTTCGCCTATTTGCTCTGTCTATCCCTCCGTTATCTCAGAAAGTTCCAGCCAGCGGTCGGTTTTTTCTTCGAGAAGTTTTTCAATTTCGTTGTAGCGTTTGCCGTATTGGGCGAATTCTTCAGCGCTGCCCTCTCCCCCGTTCAGCTTCTCAAGCAAAACACTTTTCTCCGATTCCAGCAGGCTGATCTCTTTTTCCAGCGCTTCAAATTCGCGGGCTTCTTTATAAGTATGCTTCCTGGCAGCATTTTCATCTGCTATAGGCTTGACAGGTTTTTCCTTGGGTTTAGCGAATCTTTTTTGCGAGGAAGCTATTTTCTTTTTCTGCAAAGCATATTCCGTATAATTTCCAGGAAAATCCTTGATCTTTCCGTTTCCTTCAAAAACAAACAAATGGTCGGTCAGGATATCAAGAAAATAACGGTCGTGTGAGATGATGATCAGGCAGCCTTTAAAATCAGTGAGAAAATCTTCCAGCGAATTTAAAGTCTGAATATCCAGGTCGTTGGTAGGCTCATCCAATATTAGAAAATTTGGATTTTTTATCAGGACCATCAGCAGTTGCAGCCGCCTTCTTTCACCACCGCTCAATGTGGATACATAGCCAAACTGGACACTGTGAGAAAAGCCGAAGTAATTTAAAAACTGCGAAGCGGACAATTCCGTTTTGCCTATTTTGACATATTCAGCGACATCTTTCACCGCATCCAGCACCCTACGGTCTTCCTTGAGCTGTAGAGGTTCCTGAGAAAAATACCCGAAAACCATGGTCTGTCCAACAGATATCTTTCCTCTGTCCTGCCTGAGATCCCCGGTGATCAAATTGATGAACGTAGTTTTGCCCACACCGTTCTTTCCGCAGATACCAATGCGTTCGCCTTTTTTAAAGGTATAGGTAAAATCATCCACCGCCACAAAATCACCAAATGTTTTGCGGACATTGTTCATTTCGAGAATTTTTCCCCCTATCCTGGTTTCCGTGATCCGGAGGTCTATGGTGTCCGAATCTATTCGCTTTAAAGCTTTTTGCTGAATATCCCCAAAGGCATCAATACGCGCTTTTGACTTGGTGGTCCGGGCCTGAGGCATACGCCGCATCCACTCTAATTCTTTGCGGTAAATGTTGCGCGCGCGTTCCTGTTCTATTTTTTCGATCTCCAGCCGTTCCTGCTTCTTTTCGAGGTAATAAGAATATCTTCCTTTGTAGCGGTACAGGTCGCCGGATTCAATTTCAATGATCTCGTCACAGATATTATCCAGAAAATAACGATCGTGCGTAACTAAGATTATGCTGAGATTTTGCTTCGACAGATACTCTTCCAGCCATTCGATCATCTCGATATCGAGATGGTTGGTCGGCTCATCTAATATCATCAGGTCGGTATCTTCAATAAGCGCCTTAGCTAATGCCAGCCTTTTACGCTGCCCGCCAGACATCTCTCCGACCGGCTGTTTAATATTTGATATTTTCAGTCGCGAAAGCACCTCTTTGATGCGGGTCTCAAAATCCCAGGCGCTGAGGCCATCCATCTTTTGAATGGCATGTTCAAGCTGCTTGGTCAACAATTCATAATTGCCGGTATGTATCTTATTGTGAATGCTTATCTCATCCAGAATACTTTCATAGTTTTTGATGGCCAGAATAAATTCGTTTTCGGAATTAAGCAAGGAATCTATCACGGAAAGTTTTGAATTGAATTCAGGGTTTTGTTCCAGGTAGGTCAGGCGGATATCGCTGCGCATGATCACTTTTCCGTCGTCGGGTATTTCTTTACC
>CAZMPB010000161.1:0-6984 GCA_964567775.1 uncultured Bacteroidales bacterium
CTTATTTCTAACACCATGAAATATGCCGTAGAACTGGAAGGCTCAGTAAGACATACAGGCCTTCATGCGTGCGGAATAATCATCGGTAAAGACGACCTCATCGATCATATTCCATTGTGTACCTCCAAAGATTCCGAACTGATGGTTACCCAATACGAAGGCAGCCATGTGGAATCTGTCGGTTTGCTTAAAATGGATTTCCTCGGACTGAAAACATTATCCATCATCAAAGACTGTATAGAGAATATTAAATATTCAAAGGGGATTGAAATTGACATCGATACGATACCGCTTGATGATGCTGAAACTTATGAATTGTTCAGCAAGGGAAATACCACGGCAGTGTTCCAGTTTGAGTCGGACGGCATGAAAAAACACCTTCGCGAGCTGAAGCCCAATCATTTCGAAGACCTGATCGCCATGAACGCCCTATACCGCCCGGGGCCAATGGATAACATCCCCAACTACATCAGGCGTAAACACGGGAAAGAACAGATCACCTACGATCATCCCCTAATGGAAGATAGCCTGAAGGACACATACGGAATCCCGGTATACCAGGAACAAGTCATGGAACTTTCGCGCAGGATGGGTAATTTTACCCGGGGACAAGCTGATGGGCTTCGCAAGGCAATGGGAAAGAAAAATATTGTGCTGATGAATGAGTTGCATCCCAAATTTATCGAGGGTTGCGCAACAAACGGAATTTCAGAAACGATTGTGAATAAAGTCTGGAACGATTGGCGCGCTTTTGCTGAATATGCCTTCAACAAATCACACGCAGCTTGTTACGCCATCACTGCTTACCGTATGGCCTATCTGAAGGCACATTATCAGAATGAATTTATGGCCGCAGTTCTGAGCAGGAATGTTTCCAATATTGAGGAAATTACTTTCCTGATCGATGAATGCAAGAAACTGAATACGCGGGTACTAGGCCCCGATGTCAATGAAAGTCATGAAAAATTCGTTGTTAACCCCAAGGGGGAGATACGATTCGGGCTTTCCGCCATCAAGGGATTGGGAAACGCTGCCGTGGACTCTATCATTGAAGAACGTAAAAAAGACGGGGCTTACAAAAATATTTTTGATTTTCTTAACCGTGTCAGCCTGCGCACGGTAAATAAAAAAAGCATCGAAGCCCTCGCAATGGCCGGAGCATTCGACAGCATGAATATTCACCGCGCACAGTTTTTCTACAAACTGCCAAACGAAGAAATAACTTTTCTTGAAAAGGTCATCAGGCATATTTCCCTCACACAAAGCAAGCAAAATTCGATGCAGCAATCACTTTTTGGGGATAGCGCCGAAGCCGAAATTTCCGATCCGGAGCTTCCCGTTTGCGAACCGTGGAGCACCATTGAGATGCTAAATCATGAAAAAGACGTCATTGGATTTTATATGTCGGGACACCCGCTGGATAACTACAAAGTTGAACTGAAGTATTTTACAAATTTCACCCTGGACAAATGTGAGAACCTCAGCCCTTTGGCTGGCAGAGATATTCGCTTCGGAGGCATGATCACACAGGCAGGGCACAAATTAAATAAGAATAACAAGCCATTCGGGTATTTTGAGATAGAAGACTATACCGGAACAACCCGGCTGAGCCTTTGGTCAGAGAACTACGATAAGTTCAAACATTTGCTCGATATCGGCAAATGCATATTCGTTACAGGAAAAGTAGACCGCAGAGGTTGGGATAATAAGGAAAAAGAAAAAGACCCCAATTACGTTATTGAATACGAAATAAAAATTCATTCCATCGAACCCTTGTACAGTTTAATGGAAAAAAGGGCAAAGGAGCTGACATTGTTCGTTAATCTCGAAACGATCAACTCGTCATTTATTGAACGCATCAGGCAGCTTGTCAATGAGTATCCCGGAAATGTTCAGCTAAAAATGCAGATAGTTGACGAAGAAGGGGATATTTCTGTTGATATGTTATCGAGAAAGCGCAAGGTAAGCTGCGATGGATTTTTAAAGGAGCTGGAAACAATTAACGGAATAAGATATAAACTGAATTAAAAGAAGTCAGAAGTCAGAAGTTGGAAGTCAGAAGTTGGAAGTCAGAAGTTGGAATTAGGAAGTATGTCCGCCGCTACGGATAGGAAGTTGGTAGTCAGAAGAAAATTTTGTATTTCGACCTTGATAAAATTATATTTCACGAATAAAGTAAGTATTTTTGTAAAAAATTAAATTAAAGAATTTATGGCACAAGAAATTAATGATGGAAATTATGAAGAGTTGGTGATCAAATCCGGCAAAGTAGTCATGATTGACTTCTGGGCTGAATGGTGCGGACCATGCAGAATGATAGCCCCTATCGTCGAGGAAATGAGCAAAGACTTTGATGGAAAGGCCATCATCGGCAAAGTAAATGTTGATGATAATCCAGGTATCACAGCGAAATTAAAAATACGCAATATACCTACCCTTTTGTTTTATAAAAACGGAGAAGAAGTTGACAAGATAGTCGGGGCCGCTTCCAAATCAGCTATTACAGACAAGCTTAACAGCTTACTATAATTTTTTTGTCGAAGGCCAGCCTGATGCCTGTTCCCATTGATCAAAAACTGATACAAGCCTTTGGCAACCTTGAATTTATTGCCAAACAGGTTGTGGAAGGTTTTATTACCGGCCTGCACAAAAGCCCTTTTCATGGCTTTTCAGTAGAGTTTTCAGAACACCGGCCCTACAACCCGGGTGAATCGATCCGCCATATCGACTGGAAACTTTATGGAAGGTCAGACAAACTATATACAAAGCGCTTTGAAGAAGAAACCAACCTCCGCTGCCAGATTATTATCGACAATTCGTCATCAATGTATTACCCGGTAGCCCAAGACATTTCTGTGAACCATCCGAATAAAATTATTTTTTCCATTTATGCAGCTGCTGCTTTGATATACCTTTTAAGGCTGCAACGCGATGCCGTTGGCCTGAGTGTATTTTCCGAAACTGTCGAAGAGCACAGATCAGCCCGTTCGAGCATGGCACACCAAAAAATTATTTACCATAGCCTCGAAAAAATGTTGCATGCTTATGAAGAAGGCTCAAATAAAAAAACTTTTGCAGCAGAAGCATTACACCAAATAGCGGAAATAATACATAAACGATCGCTGGTTGTTATTTTCAGCGATATGATGGAAAGCAACGCACACACCGATGAGCTTTTCACGGCCTTACAGCATCTGAAACACAATAAACACGAGATTATCCTGTTCCATGTTACTGATAAAAGCAAGGAGATGGATTTTACATTCGAAAACAGGCCATACCGGTTTATCGATATGGAAAACGGTGATGAAATAAAGCTAAACCCTGCTGAAATTAAAAACCAATATCTTGAAGCGATCAACAAATTCAGGAGTGAGCTAAAGTTACGTTGCGGGCAATACCGGATTGACCTCGTTGAAGCCGACATCAACGAAGGGTTTCATCATGTTCTGCTGTCATACCTGCTGAAACGCGAGAGAATGTTTTAACTTACATTAAAATTTTCGACTTTCTTTCAAATCAATACGTTTTTTTCAATGAGAGACCTATTGGGTTTTCAGGGTTATCACTACAATTTCAGGCCGGCAAAAAAATCTTACCGGCGGAGTAATTGTCCCGATTCCTGATGTGATGTATGATTTCATTTTACCAAATTCTTTTAGCCCGTATCTGTATTTCTGTCCATATCTTGAAGGCACTTTTGGCGCCCAAAATCCGAAAAATGTGATTTGCCCACCATGAGTATGTCCTGACAATGTGAGGTCGACATGGTTTGTATGCAAATCTTCAAGATAATCGGGGTTGTGAGATACCAATATGCAAAAATCTTTTTCTCTGACGTCTTTGGTTGTGCTGTCGAAGATTTGAATATCTTCCCACAAATCGCCAACACCGCCAATTTTAATCCTGTCTTTTCCACTTTTTACCCAATAAGACCTGTTATCGCAAATTTTAATTCCATTTCTGGACATCATTTGCCTTGTTAACTCTGCATCTTCCCAGTGGTCGTGATTACCAAGAACGGCATAAATACCCATTTCAGAATTAAATTTTCTCAACTCATCAAAAACAGGTTTTATGTATTTTCGTTCTCTATGACAATAATCACCGCCCATAACAACAATGTCCGGGCGCAATTCATTTATCCTTTGAACAATCATTTTTACTCTATCAACAGAAAAATATGGTCCATGATGAATGTCAGAAATAAAAATAATCTTTTTATTATCAAAAGAGGCAGGAATATCAGAGGACGTAATTGATATCTCTTTTATTCTGACCCAATGAGGTTCAAGAGTGCAATATCCCAATAAAAGAACAGCAAGAATCAGCAGTATAATATATTTATTAAACTTCTTTTTAGATTTTACTGTCATAATTTGATTTTGTTCTGATTTTCACTAATTATATTACTGTCCCTCAATTGATATTTGAAATAATCATTTCAAAGTTTTATCCAATTTTTTAAAAAGACTTTAACGACTAATCTAATATTAACTTCCTGACAAAAACATTATTATCCGTTTGAATATTAACAAAATAGATACCTTTCTTTAAGCTGCTCAAGTCAAGCTGATTTGTTCTGTCAATGATAAAATTATCGGAAAAACATAATACACCTGATACATTATAAATCTGGATAAAACATGGCCCTTTGACAACTTCTTTTGATATCAGATCAATATTGACCAACCCGCACGAAGGATTCGGAAATAATTGAATATTGGGTTCAGTGGGCTCAATTTCATTTATTGACACAATAATGTTATCAGTAGCGATTATTTGCCCTGTTATAATTTCCTCATCGGATGCATTCCTCACATAAACGGCAATGTGCGCATGCTGCATAAGATATTGCTGTGACGAATTATCAAAAACGAAGTGCCTGGTAAACAATGAGTCCCTATTCGCCTGCAGGCACAACGTATCACCCCACTGAGCAGTAAGCGCTTCCCTGAAAACATGATTGTGTATATAGAACATATCCGTTATGCCATAGTTGTTCTGTTCGGCAACAATACTGTCTTCCGAAAGCAACACATACAATGTACACATTGAATTTACCGTGTCTGTAAAATAAACTTCGACATCAACAGATAACATTGATGATGATTGATTGTAAAGAGTGGCAATTCCAATATTTAGCGGAGAGGTTTCTGCGAGGATTGAATCAGCATAAAGATGCCATTTATCCCTGGATTGTTCACGCCGCCCCGGGTTCCATTCGCGCCTGTTTATAAATGCACCCGGTAAAAATCGGATGGAATCATGTACAAAGGGGATCGTAAAAAATTCGTTGACAAATGTCCGTCGCAAATCAGGACTGCCGGTATAGGGCCATGTCAGTGTTCCGCTCACATTGGATGGATACATGGCCACCGGGATGATTCTTCCGGGATTTTCATGGACAATACTATCTAAAATCAAATGGCCTGTAGGGCAATAAGAACATCTTACCGCAGTAAATTCTTCAATAACGACGTTTTTGTTGTGAGGCAGGGTATCTGTCAGTGTTTGTGAAAAGCCTTTTGATACCAGTGCATACAAGACACATACCACCTTGAATGATAAAAATAATAATTCAGCACATTTATGCCTGGCCCTGTGCATCCTAAAATACTTAAAAAAATAGTATAAAAAACTTAAGCTTTATTGGAATAAAGTTCAATGATTTTTAGAATAACTGCTGCGGCTTTTTCCATGGATTCGACAGGAACATATTCAAATTTTCCATGGAAATTATGTCCGCCTGCAAAAATATTCGGGCACGGCAAACCCATATATGAAAGTCTTGCACCGTCCGTACCTCCCCGAATAGGAACTACTTTAGGCTCAATACCCAGTTCTTCCATAGCTTTTTTAGCTGTTTCCACCACATGAAAAACAGGCAACACCTGTTCTTTCATGTTATAATACTGGTCTTTCATTTCCAGCCGTAACACATCTGATCCGTAACGGTTTTTCATAAACTCTACACAATCTGAAAACATTTTTTTCTTGTTTTCGAATTTTTCCTTGTCGTGGTCACGGATAATATATTGCAGCATAGCATTTTCAACGGTTCCTTCCATTTTTACCATATGAAAAAAGCCTTCATAATCCTGTGTATGTTCCGGTCGCTGATTGGGAGGCAGCATGGCATTGAACTCCATAGCCACCAGCATAGCATTTATCATTTTGTCTTTCGCATAACCCGGATGTATATTTTTTCCTTGTACAAAAACTTTAGCACCGGCAGCATTGAAATTTTCGTATTCAAGCTCCCCTATCCCACCGCCATCCAAGGTATATGCAAAATCAGCATCAAATTTTTTCAGATCAAAATGATCGACGCCTCGTCCTATTTCTTCATCAGGAGTAAACCCGACCTTTATTGTTCCGTGCTTTATCTGAGGATTTTTGACCAAAAATTCAACGGCGGTTATAATCTCAGCAATACCAGCTTTGTCGTCGGCACCCAGTAAGGTATTTCCATCGGTTGTAATGATGGTTTTTCCAATATACTCTTTTAGCTCCGGAAAATCCTTCGTGGTAAGCACAAGGTTCTTTTCTTTGTTGATCATGATATCATCACCATTGTAATCATAGACAAAGTTCGGATGTTCAACCATTCCGGGCATATCAGGACTGGTATCCATATGTGCGATAAAACCAATAACTGGAACTTTTTCGCTGATGTTTGAGGGTAGCGTTGCCATTAGATAGCATTTTTCATCCAGCGAAATATCCTGTAATCCAAGATCTTCCATTTCCTGTTTGAGCACTTTTGCAAGAGCAAACTGCTTTTCGCTGGATGGTGTGTTTTCCGAGTTTTCATTTGATTGAGTATCGATTTTGATATATCGTAAAAACCGTTCTAAGACTTTTTCTTTCATTTTTATAATTTCAACAGGTAAACTCAATTAATTTTAATCTTCTTTTTTAGCTTTAAATGATTCCCACACGAAGTAGGTTATCAGAACAAGGAAAGCAACAAGTGCTGCA
>CAZMPB010000162.1:0-6903 GCA_964567775.1 uncultured Bacteroidales bacterium
ATAGGCATAATCTCGGTGAATTAATGTTGACAAGGCATCCACCATTTCGCCGTTGAGCAAAATATCCAGCCGCACAAGATTTGCCGGTTTGTTTCCGACAATATGATAATCAAAAGAGGCATAACCGCGTGAAATACTTTTCAGCTTGTCGTAAAAGTCAAAAACAATGTCGCTCAGAGGCATTTCAAAAGTAAGCTCTACCCTGTCGCTCGTCAGGTAGACCTGGTTTTTTATTGTTCCGCGTTTCTCAATACACAAGGTCATTATCTGACCAACGTAATCCGATTTTGAAATTACCTGAGCAAGTATGTATGGTTCTTCGATGTGTTCAATACTCGTGATCGGGGGCAATCCTGAAGGGTTATGAACGTCCACTTCTTCGCCTTTGGTGGTAAATACCTTGTACGATACGTTAGGAACCGTGGCGATAACATCCATATCAAACTCCCGGTAAAGACGTTCCTGGACAATTTCCATGTGCAACAAGCCCAGAAAGCCGCAACGGAAGCCAAAACCCAAAGCAGCAGATGACTCAGGCTCAAAATGCAGTGAAGCGTCGTTCAACTGCAATTTTTCAAGGGAACTGCGCAATTCTTCATAGTCGTCGGCATCCACCGGGTAAATACCGGCAAAAACCATAGGTTTTACATCCTGAAATCCTGAAATGGCTGATTGGCATGGGTTTTCAACGTGGGTGATCGTATCCCCGACTTTGACTTCCCTGGCGGTTTTTATTCCGGAAATGATGTATCCGACCTCGCCGGCACGCATCACTTCGCGAGGTTGAAAATCCAGTTTCAGGATACCAATTTCATCCGCGTGATATTCATGATCGGTGGCAAAAAACTTCACAAAATCGTTACGTCTCAGTTCCCCGTTAAATATTCTGAAGTAAGCAATTATCCCGCGGTATGAATTAAATACGGAATCAAAGATCAGCGCCTGTAAGGGTTTTTCAGCATCTCCAGTCGGACAGGGTATTCGTTTTACGATAGCTTCCAGAATTTCGTTGATACCCATGCCTGTCCGGGCGCTGGCTTCAATGATCTCTTCGCGGCGGCATCCGATAAGATCTACAATCTGATCTTTTACATCTTCGGGCATGGCACTGTCCATGTCCATTTTATTTAACACCGGAATTACCTCCAGCCCGTGATCCAGCGCCTGGTATAAATTTGAAATGGTCTGGGCCTGTATGCCCTGTGTGGCATCCACCACGAGCAAAGCGCCTTCGCAGGCAGCAATGGAGCGTGAAACTTCGTAAGAAAAATCCACATGGCCAGGAGTATCGATCAGGTTCATAAAATAATGCTGCCCTTCGAAATCATACTCCATCTGGATGGCATGGCTTTTTATGGTAATGCCTCTCTCCCGCTCCAGATCCATATCATCCAGCACCTGATTCTGAAAATCACGCTTTGATACAGTTCCGGTAATTTCAAGCATACGATCGGCCAAAGTGCTTTTACCATGGTCGATATGAGCAATAATACAAAAGTTCTTGATATTTTTCATCGGTGCAAAAGTACTAAATTTTTGTTTTTTGTGTTAGTTTTGTACTCCAGGAATTTTGATACAAACAGAAAAACAGGTTTTTGTTAAACATCAGAATTTAATTTTTTTTAATTCATGAGTAATTTTTTTCGTTTTATTTTAAGGCTTTTCGGATGGAAACCGGTTTTCCAGATGCCTGAAAACATTGGCAACTGCTTATTCCTTGTTGCTCCCCACACGAGTTTCTGGGATTTTCCCATAGGGCTGTTTTCAGCCATTTCTCGTAAGCTCAATGTAAAATTCATGATCAAGAAAGAATATTTCCACTTCCCGCTCCGGCATTTATTAAAGTGGTCCGGTGGAATTCCTGTTGACCGTGCCCATGGAAGCAACGTAACAAAGCATGTGGTTGACATTTTTAAAAGTTCAAAAGACCTTTGCCTTATCATTACGCCCGAGGGCACGCGCAAATACACTTCCAACTGGAAAAAAGGCTATTATTTCATTGCTACAGCCGCCAAAATACCCATTGTACTTTGCTATGTTGATTACAAAGAGAAAGTCTGCTGTGTTTCCGATGTGGTCATTTATCCCAGCGGCAATTATGAAGAAGATTTTAAAATAATTGAAAATTTTTACAAAGGCAGGGTGGCAAGACATCCGGAAAAATTCAATCTTTCATAACACAACTAAAAAAATCTGATTAATATACAATCGGCTCGTCAGATGAATTTTTTTTATTCTTCGTCAACTCATTGATTTGGTAATGCTTATACGATCTTAGCGAGATGATGACGGCGATCAGCAACAAGATGATCCCGGTGGCGAAAGTAGCTGTAAAACCGATGAGCAGGTAGATGCCCAGGCCCATGATCGGGGCGAAAAAAGAACGAAAACCTGTAAAGGTAAGATGTATCGCCTGGTATTCCGACACCTCTCCTTCAGGACAAAAATAGGCTGAACCGATGCTCCATAATAAAGCCATGGTGGCCGCAAAAAACCCGTTGAAAATCATCGCCAGCAACAGCGTATAATAAATTTTAATGCCTTGTATCCAGATAAACCAGGGTGCATAGGTGGTTAAACCAATAAAAAAGATGTAAAACAACAAGGAAGAAAAAGCTATTGCCGCAAACCTGCGCGGATCTATCCTTCCCATCATTTTTCCGAACATAGGCAGCAAAAAGATCGCAAGAATGTTATAAGAATTTTTATAAAATGCCACGCTCGAATAATTCAGATCAAGTTCTTTCTGAAAAAATATGGCTATTACCGAAACCGTTCCCATAAAGGCAAAGCCGTAAAACATAAATCCTGCCTGAAAATCACGAAAAGGCCTGTTGGTTTTCATTTTTTGCCTCATGTTCCTGATCGTTTGCTGTATCGATCTCATCAGGGGCATTTCCGGCCTTTCCACTATGACATCATTACTGCTAAGTTGCGCCAACAGCCATACAGAAAAAATCCCCAGCACCGAAACAACAGGAAACACATAACGGTAAATATCGTGGTTAATGTCTAGCAACCAGCCGAAAACAAAGGTAACCAGCAACATAACAATTTTGTTGGCCATGGTTGCCCAACTGTACAAAATACTAAAATTTTTATGAAAATAATTTGTCTTCAGGAACTGGTTTATCACAGGATAGATGATAGGATTAGCAAAATAATAAACAAGGAATATCCCAAGAAAGATATAGTGATAAATATAATTGTTTGCCAAATGTGCCACATCGCCGGGAAAAAAGAACAGCAGCAGCATCGGGAACCTTGTCAGGATGCCAAGTGCAATTAAAAATCTTTTTGCTTTTTTTATCCTCCTTGCCCATTCGTTGAGCAGTACAGAAAAGGTAAGGACAAAAACACTGAACTGAAACAGGACACTAACGCCGACGTCGCTGCCGCCGAGGCTTTTCAGAAAAACAAACTCGTTGATAGCCAACACCCCAAGAATTACTCCTTCAATGACAGAATAGACAAAATGTAACCGGAAAGTGCGTTTTTCGAGGGCATCAAGCTGAAGATTCTGTAAACGGGACATCGGGGATTTTTTGTGCTGCAAAAGTACGTGATATTAAAGAAAAAACATTTTTTGATTTTTGTTTGCTCAAATATATTTTAAAAAAACTCCTTGGTTAATTCGTATTGAATAAATAAAATTAACTTTGAAAATTATTTTATGAAAACGAATCACTGAATGAAAAGAAATAAAAAATCAATTATTTATTTCATTGTTTTATTAATACTTATCACTGCATTCCTGTTTGGGTTTTACGGTAAAATAATCATGAATCCCAATGCCTTTATATTCGGCAACAGCGGCGACGGGATGAAAAATTATTACACCTATGCCTACTATATTCAAAACAATAACAGCTACACCAACTTAGAAGGGATGAATTATCCTTACGGAGAGAATTTTACCTATACCGACTGCCATCCCATTCTCGCTTTTATGCTGAAATTGCTTTGTCAGGTTTTTCCGGGGCTTTCGCAATACAGCCTCGGTATCCTGAACCTGATAATGATCTTATCGCTGGGCCTGACCACTGTTATTCTTTATGTTTTGTTCAGAGAGATGAAAGTAGCGCCGCTGTTGTCAGTTCTCGGGGCAATGGGTATCATGGCGCTGAGCCCGCAGTTGTTCAGGCTGACAGGGCATTACGGACTGTCTTACAGTTTTTTTATTCCGCTGACCATTTATTTATTATTACTGTTTGAGAAAGGCAAAAAACGAGTTTTAATATCTTTCCTCATGGCTTTCAGCATCTTTATATTTTTCATGGTTCATGCTTATCTGGGGATGATAGCGGCAACGCTGGTGTTTACCTATATCTGTATAAGCATGCTGAATCAACTGTTCAAAGAGAAAAAGATCCGCCTTGCAAAACATCTTTGGTTGCTGGCTTCGGCCATGATACCTGTGGGACTCTATTATCTTTTTGTAAAAATTACCGATATCCATACCGGCAGAACGACCAACCCGTGGGGGATACTTGAAAATCATGCTGAAATGGGCAGTGTTTTCCTTCCGGTAAACTCCCCGCTGGATAAAATAAAGGGCTCTCTGTTCCCCGGTGTGCTCCAGCCATGGGAAGGCTGGTCCTATATCGGGCTGATAACCATCATCGTATTAGTCCTGTTTCTGGCGGCTTCTGTTATCAGTTCGGTAAAAACCAGAAGCATCACCCTGAATAAAACATGGGTAGAAAACCCGACACTACGATTATTATTTATTGCATCCATTATCATCCTTGCTTTTTCGATGTTTGTGCCCTTCAGATGGTTCAACTGGCAACACCTGATCAATAATTTCGACATCATAAAACAATTCAGGGCACTCGGGAGGTTTGCCTGGGTATTCTACTTTGTATCGACCATCATGCTTGTCTGCATCACCAACAGTGCATTTCAGGGGCTTTCAAAGAAAAAAATGCACATTCCTGCTTACATTCTCATGGTAATCATCCCGCTTTTGCTTTTTTGTGAAGGTTGGAACTATCATAAGATTATGTCAAAAGAGATCGTAAAATCGCCGAATTTTTTTGATTTGAAGCAGACTCCGGAAACTTTAAGAAAGGATATTGAATCCATCAACACCTTTCATTACCAGGCGATACTGCCCTTTCCTTTTTTCTACATAGGCTCTGATAATTACGGAAAAGTGGCCGACGATAAAATCTATCATCTGGCTTTCCTGTTCTCCTACCACCTTAAGTTACCGATGGTATGCAGCTATCTTACACGCACCTCCGTCCACGAAAGCAAAAAAATAATGCAACTCCTTGCCAGCAACTTTTACCATAAAGATATTCAGAAAGACCTGCCCAACGACAAACCATTCTTGCTTGTATGCCTTAACGGCTATCTGAACAGCACAGAAAGCGATTACTTTAAAAAAGCCACATTGCTTATCAGCCGCGAGGATTACAGTATTTACGAAATAAATACCGGAGCATTTTTTGAAAATACGGCTGCTGAAGAATTCAAAAAATTTGACGAGGTAAAAAACAGTTTGTTCAAGAAAAACGGATTTCTCGTGTCGGACACCACCTTGTTTTTCAAGTACGATAATCTTGAAAATCCGGGGACAGACATTTCTTTTTCGGGAGGAAAGGGATGCCACTTTGGATTGCAAAAAGATTACCACACCTTACTTTCTGTTGAAAAGGGCAAGTTACCGCTAAATAAAAATTATACCGCATGTTTCTGGATGTATAACCACGGTGAAAATTTTGGTCAGGACTGCCTGAATGGCATGTTCTTTTTCCAGAAAAATAAGGGGGGACAGGTGGAATGGCTTCAGCCTTTGACAACCGCAATCACCAGCCACGAAATAAACGGCGACTGGTCGCTGGTGGAATTATCGTTTGAAAATACCGACAACGAGACTTCTTATTATGATCTTGTATTCAAAGGTAGCGACATTGCAGAAAAGACGATCTATATAGACGATCTGCTTTTTTATGACAGCGACCTGGTGATCTACAAATTATTAAACTTAAGAAACAGGATATGCTTGTTCAGAAATAATCACAGGATAGAGATGCCGGTTAGTTTATCAAGATAAAGACCGTCTTATACAAAAAAAGCAGCCTAATTAAAAGCTGCTCTTTTTTCATGAAAAAATAATTTTTACCAGATAACCGGGCGCAAATTTTCCGGCTTGTAATGTTTATCAGTAGGTTTTATATCGAATGCCAGATAAAATTCAGGAATGTTGTACACCTGCCCATTGACCCTTGCTTCTTTGGGTGAATGCACATCTTCTTTCAGGCGACGCATCAGTTCTTTATCTCGGGTGTTGCCCCTCCAAACCTGAGCATAAGAGAGGAAGAACCTCTGGATGGAGGTAAACCCGTCAATTTTGGCATTCAGGTCTTTGTCTTCCATGGCTTTTTGCAAAGCAGCGTAAGCCACGGTAATTCCACCCATATCGGCAATGTTTTCACCGAGGGTCAGTTTGCCGTCCACATGCAGCGAATCGAGCATCTTATATTCATTAAACTGATCCACAAGAACCTGTGTCTGCTTTTCGAAATTCGCGGCATCTTCTTTTGTCCACCAGTCGCGCAGGTTGCCGTCTTTGTCGTATTGCCGCCCCTGATCATCAAATCCATGAGTCATCTCGTGGCCGATAACCACACCGATGGCCTTTCAAAAAGAAGAACGGTGGTTGCAAAATTGCTGCCGGAAATACGATCTCGTTCATATTGGGGCTGTAGTAGGCATTCACTGTTTGCGGCGTCATGCCCCATTCGGTGCGATCAACCGGTTTCCCTATCTTATTCAGGTCGCGGGCATATTCAAAACGCGAGGCAGCCATGATGTTCTGAAAATACGACTCCTTCGTGATGTCAAGCGTCGAATAATCTCTCCATTTATCGGGATAACCAACTTTTATGTTCA
>CAZMPB010000163.1:0-6862 GCA_964567775.1 uncultured Bacteroidales bacterium
CTTTTATATCCCAGAAAAAAATTAAAAGCAGGGGAAATTCCATTTGTTGCGCCGACAACACCTCCCAGCATGGGTGTTATTTCTATGTAAGCTTTTTTATCAAAAGTGAAAGATCTGCCAAAATATAAAGAGGCTGTATTAAGATTTTCATAATTGTATCTTGCCTCTAAATAGAATTTATCAATGTAGATCCATGCCTGAGGCGTAACGACAGGCTTTTCGGCGGCCCATTGTATTGTAGTATAAATGGCTGCATTATGAAACAAACTATCTTGTCCCTGTGACTTAACCAGCCCGATATGTAAAAACAGAAAAAAGAGTAGAAAAGAAAATCGTTTCATAAAGTAAAAATAGATATTATTTTTAAAATCCGATCATCTTCAATAAGTTTTTTTCGATGCAGGAGATCTCGTTTGGACTTAAGTGAACATGGGCGCTCTATTATGTTTAATGTTCTACAAATTCTATCGTGTATTTTTTTAAAAAGAATGCGGGGCGTAAATTAAGTTTTGATTTTCTTAGCGATGCTATTCCCAGGTCAGACTCCCAGTTGAGAAATTCTATTTCCCTGCATTGAGAAAATTTTACGATTTCATTCATCAAATACTGGTAAATGCCCTTGTAGTCTGTATTTGCTTTCCAGAAAAGGCCGGTTATATATTTTTCGTCATTAATATCGTTAATGGAGAATGCAATCATTTCTTCTTTGTCATAAATACCAAGTGTAGCAAGGGTTTTAAATTCATGGGCAGATGCTAATAATTTATGCAATGCTTTGAGCTCGCAAGAGGGTTCACACTTTTTTTGATCTGCCTCTTTGTTTTTGGTCCATTTCTCAAAAAGGCGGATGATCTCATCTTTGATTTTGTTTTTTGCCAGATTGATCTGCCGGGTATCGATGCCGGGATAATTGATGATAAAGGTCGAGGATTTATGCCGGTATGCCTTATATCCATTCCCTTTAGCATGAAAGAGTTCTGTTACATCAAATATATAATCGAAATTATCCCGGTCTTCGGTTATTCTGAATTGCGATCTGTCAAGTTGCGAGGTCATTTCTTCCGGCATACATCTAAGCACCGGCAGAAGTTTATGAAGAGATAAGAAAGAAAAGACCTCTTTAATGGTTTGCGATAAATTATTTAGTCCGACAAGCGATAAAAAATACTCGCCGGTCAGGCAGTTGGTCTGTTTAAGGAGAAGGTTGCCGTTTATTATTGAAAGTTGAAAAGGTTGGTGAATTTCCCAGCAGCACATGGTGGTGAACTGATATTCGGCATAAGGTGGAAAGGCCGAAGTGTATTTTTCGATCTCCTCTTTGTCGGATAACTCTAAATTCTTCAATGCCGGAAACTTCGGAATCATTATTGACAAATTAGTAAAATGTGATTCATAAGATTTTTAGCCTCATTCAAAAGAAGTCTACCCAAAAATAGGCAAAATTACCTGAATAGTATTATTGTAAATAAATGCCAAATAATTCGGAACGATACAAGAAAAACTTCTCTGTGGCCCTTTGTAATAAAAATCGGTGGTTCGGACTGTCTTACTTTATTTATTTCACAGAGTTACACAGAGGGTTCACAGAGGACCACAGAAAAAAGCAATTAATTATAACTCTGTGCCTCTCTGTGCAAAACTCCGTGGTTCTCTGTGTAACTTATTGCATTAGTCTGAAGAATTGTACATTTTAAAATTAATCAGGTTAAAACAATAGTGTCGCGATTATTTATAAAAAACGATTCGCCGGAATTAAGTATATTTGTAGATAATATTTCTACTGATGAAAAAGATTTTTTCTGTTAAAATGCTTGGATTAATGGCCTGTCTGATGGTTATCAGTTTGCCGTCACTGGCTCAAAAGAAAAACCGCCAGGCAAAGGATTCTATAAAACAAAATACACTGGATTATTTTACCGACAACTACCTGCGTGCCGAAGACTATGTATACAAGCCCAGTATCAAAACCGTATTGTTTTACCGCGAGGGCTTTGTGCTTACATCACCTATCATAAATTTAAACCAGGGCGAAAAGCTCGTCCTGAAATTTGATGACCTTGACGGCGGCCTAAAACGGATGCGTTATACCTTTATTCATTGTGATGCTTACTGGACCCCTTCAGACTTACTACCCAATGAATATCTTCAGGGTTTTTATGAAGATGACATCACCGACGTGAAATATTCCTTTAACACCTTGCAGAAATATACCCATTATACGCTGACTATTCCAGGTGAAAACATGCAGCCTGTTTTATCCGGAAATTACCTGCTGAAAGTTTATGTGGAAGACGAGCCGGAAAATGTAATATTAACCCGCAGGTTCATGATCGTTGATCCGAAAGTTACTATAAACGCTATAGTAAACAAGCCCACCGTGGTGGAATACCGTAACTACCGCCAGGAGGTAGATTTTTCTATTGATAAAACAGGGTATACAGTAAATAATCCTTATCAGGATATTAAAGTCATCATACAGCAGAACGGTCGTTGGGACAATGCCATACGCAACCTGAAGCCCTTGTATATCAAAGGCGATATTCTTGACTATAATTACGAAGAAGAAAATGTGTTTCCCGGAGGCAATGTGTTCAGGTATTTTGATATTAAAAGTACCAATGCATACACCGAATACATTGCTCATCAGATAAAAGATTCCATTGGTTATGAAGTTTTTCTGAAAGAAGAGCAGCGTAAAACCTTTAAAGTATTTGTTTCTCAGAAAGATATTAAAGGCCGTCAGTTTATCAAATCAGACGACAATATTACCGATAGCGATATAGAATCTGAATATATGTACGTTCATTTTTTTCTGAAATATGAGGCGCCCCTGTTGGATGGCGGTGTATATATCATGGGTGGGCTTACCGACTGGAGCTATTCGAAGGAAGCCAAAATGGACTACAATTACGAATGGAAAGGATACACAGCCACGCTGTATTTAAAACAAGGCTATTACAATTACCAGTATGTCTTTCTCGAGAACGGCAAACAGGTCGGAGACGAAACCCTGATTGAAGGCTCGCACTACGAAACCGACAATGAATACACCATTTATGTTTACAGTCGGGAGCTGGGCGAAAATTATGATGTGCTTATCGGGGTGAAACAGTTTAATACGTTCAGTAAATAATAAGAAGTCAGAATTCAGAAGGCAGTCCGGCGTGGCGGATCAGGAGGAAGGCTGCCGCGTGGAGCAGTGTTCAGCGATTGTGAATTCTTCATTGTAAACTAAAAAGTTTAAAATCATAACAATTTTCGGTTTCAATCGAAAAATATTATGATTATTTTCGGTTTGAATCGAAAATTGTTATATTTTTGCTGAAAAATATTCGGCATGGCCATTACAAGAAGCATAGAATCGCAGATCAGGAAACGGCTTAATAAAAACAAAGCCTTACTCATTTTCGGCGCCCGGCAGGTGGGAAAAACAACACTGGTTGAAAATTTGTTTAAGGACAGAACAGATGTTTTATTTCTCGATGGCGATGAGGCAGATCATCGCGAACAATTGTCAAATACCACATCCACCCGCCTGAAAAGCATTTTCGGCAAACACAAAGTTGTGTGCATTGATGAGGCCCAGCGGATTGATAATATCGGGTTGACACTAAAACTAATCACGGATAAGATCAAAGATGTTCAGGTAATTGCCACAGGGTCCTCAGCATTTGAGCTTGCCAACAAACTGAACGAACCACTTACCGGAAGAAAATATGAATTTCATCTGTTCCCGTTGTCGTTTGGCGAAATGGTGCAGCATCACGGAATTATTGAAGAATCGAGGTTGCTGCATCACCGACTTATATTTGGATACTACCCCGAAATAGTTACAGACCAGGGTTCGGAAGTAGAACACCTGAAATTAATTGCAAACAGCTATTTGTATAAAGACCTGTTGATGCTTGAAACCATTAAAAAGCCCGTGGTGTTGCAAAAACTTGTAAAGGCACTGGCGCTACAGGTGGGGAGTGAAGTTTCGTTCAATGAATTATCGCGCCTGGTGGAAGCAGACAAAGAAACGGTGGAAAAATACATTGACGCGCTTGAGCGGTCGTACATCATTTTTCAATTGCCTTCGCTTAGCAGGAATGTGCGTAATGAAATTAAGAAAAGCAGAAAAATATACTTTTATGATAACGGGCTAAGAAATGCCGTGATCGGAAATTTTTCTCCATTGGAAAACCGTACGGATACAGGCGCTTTATGGGAGAATTTCTTTATCAGCGAACGTATAAAATTTATGATGAATGGAGGAAAAGATTCGAAATACTATTTCTGGCGCACCACACAACAACAGGAAATTGATCTGATTGAAGAAGCAGATGGCAAGCTGGCTGTTTTTGAAATCAAGTGGAGAAAGGAAAAATCAAGGATTCCACTGACTTTTGTAAACGCCTATCCACATTCTAAAACAAATATTATTTCCCGGGAAAATTTTACTGATTTTTTGATTTAGAAATCCTATAAAACAACACAACACTATAGACTTTCTGAATTTATCCATTTCTTTTATCTGCGGTGTCTTTGACTGCGCTCAGACACCGCATGGATTCCCTCATACCTGTCAAAATGTTTTTCTGAAGCATATCAAAAAAATTCGTTAACTGTTCGACATATTTGTGTAGATATGTCGTAAACAATTGATGTCGGGTAAATTCATAAAATTACCCTGCGGGATTAGTGCTATTTTCTATTTCTTTGGTTCCGGCTTGCCGGCGTTTTCTTCGCTTACTTTTTTGCCCTTGGTAAACGAAACCTTGTACAGCAGTTTGCCGTCTTTGTCCCAATAGTACCAGGTTCCTTCACGCAGTCCGTTTACGTAAAGCCCCTGGCTTGATTTCTGGCCACTCTGATGGTATTCAACAAATTTTCCATCGGGGTGTCCCTGACTGAAACCCTGCTCCTGGAAAAGCACCCCATACTGGTCGTAAAAACTCCAGTAACCGCTTTTCAGGTCGTTAGTATAATAGCCACTTTCAGCAATTTTTCCGTTCTCGTACCATTCGCTCGAAGCGCCGTTCTTTTGGCCGTTTTTATACATCTGTTCGGTGCGCATATTGCCGTTTTCCCACCATAATGTGTATTTCCCGGTTCTTTGCCCGTCGTTGTATTCGGCAATATATTTTTTGTTTCCTTTTTCGTAACAGCCTTCCCATTTCAGGTGCATCTTACCGTCTTTGAATGTGCCCATGTCCTGTTTTTGTCCGTTACGGTACCAACTGGTCCACAAGCCGTTTTCTTTATCGTTTTCAAAGGTTCCTTCGCGTTGTTTTTTGCCGTCTTCATAATACGTTGTCCATAGTCCGGATTTTTTACCGTCAATAAAGCTGCCGTCTTTCCATTTTTCGCCGGTTTCGTAGTAATACACCCAAGCCCCTTGTTGTTTCCCATGGACAAAATTACCGGTACTGCCCCTGGTGCCATTTTCATAATAAAAGATCCAGATACTGTCCTGTAAGTCGCCCTTGGTCCTGCCTTCCATTTCTTTATTGCTATTGATGCGCCACCAGGTCACATAGCAGTCAAGGGAATCGTTGACGAAATAACCTTCCATTTCTTTATTCCCGTTATCAAACCACGACTGCGTGGGGCCTTCCTTAAGCCCCTTTTTATAGACCGTTTTATCTTTCATTTTGCCGTTGGGGTGCCATTTGGTCCATAGACCATCTTTTTCGCTGTTCTTGTTATATCCTTCTTCCTGTTTTGTGCCGTCTTCATACCAGACAGTATTTAAACCGTCATCGTAATTGAGTTCTTTCCATCTTTTGCCGCTCTCATAAAACTGAAGCCATTTCCCGGATTTCTCGTCATTTTTAAATTGCCCCTCCAGCATTTTTTGCCCGTTCGGATGATAGATCGTTTGAGCGCCTTCACGCAGGTCGTTCACAAAAGTTGTCTCACTTTTTATTTTCCCGTCCGCGAACCAGGTAAGCGAACGGCCATCTTTTTTCCCGTTTTTCACATGCCACTCGCTTATCTTATGGCCAAGTGAATCGTAAATGACTACCGGGCCGTTTTCGGTAGCTATTTCTTTCCAGATTTTTCCGTCAGGAAACCAGTATGTCCATTTGCCGGTGAACTTATCTTGGGAGAAATAACGTTGAGCCTGTTTTGCCCCGTCCTCATAAAAATTGCTCCACAATCCGTCTTTCAGGCCATTTACATAGGAGCCTTCTTCTTTCACCTTTCCGTTTTTGTACCATTCGGTCCATTTACCGTCGCGCTGGCCGTTTACAAGATTCACTTCATATTCTTTTTGTTCGTTGGGATAAAATCTTGTGTTCAGTCCGTTCTCATAGTTGATGTCTTCCCACTTTTTTCCGTTCACATGCCAGTAAGTCCATTGTCCTGTCTGCTTATCGTTTTTGTAAGCGCCTTCGCACCATTTTTTGCCGTCCTCATACCAGTAGGCCCATTTACCATCTTTCAGCCCGTTTATCACGGTGCCTTCGCCTTTCTTTTTGTTGTTTTTCCAGTATTCTGTTTTCTTTTCCTGCGAATAAGCATTGAAAAACATCAACGTACAAAGAATATAAGAAAATAATCTATTCATAAAATGAGTTTATTGGGTTCAACGTATAACAAATCGGGCAGTTTAATAATTTCTTTCCGTGATGAATATAACGAGGTTTTCTAATGATTTCTTATAGGGCGAATCAGGAAATTCTGATAAGATCTTCAGGGCATTGTTTTTATATTCGTTCATGCGGTTTTCGGTATATTCAAACCCTTTTTCCTCCCGGATCCGGTGAATAAGGTGTGCGATTTTTTCTTTGTTGGTGCTATGGTTTTTCACGATGCCGATGAGATGGCGTTTTTCTGTAAAGCCAACATTTTTAAGGGTAAAGATCAGTGGTAA
>CAZMPB010000164.1:0-264 GCA_964567775.1 uncultured Bacteroidales bacterium
TCCGTTTGTACATAGTATTATCTTTATTTTTATTTTTTATTTCTTCCTGCAGAAAGGAAATTCCTATACAGGAAATATACATAAGCGATACCACTACATACAATCCTACGCCTTATTCTATTGTTATGCCCTGGTATTTTCCTACCCTGATGAACATCCCTGCTGACAATCCCCTGACTGTTGAAGGGATATACCTTGGAAGATGCCTTTTTTATGATCATAGAATGTCAGGTCATCAAGTTCCGGATTCGCAGATGAGTTGTT
>CAZMPB010000164.1:274-6768 GCA_964567775.1 uncultured Bacteroidales bacterium
AGCCTTTGAATGCGGCACCGATGGCCCTTTTGCCGACGGACATCCCCTTGGTATCGGAGGAAACTATACCCCTCACTACATGCTGCCCTTATTCAATCTTGTATGGCATAATAACGGATATTTATGGAGCGGAGTGATTCGTCCGGATAATCCTGTTACTTCAAAACGAAGGCTTGAAGACCTTGTATGGATGGGCGTGTACGCCAAGCATGAAATGTACAGTGATTCGAACCGGGCCAAAGCTGCCATACAGGGTATTCCCGGATACAAGCCCCTTTTTAAAAGAGCTTTCGGAACGGAAAACATTACTTTTGAGCTGATGGCAAAAGCCATTGGGCAGTTTATCAGGAGTATCGTGTCGTGTGATTCAAAATTCGATAAGTATTTGCTGGGACAAGGCTCGCTCACATCATCAGAATTAAGCGGCTTTGTACTTTTTACTACCGAAAATGGTGCTGATTGTTTTCACTGTCATGGAGGTGACGGAAACCCACTATTTTCTACCTATTTGTTTTATAATAATGGCAAAGACACCGTGTTCTCTGATCCGATGGACCATTATGGAGTTACAGGCGATCCGATGGATATAGGAGCCTACAAAGCCCCTACCTTAAGGAATTGCGAACTTACAGGCCCTTATATGCACGATGGAAGGTTTGCGACACTTGATGAAGTTATTGATTTTTACAGCGAAGGTGTGCTATGGTCACCAAGCATTAGTTCACTGATGCATAAAGTAAATGATGGTGGCGCACAACTAACGAACCAGGAAAAAGCAGATTTGAAAGCGTTTCTCTTAACTCTTACCGACCAGACATTGTTGACCAACCCGGATTATGGACCTCCGCCTGAGTTTCCCTGATAATTGGTATGTTTACCATTGCAAATAGAAAAATTATTGTTTTAAAAAACAAATTTTTTATTGATCATGAAAAGAATATTAATTGTCATAGCTGTAATTTTCGGAGCTCAGATTAGCATATTTGCCCAGTGGCAATCAACAGGCTTGATTGATACCTTTGCGATTAAAACGCTGGTGGTATATGGAAATACTCTTTATGCAGGGACTGACGGTGCGGGAATTTTCTCAACATCGGACGGGGGAAATACCTGGGTGGCGAAAAATTCAGGGTTAACAAACCAGAGAATTAATTCTATTGCTTTTGATACGGCCGGGACCTTATATGCTGGTTCGAAAAGTCTGTTATTATTTACATCGGCTGATAGCGGAAATACCTGGGCTGCTCATAATGCAGGCGGCACTGGTAACAGCATTTCCTCCATTACAGTTTTTGGTAATAATATCTTTGCAGGCGAAGCCGGTGATGGTGTCTTTCTATCAACAAATTCAGGAAACAGCTGGGCCGAAAAAGGTTTGTGCTGTGCATCTGTCTTGTCTCTTTGTGCCGATACTAACGGATATATTTATGCGGGAACTAATGCTCAAACAGTTTATCGGTCGGTCAGCCCATTTTCTGTTTGGACCAAGATGAACACCGGAATTTCCACAAATCCCGTGCGTGCACTTATTTCGTCCGGAGCTTTACTTATTGCAGGAACTTATGGAGGTGGCATTTATATTTCCAATAATCATGGCAATTCATGGTCTGCTGCTAATGACGGCCTTGGTGACTTAAATGTGATATCCCTTGTTGACAACGGGCAGAAAATGTTTGCCGGAACTGAAAGCGGCGGCATATTTATTAGTGTTGATCAGGGCCTGAGCTGGATGCCGGTAAATGATGGCCTTACCGATTTAAATGTAACTGCCATGGCCATTTATGGAAATTATCTATATGCCGGATTATCAAATGGTGAAGTATGGAAACGCCCGTTGGCAGAATTAACGGATATCAGCGAATTGCCGAGTGCAGGCAATTGTGAAATATTCCCCAATCCTGCTACCGGCAAGCTGTATATAAAGATTTTTGATTACGCAAATACAACAGTAGAAATTTATTCCCTGACGGGACAATGTAAATACGTTTTGGAACTAAAAAGCCCATTATCAGCCTTCGAAATTGATGATTTTGCCCATGGTATTTATTTGATAAAAGTTCATAATTTAAAAGGAATCCAAACATTGAAATTTATAAAGAACTAACTTTGCATGATAAAATTAAAAAAAAAAAAATCAGCTATGAAAAAGTACTTAGTCATATTAATTTGTTTCCTGCCCTTACTCTGGAGCTGCAACAATGCAAGCGAAAACGGGGAAGGCGATCTTGACCCTAAAGACCAGCAGATAAAAGAACTGCAGGCGCAACTGGCCGAAAAAGATGCGAATGTCAACGAGATGTTCAGTTTTATCAACGATGTGGAAGACAATCTGAATACCATTGAAGCCAGCCAGATGAAAATCTCCGAATCGAAGAAGAGTAACAATGAAGTGGAACAGGATGTGAAAGAAAGCATCATGGAACATATTACGAACATCAATACCCTTTTGGAGAAAAACAAGGAACTCATCAAAAAATTGGAAGGGGCGCTGCGCAATTCCAACATGAAGGTAGATGCCTTACAGAAGACCATTGAACTGCTCAACCAGCAGATGACACAGAAAGATGCAGAAATCGCCGACCTGAAAGTGCAATTAGAAAAACTGAACTTTACCGTGGCTGAACTCAACACCAGGATTGAGGATCTTACCGGACAAAACGAAGAGAAGGCTCAACTTATCGATCAGCAGGAAGTAGAAATTAACACGGCCTATTATGTCGTGGGAGTGCGAAAAGAATTGAAAGCCAAAGGTGTTATCACCGGAGATAAAATCTCTCAGAAAATCAACCCCGAAAATTTCACAAAAATTGATATCCGAAAAACTACGGAGATCCCCATGAATGTTAAGAAAGCCAAGTTGTTGTCTACACATCCCGAAGGCAGCTATACCATGCTGAAGAACGGTAAGACCATCGACAAACTGGTGATAAACAATCCGAAAACTTTCTGGAGTATTTCTAAGTTTTTAGTAATTGAATTGGATTAAAGGATAAAGGCCCTTCAGGTATTCAATAAGTTGTTTTTAGTTACAGGAAGGGTTTCCTGGTGTACAAGGTTAATTGACAGTAGGTTGAGGTGCTTTTAGCCAAGCGTGCACCAGGCAGCATTTTATCTTTTGAATCAATAAAATATCTTTCTTAAATCAGATAACCCCATCATTTGCAAAATGAAAAAGTTTCTTTTTATTATTTTTATTCTGTATCTGAATTCATGCAATAGTCAGATTGATAAAAATTCTGTTATAGAGTCAAACCGGAAACCGTATCTAAAAGTCATTTTTGATAATTGTCCTAAGGCCGATATTGTGGAGATTGTGGAAGAAGAAGATCTGATAGAGGTAGATTATTTATGCGAGGGCAAGCGATATGAAGCCGGTATCAGCAATGGGAAATTGTTGTATATGGAGACCGAGGCTGAACATTCTGACATTCCTTTTGATAAAATACAGCGCAAGCTGGAGAAAAAATTCCCGGGGTGGAACCTTGATGAGATTTCGATGGTTACTGCCTTTGATACTTCATTTCTGAAAGTGGAAATTATAAAAGAAGGATACGAACAGAATATTTATTTTACTGACGATGGCAAATGGTATAAAACCAAAACCTGGACTCCGGCAGAACCATGGGACGCCGGCAAACTGAAAGCGACTCCTGCTTTTCGCAAAGCGGAATATCATTTTCTCAGTCCTGAACAAATCTATGAGATGCCCGATTTACTGATCGAAATCTCGGGTATAGCTGCGGTTGACAATAACAATATCATGTGCATTCAGGATGAACTGGGAGCAGTTATTGAATACCACCTGGGCGAGGAGGAGATTAAAAATGTGTATCGTTTTACAGATGTGGGTGATTTTGAAGATATTGCAATTAATCAAAGCCATCTTTATGTGCTACGGAGCGATGGAAATGTGTTTGATTTTGATTATAAGATTAAAAAGATTCAACCGGGACAAAAATTGATCCCTATCAATTCGCTTAATATTGAAGGACTGTTTTGTGATGAAACCGATGACTATTTTTATATAGCCAGCAAAGAGGGCACTGTGGGCGCCGATGAATCGAAACGATACGTCTTTCGTTATAAAGAACAGCCCTGGGAAGAACCTGTGAAATATTTTGAGGTTGATGTGAGACTGCTGAATGATTTTTTTGTAAAAAAATATCCGGATATGGCTGCTAAAGAGCTGGCTTTTAATCCATCGGCAATAGCCATCCATCCGGTAACAAAAGAGTTTTACATTTTGTCGTCAACAAACAGGTTGCTGGCTGTATTTGAGAAGGGAAAACTGAAAAATATCTTTCCACTGCCTGCTGATCTGTATTTTAAACCTGAAGGCATTACTTTTTTTGATAACGGCGATTTGCTGATTGCCAGCGAAGGGGATAAAAAAGGACTGATTAAAGGGTATGTTATTTTCCTGAAATATCACAAGATGTAATTACTATAAAAGGTGCTGTAACTGGTTGCGCGCATTCGCTTACTACCATGTTTTGATTATAATAATCCCAGTTCCAGCTTGGCAGCATCCGTCATCATATCCTGATTCCATTCTGGCTCAAATACCACATCAACGTTGACACCTGTTACTCCCTGAATTGATAGTACTCCATTGTGGACTTCTATGGGCAGTGTCTCAGCAACAGGGCAACTGGGCGAAGTAAGAGTCATTTTTATAGTAACTATAAAATCATCAGAGATATTAATTTCGTATATAAAGCCAAGGTCATAAACATTAACGGGGATTTCAGGGTCGAAAACGGTTTTGAGTTTTTCGATAATCATAGTTTCCAGTTCTGATTTGTTCATGGTATTATTTGTTTGTTTCGTATTTTGTTTTGTATACCAGTGCGTACATTTTCATTTGTTTGATCATCGAGTTCAGGCCATTGGAGCGGGTAGGCGAGAGGTGTTCGCGCAATCCGATCTTATTGATGAAATCCATATCTGCGTTAATGATTTCGTCGCAGCTTCGTCCTGATAATGCGCGTATCAGAATATTTACGATCCCCTTGGTGATGATGGCATCGCTGTCGGCAGTGAAATATACCCAGCCATCCTTATAATCGGCATACATCCATACCTGCGACTGGCAGCCCGAAATAAGATAATTTTCCGTCTTGTATTTTTCGTCGATAAGGGGCAGCGATTTTCCTAATTCGATGATGTAATTGTATTTATCCATCCAATCAGTAAAAAGCATGAAATCACCGATAATCTCTGATTCTGTTTCTTTGTATGTTTTCATTAGTTAGCCTATATGCTTAAATAATCTTCAGGAATATTTTCAATTATCAATTCTCAATTATCAATTCTCAATTATCAATTATCAATTCTCATTTCTCAATTATCAATTATCAAGTATCAAGTATCAAGTATATTAAACCAAACATTATTAGCTTTTATTCTTTTGAGCAGTATTAATACTTTTTCCAATTATAGCAATTAGCTCCTCGGATTCTGCATAAACAACCATGAGATTACCAACAGGTTTTATCATTTCCTTCTTTAGTATTATTTTAAGAATAACCCTGCATTCCTTTAATTCTTTCAGAACAATACCAAGCTTGTGGATGAAGTCAGCCCGTGATTCTGCTGCCTGTGCTTCTCCATAATTTAGAGTAGGAGAATGACATGATCTTATCAATTGGCCTGCTATATAGTTTCCTGCTCTTGAATTCGGCAATGATTCAACAATATCAATCATTTTGCAAGTATAATCAACAAAACGATCTTCGAGGTCATATTTTTCACTCATATTAAAAATATTTTATTGAAAATTAAACATTGTATATTGTATATTGAAAATTGAACATTTTTCATCACATTTTTATGCAAACATGATTTTTATTCTTTTCATTGCTTCTATCATCCCATCAATTTCTTCCTTAGTATTATAAATGGCAAATGATGCCCTTATCGTTCCGGGTATTTCATAAAAGTCCATCAGCGGCTGTGTGCAATGATGGCCGGTTCGGACGGCGATACCAAGCTTATCGAGGATTATTCCTGCATCATAAGGATGTATATTGTCTAAGAGAAATGAAATAACTGAAGTTTTCTTTTGTGCAGTACCGATAATTCGTACACCTCCGAGATGCATCAGTTGGTCAGTAGCATATTCATGCAGGTCCTGCTCATATTTTCGGATAGTTTCATAACCGATGTCTTCAATGAAGCTGATAGCTTCTTTCAGCCCGATCACATCACCCACATTGGGCGTCCCTGCTTCAAATTTAAACGGAAGTTCGTTGTAGGTCGTTTTTTCGAAGGTGACGGTCTTTATCATTTCACCGCCGCCCTGATAGGGTGGGAGTTCGTTAAGGATATTTTCCTTCCCGTAAAGTACGCCAACACCCATGGGCGCATACATTTTATGTCCCGAGAAACAATAGAAATCGCAATCCAGCGCCTGCACATCAACGTTGAGATGGGAAATCGCCTGTGCCCCGTCAATCAGAACAGGAATGTTGCGTTCATGGGCCAGACGGATA
>CAZMPB010000165.1:0-6767 GCA_964567775.1 uncultured Bacteroidales bacterium
GCCTCTGAGTTTTTTTGTCACAAAAGGCACCCAGCCTGAATTCACGCATACCGATTTGAACTGATATTTTACCGCTTCTTCGCATAATTGTTTGAACTGCGCCTGAACCGCTTCGGGTTTTAACAACGTATGATCGATATAACCTGCCAGCTCAGCAGCCGACATCACGGGTTTGGAAACCGGCAACATTTCGGGTTTGTGCTTTTCCGATCCCGGGGCTTGCATCTGAGCCTTCAGTCTGTCCATTACTTCTTTTGTGATTTTATCAATCAATTCATTCTGATCCATATTTTCCTCCATTTCTTTCGAGAGACATCATTTTATTTATTCGTGGCCAGTGCCTGCCGCCCTCAAAGCGGGTTTCGAGCCATATTTTTGACATGGAACAAAGCTCATCGGGCTTATGCTGCGCTGTGCCCATTGTTAATACATTTGCGTTATTATGCTGTCGGCTGTTGATGATCGTTTTCGGACTCCAGCATAGAGCAGCCCTTATTCCGTGAACCTTATTGCAAACCATTGATGATCCTATGCCCGCAGCATCAAGCATGATCCCGCGTTCGCAGACGCCGCTTGCCACTTTTTTTGCCACAGCAACAGCAAAATCAGGATAATCAACTTTTGTGGTACTGTCGTTTGTACCCACATCAATGACTTTATATCCGAGATTTTGCAGATAAGTTTTTATCAGTTCCTTTGAATCGTACGAACCATGATCCGCGCCAATGGCAATATGCGTCACATGATCGGTACTATTAATTGTGTCAGGATCGTTTTCCATTTTTATATTTGCTTAATCCTGTAAATGTATTTCATCAACAATACCAGCAATTACAGCTTTAACTGTAAAAGCTTCCGGTTCACGGATCAGCATTCTTGCCGAACCGCCTTCTTCAATCGTAAGAACCGTATCTCCAACACCTGCCTGCACATTATCGATCGCGAGAAAAGATTTTCCCGTAGGTTTTCCGGCCTTATCAATGGGCTGAACGATCAGGATCTTTTTCGATTCATAACCGGGCGCCATGGTAGAGGCGACCACATTACCTATTATTTTTCCGAGTATCATTTTTTTTCGTCAACAAAGATTTCGTCAATTATTCCCATGATGGCAGCATCCACAGGATTCATCCCTGTTTCAATCACACGGCCTGCTTCCTTACTGGTTTCATAGTATATCAGGTCACCGGTTCCGGACTGAATGGTGTCGGCTGCCACAATAGCGCCACCCACATTATTCAGTTTTTCATCAAGGGGCTGGACTAGCATTAACTTAATGCCTTCCAGGGATTCAACTTTTACAGTACTTACTACTCTCCCGATGACTCTGCCTATTTTCATTTACTTATTTCCTTATATTTTTTTTGTGATGATGCCAAATGCAAAATTAAAATTTTTCTTCAAAAATATTTTTAAATAATCCTGAAATAATCCACCAGCGTACATCTTCTTTCCCTTGTAAATGTTCTTGCACGTGTAACACCGTCACCTGTGGGGCTTGCAATGGTAAAAGATGCAAATCCGGCTCCGCCCTTACCAAGACCGGCATAACTGGGCCCGTTCTTAATAAAAATGGAACAGTCCATCACTTTTGCCATTTTACTGAGTTTTGCAATATTGAGTGAATGCATGATGGCGGTATGCCTGAACCCATGTTCACAAGCTACTGCCAATTCAATGGCTTCATCCACATTATTAACGCGGACTAAAGGCATTACAGGCATCAGTTGTTCTGTCCAGACAAGCGGATGATCCCGGCTCACTTCGCAAAGAAGCAGACGGCAGTCTTCAGGAAGGTTCAAACCTATGTCTTTTGCAATAAAGTTGGGGTTTTTACCCACATATTTTTTATTCGGTGCACCTTCTTTTCCCGGCCCACCCGGATCGGCGATTACAAGGTCGGTGATTTTTTTTATCTGTTCGCTGTTTAATTCATAGGCGCCGTTCTTTTTCATTTCTTCTTTCAGCCTGTCAGCAACTGAAGCAACGCAAATCACCTCTTTTTCACAGATACAAATTACATTATTGTCAAATCCTGCGCCGTCAACAATATGTTTTCCGGCTTTTTCAATGTCGGCCGTTTCATCCACCACGCAGGGCGGGTTTCCGGGACCGGCGCCAATGACGACTTTCCCGCTGTTCATGGCTGTCTTAACCACGGCAGGCCCGCCGGTAACCACAAGGATGGCAATTTTCTTATGTGCCATAAGCTCCTTTGCCGATTCGATAGTGGGATTATCAATACAGGCTACAAGATTTGCAGGGCCGCCTGCTTCGATAATGGCTTTATTAAGAATGCTCACCAGACAGGCAGAGGTTTTTTTAGCTGACGGGTGCGGGTTAAAAACAACAGCATTTCCGGCAGCGATCATACCAATAGTGTTGCTGATAATAGTCACCACGGGATTTGTACTGGGCGTGATGGATCCGATCACCCCATAAGGCGCTTTTTCAACCAGAGTCAAACCAGAATCATCCGAATAGGCCTCCGGTTGTATGTCTTCAACGCCGGGTGTTTTAAATATTCCCAGTTCGTTCTTGAATATCTTATCTACAAAACGGCCCATTCCCGTTTCATCGTGAGCCATTTTTGCAAGCATTTCATTATTTTCCAGCGAAGCTTTTCTGATGTTTTCAATAATTAGTTTACGGGATTCCAAACTCAGGTTTTTGAATTCATGGAATGCTTGATCAGCGGCTATTACTGCGCTATTAAGGTTGGAAAAAACACCAGAGGTATTTTTTTCAGTTTCGGCGGCGGGATTCTGGCTCATATTTTTCACCATTTCCTCCACTAACTGCCTAATGTTTTGTTCGAGATTATCCAATTTCAAATCCTCCTTTTACATAAAAAATGGTTTGATTTCATTGTGAGGCTGAGGTATGAT
The DNA here is from genome assembly GCA_964567775.1 of uncultured Bacteroidales bacterium. Taxonomy (GTDB): domain Bacteria; phylum Bacteroidota; class Bacteroidia; order Bacteroidales; family CAIWKO01; genus CAIWKO01. Next base: position 2,889 of record CAZMPB010000165.1, read on the forward strand.
GGTATGCATGCATAAGAGCTGTTTTTCCTTTGCCATCGCAATCCCTGACTGTATCGCAGTTTCAATACCATCTAAACTTCCGATCATTTTTACATATGATTTTCCGCCAAACCCGATGGCCAGCCTAACCTCAATGATGGTGACACCGCCTGCTTTCGCAGCAAGGTCAGCAGCTTCAATACCTGAAGCCACAGAAAATGTTTCGATGATCCCAATGGCATCCCAGGCATCGGTTTTAACAATGTTGCCAATGGCAGGTATAACGCCGGGATGAATCATAGGAAGATACAGTTTATCTACAATTTGCTCTTTACCCATCTCCAGCCCTTTATTATAGGCATATTCTACGGAAGCCACGTCGCCACTGAATACGATAATGTATTTTCCCGGACAGATGGTTCTCGCCTCAATGATATGAACGGGCGCCATTTTCACCATTTCATCCAGTGCCTTTATCCCGGAAGCAATGCTGTAAAATTCGAGAACTCCTAACACAACTAAACTCATTGGCCGTTCATTTCTTATAAATTACTTTTTCGTTTTCGTCGATAACATCAACGATACCTATGATAATACAATCCACAGGTTTGGCATTTGTTACCATTGTTTCGCGGGCCGAAGAGCTCTCCGAGATCATGACCAGTTCATCATTTCCGGCTCCTACCAGGTCGAGTGCCACAAGATAATCGTTCTTTTTAATGCCGTGCTGATCGCATTTATCCACCAAAAGAAAACGCGCACCGGCGATACCGATATTTGTTGTACTACTGACAACCGTTCCAACTACTTTGCCCAGAATCATGAATTCCTGAATTAATTTTTACGGAAAGTATATTTACCGTCTTTTTCAATATAGTCAACGATAGCTACTATTGCGGAATCAGTAGGCCTGCCTTCAGTAACATTAGTAAACCTGGCGCTGCTGCCCGACACATAAAAGACTATCTCGCCGGGGCCTGCGCCCACACTATCCATGGACACGACAAAATCGTTTTTCCCCTGCATTGTTATTGGGTCAATTTTTTCAAGCAGAAGGAATTTTATCCCTTCCATTTTCTGATCCTTTTGTGTGGAAACAACCGTTCCGATAACCTTTGCTAATATCATTTCACTGAATTAAAATGAAGGTCAAAAAATCATTATTTTGTTTTGCCTCTGCCTAAAGGAAGCGCAGTATCCACATTATCATGCGGTCTTGGAATGACGTGTGATGAAACGATTTCCCCGACTTTTTCGGCTGCCCTGAGGCCGGCGTCCACTGCTGCCCTGACGGCAGCAACATCGCCGCGTACAATAACAGTAACATAACCTCCACCAATCTTTTCGTAGCCTATAAGTTCCACTTTTGCTGCTTTTACCATGGCATCGGCAGCTTCCACCATTGCTGTAAAGCCCATGGTTTCGATCATTCCCAGAGCTTCTGTATTATATTCTGACATAGAAATTTCTTTTTAAATGTTATTATTTACTTATAATCTTCTCTTCCTGTAATTTCGGCCAAACGTTTTTCAACCGTTTTTTTACATTCAAGTACTTCGGCTTCTTCACCACCGATATACACCCTGCCAAATTTTCCAAAACCCATGACATCAATAATATTGATGTGGGCGGATTTTTCTGCTTCGTTGGCAGCAAAATAGGCATATCCTGCCGGTTCCACTTCAAGAACGAACAGCGTATCGCCACGAAGCAGCATCATTCCGTATCTGGTACGGTTGATAAGCTGTGCATGATGGTCTTCCACGTTTTTGATCAGTTGACTGGTCAGAATACGCGGTTTGATCCGGTCATCTTCCTTTTTTTCAATGGCATCCAGCACAGCCTGTCCGGCCATTCGCGTGTCGCCCTGGCTGTCGGAATGCAGCTCAAGCATTCCATAAGCTCTTTCAACGATCTGCATACCCGGGGTGACATGGGTGGCTTTCAGGGCCACGTCGGTTAAGGTATTGATCTCAATACCCGGAGCAATTTCGATAATGCAACAGGCCTGGCCGCCTACAGGCAAATATCCCCTGGATATTGTCGATAAATACGAAGCCATCTGCAATTGCAAGGAATCCAAAAAAATAAATGTTCTTAAATCTACCATGGTTATTTGAGTTTTTTGGTTATTTTACTACCCAATGGCAGTGCACTGTCAACGTTTTCGTGCAGCCTTGGAATTACATGTGAGGCAACAATTTCGCCGACCTTTTCTGCTGCGCGAATCCCTGCATCGACGGCAGCTCTTACAGCAGCGACATCCCCGCGAACTATAGCCGTGACGTATCCGCCACCGATCTTTTCAAAGCCGACTAAATCGACCTTGGCTGCTTTTACCATGGCGTCTGATGCTTCAACCATAGCTGCAAAACTCCTGGTTTCTATCATTCCCAGTGCTTTCATTTCATGATTTTCCATATTATTTTTTTTAGTTAATATTAATTCAAAAATAAATTATTGTTTTATAATTAATTGCCGGTTTTTTAGTATAAGAGGGTTGCAAATATAGAAACATTTTTTAGAAAATTCAATATTTTTTCACACGATCATTTGTACCGACTGGCTTATACCGATAGCACTAATAATATAGTCTAATTTCATCGTCATAAGACCATATGCGTCAACCTAAGAGTCTTTATTTTTTGTTTATCAGAGGTTTAGACTTAGAAATTGTTTATTCTTTATTCTTTAGTTGTAAAGTTTATCACCCCTGCGAAATTCAATCGGATGCATCGCACCTTAGGTCCGGAGGACTCCTTAACCCACCTATAACACCCATAACCCAACCACACCCGCACAGCCTAATCTAATAATAGATAGATAATTAGATATAGATATAAATAATAATTCAATTTTTCCTTGCATATTATGATTTTTTGTTGTACTTTTACATTTTAATAATTTAAATTTTTGAAAGATGAAAAAAACTATAATTTTTGTATTATTTTTTGGCCAAACTATTAATAGTATTTGTCAAACAAGCTTTATTCAAACAGGCTTCGATACTGAAAACAGCTATAAATATTGTTTATATATAGACAGCAACGATGTAGATAATATATGGCAAGTTGGCAGTCCGAATAAATCCATTTTTAATGCTGCATATTCACCGCCTAATGCTCTAATAACAGATACAATTAATACATACCCTATTAATAACCGTTCATCAGTTTACTTAAGATTTATAAAATACTATTATAATTATAATCTTTTGAGTTTTCACATGGAGTATAAATTAAACACCGATACATTAAATGATTCATGTAAAATTGAATATACGGTTGATAGGGGTACAAATTGGATTAACATTAATGCAATTGATGTCTGGTATGAGTGGTTCGATGGTCCACTTATATCTTCTGGTAGTTCTAATGGCTGGAATGAATTATATTTAATGATGGATATCACTCCTTACAATTTATCAGAAGGAGATACAATATTGTTTAAATTCACTTTTTCGTCAGATTCAGTTGATACAAATAAAGATGGTTGGATGATCGACGATTTAGATGTTCACTTATTATATGATATTGGCATTCAAGAAAGTTCTAATATAAATCCGTCATGCCAAATAATTTATTGTGGTAATTATTTACTGAAAATAATATCATTGAATAACATACAAACCAATAATTATATGATAGAACTTTATGATGTTATGGGTCAATTAGTATTTTGCAATTATCTCGGAAATGGATATGAAAACACCTATTACTTAGACTCTTTTAAAAAAGGAATTTATTTATACAAAATTATTGATATAAGTGAAAAAAAAATCAGTCAGTCAGGGAAGGTAATTATCTACTGAATCTGAATGGAATAATCTAATTATTTATCGAGAACAATAGTCCGTTAAAAAATTAGGCGGCAATTTTACCATAATTCAGGAGTTCTTTG
>CAZMPB010000166.1:0-6140 GCA_964567775.1 uncultured Bacteroidales bacterium
AAACGAAAGATCAAGAATCTTTTCGAGGTTAAAAAGCTGCTGTTTTTCAAATTTCTCCTCATCCATCATGTATGAATACATCATGTTCTTTCCTTTACTTTCAACGATGATGGCAAGCATCTTTCCGGTGGGGTGCCAGGCCAGCAGGGGATAGGAGTAATCCACTTTTTCGTCGAGGCGGCACTCGCGCTGCATGATTTTTTTTGCCTTGTTCTTTTCAAAGTCAAAAAGCCATACCCGGTACTGGCCCATATAATTTGTTGTATAAGCGGCATATTTCCCGTCGGGGCTTATTTTAATATTCCCGTAAACGGTATTTTTTTTGAATTTTTTCAGAAGCGCTGTTGTTCCCGGTTGTTGTCGGCCCTGGTCGCTGTCGTTATACTGCTGTTCATAATATGCAAGCCATTCTTTGGAAAGATTCTTAAAAGAAACACCCAGTACATAAAGAAACCCGCTTTCCACGTTGCGGCTGACCTTTGAAAGGTATACGATATTGGTAATGGCTGTTGGCCCGTATTTATCTGCAACATATTTCCAGATGGAATGCCCTGCATAGATGGCGTCGTTGCCCGAGAGGCTGTTGTACTTTTTATAGTCGCCCCGCAGTATCCCGTCTTTGACATGGTTGTCGATCTCTGCGCTCCATTCTTCGGAAATGTAAGAAATCAGGCCCTGCGAATACCAGGCCGGCATTGACATCAACGCTGAATTCTTTATCATGGAAGTGATCTTGCCGCCGTACATCATTTCGTCGATGATTACCTGTGCCATGCCTGCACGTATCTGTTTTTCAAAATCGCTGTGGCTGCCGTTGTAATATAAGAACACCTTGGTACCGACAATATGCGTCATTCCGCCGATGTTGTAATTGACCTCGCTGATGAGGCCGATGTTGCTTTCCTGCAGTTCTGAGAATTTGTTATAGATGATAAACTGTATCTTGTCTTCGAGGCTGTATTCAAGTTTTTTTTCGATCTCTTTCAGGTATTTGTCGGCATATTTGGCGGTATATACTGCCAGTTCTTTTCCGTTGAGGTAAAAGTAAGTGTCGAATTTCTCGAAGCGCATGAACGACCAGAAACGGTCGGTATATTGAACACGGTTTTTTCCGAAGTTCAGTTGCGAGCCGTTATAAAACTGCGCTTTCACTGAAAAGCCGGATGTGATCAGCAGAAAAAAAATTAAAAATAATTTCAGGAGCCTGTGCATAACATTGCTACAATAATACCGTAAAGTTACTACTTTTTGCTATTAGATAGGCAAAACATTTCAAAAAGTAGGTATTGATGGAAACGCTGCAGGAACTTCTTTTATTGCAAAAAACATATTTCAACGTAAAAGGAAAACAAGACAAATGAGGGTTTTGCTGACAGACGGTTCTTTTACGGCAGTGGCTTTAACAAAATGAATTTATTTGGCCATATAGTAAAATGAAATTGAAAAAGGATAAAAAAAGCTTTCGTTTGGCAAAAAAATATCTTACATTTGTTAATAAATACAAAGGCATCTCTAATAACCTTGATCGGGCGCCTCTTAAAACAAAAAAGTTCGAGGCAGTCGAAGTTCCGAAAACCGCAGTGAAGTGAGCGTACATGAGGATTTGAAGAACAAAGACGAACGAAGAAATTTGAAGTTTTAGAGGCGCCTACAAACAAAGCATTTAAAACCTGATAATAATGAAAAAATTATTTTTACTGTTGTTTGGTATGACTCTTTTTGTTTCGATGGTGTCATATGCACAACCAGGCATTGAATGGCAAAAGAGTATCGGTGGCACAGGCATGGATTTTGGCAAAGGGCTTTGCGTTGGTAACGATTCCGCAGCGTATTATATTACAGGTTATACCAATTCCACTAACGGCAACATTGATACAAGTTTTGGAGGAATGGATATTTTCATGAGTAAGCTGGATCTTAGCGGCAATATTTTATGGACCAGGTCATACGGAGGGCTTGCCAATGATTATTCGCAAAGTATTATTTCCACCCGTGACAATGGAATTCTGATCTGCGGTTTTACGAATGATTCTGTATCTCCCGGAACTCATGGCGGGTTTGATGTGATGTTTATTAAAACAGATTCGTCCGGAAATCAGCAATGGATGAGATATTATGGCGGCAGCCAAAACGATGGCGATCATTTCGCTGATATCATTGAAACACCGGAAGGGGGATTTGTATGCATGACTGGGTCTGAATCCTACGACGGCGATCTGGACACTAATTATGGAAGTACGGATTTCTGGCTGTTTAAAACAGATTCCCTCGGAACGCTGCAATGGGAAAAAAATTATGGCGGGACCGGTGATGAGGATGGCCACTGTATTCTTCCCATGCCCGACGGCGGATTTATTATTGATGGGCACACTGCCTCAAACAATATTGATGTTTCAGGCCTGCACAACCCTAATAGTGGGATACACGACGGCTGGGTTGTTCGTATCGACTCCTCCCATAACATCAGATGGCAAAAATGTATAGGAGGGGCTGAATTTGAACTTATCAACAAGATGTGCCTGGATAGTGCCGGCAATATTATTATTGTGGGATACACGGCATCCAATGATGGGGATATTGCTGGCAATCATGGAATGAATGATGTCTGGATCGTTAAAATGGACACGGCTGCAGGGAACTTATTATCCTCGAAAGTATATGGCGGGCCCGGTGATGACTATGGGCTTTTTTTATTAAAGAATGCGGATGCCGGCATTACGTTCAGCGGTTATTCAGATGCAACAGGCGGTGACGTTACCGGCAACCATGGCAATTTTGATTATTGGTTATTAAAAACTGATCAGCAGGGAAATATCATCTGGGAAAACTCATACGGAGGTACCGGGAGCGATCGGAATAACGGCATCAATGCAGCATGTGGAGATGGTGTCCTCATCTTTGGGCAATCAAATTCCACCAATGGTGATGTTACAGGAAATCAGGGACAGTTTGATTGCTGGGTTGCCAAACTAATGTGTCAGAAGCCGTCTGCATCATTTACCTGCACCCCCAATCCTTCATGCACAGGCGATTCCGTTTATTTTACAAATACGACTACCGGAGCAGATACCTATCATTGGTTTATCAATGGGGAGTTTTATAGTAATGATATCAGTACTTCGACATTATTTACAGTGCATGGAAGGGATACTATTACGCTCTTTTCAAATTTCGAAAGTTGTTACGATACGGCTCAGCAGATAATTACAGTTAATCCCGGTCCTTTAGTGGAATTGGGGCCTGATACCACTATTTGTCAGGGATGTCCCATATTACTTGATGCGGGAAATTCCGGGGCAACTTATCTATGGTCTTCAGGGGATACCACCCAGCAGGTTACTGTTTCGAATACAGATACGGTCTGGGTAATGGTTACCATGTATGGGTGCACCGGGTCGGATACCATCGCCGTTATTGTTGATACATTAACTGGTATCGGGAATGCTGATAAGAATAGTTTTTTGATTTTTCCTAATCCTACATCCGGTATTATCCGCATAAACCCTGGCTTCGGCGGCGAATATTTTCTTGATGTTTTATTGCCCGACAACCGTACGGTAAGTTCAACAGGCCCTTATTTCGGGGACACTGTTATTGAGCTTGATCTACACGCATCAGGATGTTATATTGCCGTTCTGAAAAACCGGGAGGGTATTTTAGCCGTAAAAAAACTGTTGTTGTATCGGCCGGAACGATAGAATAAAAGGCGCCCTTAAATAATTTCCACAGCTTTTTCTGCAACCCAGCCGTCGCTGCCGTTGGCAATCTTAATTTCTATCCAGGTTCCGACCTTATCAGTAATCTTAACTTTTGTGCCTTCGTGTATCACAAAAATATCCTGGCTGTTGTCATCGGGTGAGCTTTTCACATTTACGGTAGGTTCGAAAACGATCCCTTCCCGGGCGGTCTGAAGATTACGGTACTGGCTGTAAGCGTTGATCCCTGAAAAGAAAGCGGATACAAGGAACAATAAGCCGAACCAGAAAAAAAGCTTGCGTATGGCTATGGTATTGCCAATCAGGTAAATTGCGGCCGAAACAAAAAAGACAAACAAAAATATCAGGGCAAGGATGCCCCAGGTATCCACCGAAAACCATTGCTGAAAGCTCTCCCACCAACGTTTGTAAAAGGGCAGGGGCAACTCTTCGATTTTATCAATGATCTTGGTATTGGCAACATTGATGTTGAATTGGATCTTCTCTTCAGAAGGGTCCAACTTTCTGGCTTTTTCGTAATAAAGCAGCGCTGAAGGATAATCATTGGTTTTAAAATAGGCATTACCCAGGTTGTAGTAAAGTTCAGACGATTGGTAATTGTTTTTAATGACCTGCTGATATAATTCGATGGCCTCCTTAAATTTATTTCCGGTGTAAGCGTTGTTTGCCCGGCCAATGATATCCTGATTTACAGATGCGGATGCAAACTGGCTTAGAAAAACAATAACGACAAGTATGATTAGCTTTTTCATGAGGAGATTATTTTTTGCACCAGATTCGCAGAGAGCATAAGAACCACGGAGACACGGAGAGCATGGAGGTACACGGAGATTCTCTCTGTGCATCTCTGTGTTCTCTGTGTCTCTGTGGTTTTCTTTTTCATTTTTTTTATTTGTATGTTAGTGGCTTATCTTCTTATTTAAGTTCTCTTTCAGTTTTACTGATGATCTCTACGGCTTCGTTGTATAAAGTCTCCATGCCCAGGGTTGCTTCGGCGGGAGCAAAACGCGCAAACTCGCAATTATCAAGTATTTCAATGAATTTATTCCGGATATTTTCTTCGATATTTTTTTGCACCAGTGTTTCACGGGCTGCATCTAAGGACAGTTCCGACAATGGGATCGAAAATTTATCGCAGATATAACCCCATAGGGCTCTCGAAAGCTCCTGGTAAAAGTTTTCCCGCTGGTTTGCTTTCATGAATGTATTGGCCTGTTTCAGCCGTTTCAATGCAACTTTTGTGGCGCGTCTGTGCTTGAGCATGGAAGTATTGCTCTGTAATTTGATATAACGGCGCATTAATATTATAAAAGCTATAAACAATACAATGGGTAATGCAATCAACATCCAATACCAGACTGAACCGAAAAAGAAATATCCCTTGGGATAAACTTCAAAATCTTTGTTCTCTATGAATTTGATATCACTGCCAATATATTTAATATCTTCTTTATTTCCGCCGCTGGAGTATGCGCCACCACTGCCATCGCCTTTGCCCACTTTCAGATTTATCTCTCCGGAGGTCAGGGTTACATATGTTTTCTTGTTTTTATCGTAATAGCTTAATGTTACCGGCTTGAGTTTGAAATTGCCCTGGGTGCGGGGAATGATAAGATAAGAAAAGGTTTTCGAACCGGATATTTCATTTCCCGGGGAAATGTTTTCAGTAATCTGTGGGTCGTAAACCTCGAAATCAGGAGGAAATTCGATGTTCAGGTTGTCTATCAGGTTTAAGTTGCCTTTGCCGCTTAGCTTTATTGTCAGGTTGACCGCATCATTGGCTTTTACTTCAGATTTGTCCAGGCTGGATTCCATGCTGAGGCTGCCTGTAAGTCCGCAGAAATCATCGGGCTGGCCGCCCGGCAGGTCTGAAACATTGATGCTCAAAGGATTTGATTTCAGCTTTTTCTTTACTTCCTGATACCCGCTGGTAAAAGCATTCTGAAAGAACGGATCGTTGAAGAAGGGGTCGTTGAAGAAATTCCCGAAAGGATTATTGGCTTTTTTCTTGACAAGTATCTGTGCGATAGCTTCTAACTCGAGCGGATCGACCGTCAGTCTTCCTGGCTTCTGCGGAAACAACGCTACTTTGCGGATCTCGGCAACCACATATTTTTGTCCGTTCACCGTCTCGTTATACTGAACGGCTTTGTCCTTATCTTTCATCAGGTCATACGACCAAAATCCGGAGAACGACGGCAGTTTCTGAATGGCATATTGTGAAACGGGGATGCGTGTATAGATCTTATACGTTACCGTAAGTTGTTCGCCCTGCATCACATTTGTCTTATCCGCATAAACTCTTACAAGCAGGTCTGTTGCTGAGGCATCAGCGGTTTGTCCCTGCTGGGTTTGCTGTGATTGTTGTGACTGTTTGTTTTGTTGCTGATTGTTTTGAGCGGTTCCGGTATTTGAAACATCGAT
>CAZMPB010000166.1:6150-6743 GCA_964567775.1 uncultured Bacteroidales bacterium
GGTAAGGGAATTTGAAGATATCCACTGCCCGCTTACCTTGACTTTTGCCGGATCGATAGTGAATTTTCCTGCTTTGGTGGGCGATATGGTATATATCCAACTTTCGCGGCTATCCACAACAGATTTGCCATTAATAAAAGAAATATTGCTGCTGGAGGATTTGAACGGCCCGCTAACATTGAAACTGCTGAAAGAAGGCGGCTGAAAACTTTCCGCCTGCCCACCGGAAAAGGTAAAGGTAACCTGCACAGAATTGTTCAACCCTATACTTGTTGAACTTGCTGTCGCTGTTAGTTTCTGCGCATATGAAAATTCAGGCCTTACTGTAAAAAGTATCGTTGCAATTACTAAAATGAATTGTAAATATTTCCTGTTAACCATTTTCATATTTTTTCCTGCATCAATTTTTTAATTTCCTGCTTCCTACTTCCTTGCCGTGATTGACTTCTTAATTTCAACTCTCAACTCCCAACTCCCGACTCCCAACTCCTGACTCCTGACTCCTAACTTCTGACTTCTGACTTCTGACTCCCGGCTCCCAACTCCCGACTCCCGACTCCCAACTCCCAACTCCCAACTCCCAACTCCCGACT
>CAZMPB010000167.1:0-6730 GCA_964567775.1 uncultured Bacteroidales bacterium
CTTATATTTTCTTGCAAATATAACTTTTTTCAATCATATTTTAGAAAAGAGCCAATTTTTTTCATCAGGTGTTAATAAATTTATCGACTTTGTTGATAAAACGTATTTTTCTTTTCAAGTATTGGTAAGGTAAAAAACATTTTGAATTATTTAGACGAAAAACAAACCGAAAAGGTTGCATCTGGCTGCAAATATACAATATTAAAAGAGAATGGCGAATTTTGCCTGTTAAATTTTGATCGTCAGAAGTTCATTCCATTTACTGGTATAATGCGGAGACAGGCGTTCCTGGTGCATTTTCCATTGTTTCTTCGTGCCCTGCACCGCAAATTTGACAGCCCCCTGGCCAACCCTTGCATTTATTTTGTCAACCACCTGCATCAGTCCGGTGAAATTTTCACGGTTCAGGTCATCCCATATCCCATATTGAAGTTGATCATCGGGGATAAGATCAGAGAGTATGATACCTGTTTTTTTGTATTTATATCCCGGCCTGTAAATTTTTTTTAATCCTTTTAACGAGTGATGGATTATTTCTGAAGTAATGCTTGTCGTTACCGGCAATTGGATCAAGGTGGAATTTGCATATTTGGGTGTGTTTGAAAACCTGTTTGTCATAACAAAAACAAAGACCGCCCTGGCACAGGATTTTTGCAGCCGTAATTTTTCGGCAGCACGGGTTACAAAAGTAGAAGTTGCCTGTTCAAGGTCTTCGAAAGAACCAAGCGGAGTGCCAAACGACCGCGAAATACAGATATTTTTTTTATCAGGGGTAAAAGCTTCGAGGGATAGGCAGGAAACACCCCGTAATTCAAACAATGTTTTTTGCCCGATGACACCCATGTGTTTTCGCACCCAGTTCTCATCGGACTTTTTAAAGTCATAAACCGTATGGATTCCCCTTTCAATTAAAAAATTGCTGTAAGCACGGCCAACACCCCAGATGTCTGAAACGGGTATGGTTTTAAATAATTGGTCGGTATCTTCTAATATACAAAGGTTTACAATATTGGAATATTCCGGATTTTTTTTAGCTACATGATTGGCGATTTTTGCGAGGGTTTTTGTCGGGCCAATTCCTACTGAAACCGGTACGCCAACCCATTGTTTAACCGTTTTACGGATTTTTTTTGCAAATGCTGCCAGGTCTTCAAATTTCATTTTGGTGAGATCCAGAAAAGCTTCATCAACAGAATATATTTCAACATCCGGAGCAAGTTCATATAATATGCTCATTATCCTGTTGGAAATATCTCCATACAAGGCATAATTGGACGAAAAAACATGCACCCAGTGTTTTGTGATGAGTTCTTTAAATTCAAAAGCCGGGGCGCCCATTTTGATGCCGATGGCTTTTGCTTCGTTAGAGCGGGCAATCACACAACCATCATTGTTTGACAAAACGATGACCGGTTTTTTTTCGAGCTTAGGATTGAACAGTCGTTCGCAGGAAGCGTAGAAATTATTACAGTCAACCAAAGCAAAAACATTATTGAGTGCGGATTCCGGGAATTTATTATTCGGATTTGTCGAGTTCATCTATTTTCTGGATCGCGTTATTTTTCAATGTACCGCCGCGCTTAACAATTTCATCCAATAATGTCCGGGCTTCGCCGGCTTGATTTTTCTCGGTAAGGATCAGGGCTTTTTGCCATAACGCGAGGTCGTAGAAAGGATTGCTTTTCTTTTTAAGGATTTTATCGAGATACTGAATGGCGGCATCCTTCTGCCCGTCGTTATAGTAAGACATGGCAAGATAATAGATCGCCTGGTAATCATTGTTGTTTTTATCAACCGATTTTTCAAATTCAATAATGGCATCTTTGTATTGTGCCGAATTATAATACGATAACGCAGGTTCGTTTGATGGTTTGTTTTCGGCACGACTGGCTGTTGTTATTGATGCCGCTTTTGCGTTTTTGCCTGATTCTTTTTTAGCTTTTTGACTTTCTTTCTGCAAAACGATTGCTCCGGCAGTACCTTCATCATCAGCATTTTGGTCGTAAGATGGTGCAAATTCCTGTTCAGTCCCTTTTAGATTTACAGAACCTGTTTGACTGGCAGCGGGCTTATTAGCGCCACCCAAAATGCCTTTGTCAATGACTCCATCATAAAGATCTTGTTTGGTTTCTGTATTTATCTGGTTTACTTCTTCACCGTATCCGCTGCGATCGTAATCAGTCCTTTCTCCCGAAGTGGCCCCGAAAACAATCGTTTGTTCCGGAATGTCCTGTTCGCTGTTTTGCAGGATATCTTTTGTCCCTTCTGTTTTCTTTGTAGCGGTGATTTTGTTTGCCCGGCCTTTATCTTCTATGTCCTTTGCGGATTCTCTGGCAACATCTTCCGGCAATGGCGGAGCAACTTTTTCTTCGGAAATGGTTTTATCCTGGGGTAAGGGCGTACGATAACTAAGGTCTTGTTTGTCTATTTTGGTAAGAATATTAATAAAATAAAAACCTGTGAAAATCAGAAAAATGCTGGCGGCTATCGATATCGTGGTGATGAGCGTTCTTTTGTTACCGCTTTTTTTTAAATTTTTAGCAGAAGAATTTGCATACGTGGATCTTAGGTCGTTTTGTATTGAGTTGAGTCCGGCAAAAACCTTATCATTTCCCTCAAACAGCTCATAGCCCTCCAATGCTTCATTGCATAACAAACAACCGGCAACGTGCTGCTCCAAAAAATTTTTTTCTTTTTCTGTCAGTTCGTTTTTCAGATAAAGAGAAAGCCCTTCTTCACTGATGCATCCCGAAGGACCAAAAATCCGGTTTTGTTTGTTTCTGGGGTTCATTTTGCGTTTTCGAGCATGAGTTTTAAATTTCTTTTTCCGTTCTGTATAAAGCTTTTTACCTGGTTCATGGTGTAATTAGTAGCGTCCACAACTTCCTTGTATGATTTTTCGTGCAGGTAAAACAGCTCGATGCAGATACGTTGTTCATCACTCAGTTTTTTTATGGCTTCCGGCAATTTTTTATCAATAATTTCGTCGTCAGCATGGTTTAGAGAAAAATTACCATCAAAATCCATAAAATCCTGTTGAAAATTTTTTAAATGGACCTGATCATTGAAAGAAACCGTGTTTTCTTTGCGTAAGATCATCAGGCAATGATTTTTAGCGACACTGTAAAGCCAGCACTTAAAGTTTGCGATGTTGTGCTCTTTCAGCGCCTCATAGAGTTTTTCAAACACCTGCATCACGGCTTCTCGCCGATCGTCTTCGCGGTCGAAATATTTTAATGCGATACCATAAACCAGGTGCGCATAGCGTTCGAAAAGTTCACCAACATGGGCGGTATCATCTGTTTTGCGGTATAAATCAATCAGTTCCTGATCCGACAGCGGGTCAGATTTTTCAATAACACGTTTTTTTAAAAATAGCGCCAATTTTCCTGGTGATTGATATGCAAATTTAAATTTTTATAATGAAATATCACGTATTTATAAATTACGTAGTTTAGCATCAAATTAGTATTCTTATGAAAAAAATTGTCACCTATAACGTAAACGGAATACGTGCGGCGCTTTCGAAGGGCTTGCTGGAATGGATAACCGTTGTAAATCCGGATATTGTTTGTTTTCAGGAAACCAAGGCCCAGCCCGAACAAATCCCGGCATTGGAGTTTACGGCTTTGGGTTATCATAGTTATTGGTTTTCGGCAAAAAAGAAAGGGTACAGCGGCGTTGGGATTATTACCCGGCAAGAACCCGACAACGTAGTTTATGGTATGGGTATTTCCAAATATGATGACGAAGGGCGTGTATTGCGTGCTGATTACGGTGACATTTCGGTGCTCAGCGTTTATCATCCTTCAGGTTCCAGCGGCGAAGACCGCCAGGCTTTTAAAATGGTGTGGCTTGATGATTTTTTACAATGGGTCGATGAATTGAAAAAATCGAGGCCGAACCTTGTTATTTGCGGTGATTACAATATTTGCCACAAGCCCATTGATATCCATGATCCGATACGCAATGCCACCAGTTCCGGTTTTTTGCCCGAAGAGCGTGAATGGCTTTCAAAATTTATCGACTCCGGATTTGTGGATAGCTTCAGGGCTTTCAATAACGAACCCAAACAATACACCTGGTGGAGCTTCCGGGCGAATGCGCGAGCCAAAAATCTTGGTTGGCGTATTGATTACCATATGGTAAGCGAACCCATAAAACACCTGATGAAACGCGCGGTAATTCTGCCGGATGCAAAACATTCCGACCATTGCCCGAGCGTGCTTGAAATGGATTTTTAAATCGTCGGTTAATGTTTAATTATTTGCGAAAATTTGCATAAGCCTCCAGTAAATAATTTTTTTGATTAAAAAGAAAAGTTCTCACATCATAGATGCCTTTTCCGAGGTTGATTTTTGTGATCGATGCAAAATGGAATCTCGTCAAAAAATGTAGTATTATACACATTCATTTTTAACACACTGTTGTTAGTATCTTAAATGGTTGGTTCCGAAAGCAACCTCTTTATAATCTTACTTTTGATGAAAAATCAAACAAAATGAATATGCTGACAAAAATGTTTTTGTTCGCAGGCATCGCATTGTTTATGACTTCATGTGTGTCGCTGAAAAAATATCAGGAAATGGAAGCCAGCCAGAACACCTGCATGGATGAAAACAAAACACTGAAAGGCAAAGTGATGGAGTACGTGACCAAACTTACCGAACTTACCGCGACAGCCGACAGGTTGAAAAAACATAACGAAATTCTTGTTTCAGATTCGATGAAGAACGGTGCACAACTACGTGATCTTACGCAAAAATACCAGGAGCTGAGCCAGTCATACGACACCCTCTTCAGCAACAATGCGAAACTGATGAAGGGCAATAAATTTGAAACACAAAAACTGATTTCGGAATTGGAAAAAACCAAAGAAGCATTACAGAAAAAAGAAGATGCCCTTAAAAAACTCGAATCAGAACTGGATGCAAAACTTGCCAACCTGAATGAGTTGCAGAGCAAGCTTGATGAAAAGCAACAACGACTTAATGAGCTGCAGTCCATCCTTGATAAAAAAGATTCGGCAGTAAAAGCGCTGAAAACCAAAGTTTCGGATGCCCTGCTCGGCTACGAAAACAACGGGCTGACAGTAAAACAAATGAATGGGAAAGTCTATGTTTCCATGGACGAAGCCTTACTCTTTGCTTCCGGAAAATATGAAGTAACTCCAAAGGGAGCGGACGCCCTGAAAAAACTGTCAAAAGTGCTGGAAAGCAATACAGATATAAACATCATGGTGGAAGGCCATACCGATAACGTACCCTACAAAGGCACCGATCAGATATTGGACAACTGGGACCTGAGTGTGAAACGCGCTACTACGGTAATACGGATTCTGCTTGCAAAGACTTCGATAGCCCCGTTACGTATCACGGCAGCCGGCCGCAGCGAGTATTTCCCCGTGGACAAAGCCAATACCCCCGAAGCCCGCAGTAAGAACCGCCGCACCGAAATTATCCTCACCCCGAAACTGGATGAATTGTTGAAGATTATTGAAAGTAACTGACAGGATTTTCTTTTATATTGTTATAAAATCCGGAAAAATGTATTTTTGGCGATCACGATCGCTGAATATTATGATTTTTAGCGATTATCATTCTCGCTTATCTAAAAAAAAATATGAAATTCCCGCCGTATTTTTGCAGGCTTACCCCGGCAGCGCCGATACGATTATAACAAAAGAAAATTATGAGGAGTTTTTATTGGGGATGGAATAGTATTTCTGAACCCGAGTCAGGATGATTATTATAAAATCATTGAAAGTAAAGACAGAAATAGCGCCCTTCAATCAAAATCTATATATTTGCAGAGGCAGATCGTTACGATCTGCCTCTTTTTGTTAACCGATAAATTATGGATAAAATATCGAAAACCATACAGTACACCCCCGAAGACCTGCAGTTGGCATATACCACGCATTTCCGGAAAATGTACCCCGTGCGAAGCAGGATGTTATTGGTTGTGAGCGCTGTTTCATTTATTGCCGGAGGGATAGTTCTGGTCTATGAACTTATAAAAGGAAGCGATTCGTTTATCAACTGGGCGGCATGGTTTCTTATCGCATACGGTGTGCTAATTTTTATATTGTATTTTTATAATCTTCGTACAGTCGGGAAACGGATGTTTGCTAAAATGCCGGATTTTGAAAAACCGTTCAATTATATTTTTTCCTCCGAAAATGTTCAGGTGTCAACGGAAACTGTAAACAGTACCAATAAGTGGGAGTTCTATCAGTCGGCCATGATATGTTCAGATATTATTATGATCTATCCCAACAAATTCCGCTTTAATTTATTTCCGAAAAAATACTTTTCAGATGAGGAGTTTGAAATGCTGAAACAATGGATAGGGGCAAAAATTAAAACCAAAGCAGTGAAATGAATTTTTCGGATCTTGTAAAGATCAGGCAAAGCTGCCGGAATTATGACGATAGGGCGGTTGAAAAGGATAAGATCGTGCGTTGCATAGAATCTGCGCGCCTGGCGCCATCGGCATGTAATTCGCAACCGTGGACATTTTTGGTTGTTGATGAGCCTGAATTGTGCGGAAAAGTGGCTGGCGAAACATATAATGCAGTCATTCCATTTAATAAGTTTGTTGCCCAGGCGCCTCTAACTGTTGCGATAGTGATGGAAAACTCAACAGCAATAGCGCAAATAGGAGGCAGGATCCGGAACAAAGATTTTTATCTCATAGCCATGGATGCTCCCCAAAGACTGAGATATGA
>CAZMPB010000168.1:0-6715 GCA_964567775.1 uncultured Bacteroidales bacterium
CAGTTATTTCCACCAGATATTTAATTTGGGTGTCCCATTGTCGAAGTCAGGAAAATGTTGGTCGGAACAGAAAAGCCGGAGCCATGTAATAATCGATAGATATAAATCTTTATAGTGCAGGAAATTGAATCATCTGATCAGGTGAATTATTCCCTGAAGTGTCCTTTTTTGAATTCCTCCGAGCCGGTTTTCAAACACATCGCAGACATAGTAATAAACGCCGACGCTGCAATCATTTTTCGAGTTTTTATCTTTACCGTCCCAGTTTATGTCGGGGTCTTCGGTCTTAAAAACCACCGTTCCCCAGCGGTTGAAAATAACGATATCGATCTTATCAACAAAATCATAAGGGAAGGGCCTGTACTGATCGTTCGAGCCATCACCGTTGGGAGTAAAAACATTGGGAAGCTCATATAAGTAGCACTGGTCGATATCAAAACAAACGGGATTGCTGGGCAGGCTTTCATTATTAAACGAGTCAACCGCTGTAACGTAATAACAACCGACAATAGAACCCATGCCAGAATGGATAAAACTGGTATCCTGAAGGTTGCTTGTTGAAAATATCATCGAATAATCTGCACCTGTACCCGGAGAATAATAAAGGTTGTAAGAAACCACATCTTCGGCACAGGCAAGGCCGTGAAGTGACCATTGCAGCATGTTCCTGATGTTCTTGCAGTCGACATCACCTGTTAATACCGGAGGGCATGGCCGCTCATTATCCGTTGGGACTCCGCAAGCCTTTTGTGAAAGGTTCACCAGAGGGAAGGCAAATCCTGAAGCGGTATATCTGCCAACTGATTTTACGTAATAACAATATGTTTGTCCATTTATCAAACCCGTATCGGTAAAAGTCTGCACGGTAACTACAGCCACCGAATCGTAAAGCATAGAGACAGAATTCTGTTTATAAATGACATAATAATCATTCTGCCAAGGCACATCGGGCTGCCAGGTGAGGGTGAGCTTATTATCAGAGGGTGTCAGGGTGAGAAAGATCGAAGAGGCATTTGTAGTAGAGCCGACAAAAAACCTGTTTCCGGGTTCATCATTATAAAAATCAATACGGTAATGATATGGCTGATTCTGGGTATTCAGCAAGGTATCATTATAGATGGTGTCATTTATATCTGCCAGCGAGTCAATGAGCGAAAAATTCGTACCATTATAGCCGGTTCCCCTGTAAACAAGATATTTGTATGGTCCCGGAATCTGAACTGAATCGAACTCGGTAGGTTTCGACCATCCTATCCACATGGAACCGTTTACGGGGTCGGTATTTTTCACACTGACGTTCGTAATAACAGGAACGTCCTTAGACAGTTCCGTACAAGCTTCCAGCGAAGCATAACTTTCAGCATCATCAGCAAAGTAGGCAATCACCATATAACAATAATCTATTCCGCGGATCAGGCCCGCGCCGTTATTATCATCGGTGTACGTTGTATCGGTGATGGTGTCGAGCTGGGCTATCATAGAATAACCTGTGTAAGCAGGAACACCTGTTTCGCAATGATCCGGGAAAAATCCGTAATAGCCGTTACGACGGTAGATCCTGTATCCGACGGCATTTTCGCAAATACTCGACTCCCATTTTAGTCCGATCGTGTTACCATTCGGTGTAGCAGTGAGATTTTCGGGAGCAGGCGCCACCACCGTAATATTAACGGAGGCAAAGTCCACCAGTTGCACAGGATAGCCATTATCCTTCACTTTGAAATTCATCTGATAAGGGCTTTTCTTCACATGCGAACATTCGGTCTGCCAACTGAACAGCGAACTCACATGGCCCGTCCCCTGGACAGGTTGCGGAAAAGTAGCGGGACTAAAGGGTACCAGAAGTGGAGAGCCGTTACCTGTAAGAGTTATAATTCCCGAATCCGGATCGAAGGCTTTTACAGTAAATGAAAGGAAGGTCCCTGCCAGTACGCAGGTGTCGTGCAAAGGCAATATCTGAGGCGGCTGGTCGGTACAAGAGACCACTGTTATCTGCATATCCCGCCGGACAGAACCTATCCGGATACCATGACGCCATTCATCGACGATAATACAAATATTGTATTCCCCGTTAAGTTGTGGGCTGTCCCAGAGCAGCTCGCCGGTGCTTGCGTCAATAGTTAAAATATTATTGGCAGGAGGAAAGAAAAAACCGGGAATATAAACACCTCCCTGCCCCTTGCAACTGTCAAGACGGTATGAAAGGCTGTCGCCGTCTGCATCGTAAGCCCAGGGATTATGCACAAATGGCTGATAAATGCAGGCATTGTCTATCGGCGGGTTCAGGAGCACCGGTGAATTATTATTTCCGAGAAAGGGGTTGATAACGAGTGTTGTCTCGATATAGAAAGGAATGTTAACGGAATTGGGAATATTAATGATACCGGCATTTCTGTTGGGATCTTCCATCCACATCGTATAAGTACCGGGGGCCGGATAGGTATGAATACCGCCGGTTCCCTGCCCGTTAAAAGTATACCGGTTATAGTTGATCTCGCTGGTAATGGCAGTTTTTTGAACACGCTGAATGATATCTGAAGTTCCGTCGCCCCAGAAAAGTTCCAGCTCAGGCCGGTCGGCAGGGCTTGAAGAGTAAGTATACGTAATTATGGTTACTTCGTAGGTTAGCCCATATAGCCATTTGTAAGTAATTTCTCCGGCACGCTGATGTGTGGCAAAAGCAGAACAGCTCATCGCAAGCAATAAAAGAAATGTAAGGTACCGCTTTTTCATAATCACACAATCAGACTATAAAGTTAGTAAAATTTGCGCAAAGCAAAAAATAATTCTATGAGTCATGCAAACTGTACGCATCAAAAACTAAAATCGTCTTATATTATTGTTAAATCTATTATATTTTTTTCAGCATCGCCTTGATCAGATTTTCCGCGCCTTCGGCAATATGAGAGATGCGGGCGTCAAGCATGTAACAAGGTGTCGTGAACAGCTTGTTCTCTTCATCGACGACCACGTCGCCATGGCCGGTCCTGATATTTTTGGCGCCCATGGACTCAATATGTTTTTCGGTAGTTTCATCTTTACCTATCGTTAACGTGACATTTCCAAACACCTTTGCCAGGATCACAGGTGCAATGCATAATGCGCCGATGGGTTTTCCCTGATCTTTCACAGCCCTTAACGCGGCTTCCACTTCGGGGATTACCTTCATGCCGGCACCATCAAACGCATAGGTGCACAGGTTTTTGGCCACGCCAAAGCCACCGGGCAATACCAACGCATCAAAATCCGAAGCGCGAAACTCCGACAAGGCTTGAATATCGCAACGGGCAATGCGGGCCGCCTCTACAAGTATGTTACGGGTTTCGTCCGTCGGGCGTTTTTTGTAGTGGTTCATCACATGATGCTGATTAATATCCGGTGCGAAAATTTTATACGATGCACCCAGCTTGTCAATGGCAAGCAAGGTCATTACCGACTCGTGTATTTCAGATCCGTCCAGCGAGCCACATCCGGCTAATATTACTGCAAATTTTTTCATGATATGATAAATTTAATTGTCAAAAATACTCAAATTTCTGATTTCTGAGTTTGGGCTCAAAACCGGCTTTTTTTATAGCTTCCACCATTTCATTTTTTTCAAGCCAATGACCGGCTCCGGCTTCAGAAACCACATGTTCTTCGATCATCACCGAACCGAAATCGTTAGCGCCTGCATGAAGGCAAACCTGCGCCAGGGGAACCCCCACCGTAAGCCACGACGGCTGAATGTTTGAAATATTATTCAAAACGATTCTGCTGAGCGCAATGAAACGCAGATAATCATTATCTGTGACCGAGTTAACGACGTGATGCTTTTTATTCAACAGCGTTCCTACATGCTGAAATGGCCACGGAATAAATGAAAGAAAACCATAAGTACCCCTTGGTTTTTCATCCTGGACTTCGCGGATCTGTATCAGATGCCCGACACGTTCTTCCGGTGTTTCGATATGCCCGAACATCATGGTCGCTGAAGTGGGCAGATTCAGCTTATGTGCCTCACGCATCACATCAAGCCATTCCTGCGATCTGCATTTTGCCGGTGAAATAATTTTTTTCACCCTGTCGGATAAAATTTCCGCTCCGGCACCCGGCAGACTATCGAGTCCCGCCTCGATAAGTTTTTCCAAAATTTCCCTCACGGATTTTTTTTCCATTTTCGCAATAAAAACTATTTCGGGAGGGCCTAAGGCATGCAATTTTAAAGAAGGATAACGGGTTTTAAGTGTTTTGAACAGATCCACATAAAAATTAAGCCCCAGGCCGGGGTGCATCCCGCCCTGCAACAAAAGCTGGCTGCCGCCAAGCAAAAAAAGTTCATCAATCTTTTGTTGGTACTGCTCTGTGGAAGTGATGTAGGCATCCCCGTCATTTTTCTTCCTACAGAAATTACAGAACAGGCATTGCGACATACAGACATTTGTAATATTCACATTGCGATCTATAATCCAGCCAACCGTATTTTCCGGATGCATGGCCTTTCTTATTTCGTTTGCGATAAAGATCATGTCGGATAAAGCAGCTTCTTTATATAAACAAAGAGCCTCATCCTTTGAAACAGCCTCCTGATTCAGCGCTTTATCGAATATATTTACGATGTTCATACAAAGCAAAATTACTCATTTGAAAGGAATAAGGCCGGATTAGAAATGAGGCTGTCTCAAAAATAGCCTTGGCTGAAAATCATTGAACCTGATTAATTCACAACATTTTATTTGGGGCTAAAGCCCCTGTGATATCGGCTCTTTCTTTAGCCCCGGGGCTATTAAAGCACCTTGATTATTCGGGCTTTAGCCCAATATGTGAATTATTCAGGTTAAAGAATATTTTGAGACACCCTCATTTTTTTTTCGTTTGTCGTGTCGTTTCTGTTTTAATTGATTCTTTTATTTCTGCTTCTATGTTACGCAGTTTGTTTTCACAAATTGCAATGAACTCGTTTGCCTGTTTCACTTTTGTTGAAAGCTTGTCAAGCGGAATGTCGCCCTGTTCAAGTTGTTCCAGAATTTCTTCCAGTTTGTCAAACGCCTCAGAATATGTCAATTCCTTTTTCATTTTTAGTCTTTTTAGTTACAATGCTGTGTATGGTTTCATCACGTAATAAAGTCTGCAACTCTGCATTTTCAGTTATTTCCTGTGGGTCAACTATGATTTTATTCCCGCTTGTTATCATTGCAAAACCTCTGTTAAGAATTGTTTGTGGACTTGAAAGCTTGACAATGCGTTTTGCATTGTCTAAATTTTCTTTTGCATTAACAAGCTGCTCTTGAACCAATTCAAAAAGATTTCTTTTGAGTTCAATAAGATTGTTTTCGAAAGTAAAATTTTGCTCAACAAAAGTTGAAGCAACTTTTGTTGGTGTTTTTTGTTCTCTCGCCATTAAATCAACAATACTTTGATTTCTGTCGTGTCCAATGCCCGTAAATATTGGTATTGGGAAACTCGCTACATATTTTGAAAGTTCGTAATCATCAAAAGGCTTGAAGTCTGTCAGCGAACCGCCACCCCGGACTATTGCAACAACATCAAAATTATCTTTGTTTTTTTCAATCTGTTCAAGTTGCTCTTTGATTAGCTTACTTGCGCTATCGCCTTGTATCGTTGTCAAATACTCGCTGACTGAAAACGTGTACCCGTGTTTGTTTTGTATTAATTCTTGCTGGAAGTCTCTTTGTCCGTCAGAATTTGGTGCGGTAATTAATGCAATTTTTGTGATAATACGCGGAATAGGTAAACGATTATTTAAAGTTCTGTAAACCCCGTCATAAAGCTGAATTGTTTTGGGATTTTCTTTGAGTAGACGGTCAAGTGTTTTTTGTCTTTCAAGTTCAAGAAGTCCCAATGTATGTGCAACGTCAAGTTGTATTATATCAAGGTTAAGACCGTATACTTTGTGGTACCTTACTTTTACTTTGCAAATAATTTCTGTTCCGTCTTTGAAAGCTTGCTTTGTTAGATTTTCAAACTGTTCAATTTCGTGGTAATAGTTTGCCCAAAACACAGCCCTGATTTCTGCTGTTTTTGTTCCATTTTCAACTTCTTCAAGTGACAAATAGCAGCGCCTGTTTGATTCGTATTTTTTTACATTTAACGTCCTTGCAGAAATCCAATAAAATTCGCTGTCAAAACGATTTTTTATCGTGTCTTCTATTTGTTCAAGAAGTTCAGATAACCTTATATGTTCTGTCGGGAAAAGTTCCATTATGCTTTGCTATTTCATTTTTTAAAAACTTACGAAGTTCTTCTGATTTATAATTTTCAAAAAGGTTGGCGGACATTTCGGAGTACGTTACTGTCACCTGAGAAAAGTTTAATAGTTGATGTGCCCTTCAAATTAGCACTATCTGCCCGCTTTATTTTAGCCTTTTTTGGCGGTATGTGGCTTTTATTTCTACTATGAAAGTCGCTTAATTTCAGTAGCAATTTCATCAATTACTTCTTTGTTGTATATTTCTTTTCGTTCACCATTTTTTACGGAATAAATATAAAATACTTTGCCTCCAAACCCTTCTGTGAAGTGTTTGTGTGTTTCCTCTTGAATATTTTTCTCCTTAAAAATTTCTGGAATTTGTGCTCCACTTCCGAATGAAACTGGCTTGATTTGAAGTCCAATAAATTTGTCGCTTACCTTGATGAAAAAATCAACATTGAACAATCTATCCCATTCATCTGGTGCAGGCTCTATCTTTACCTTCAATATACCTTGTATTTGTCC
>CAZMPB010000169.1:0-6704 GCA_964567775.1 uncultured Bacteroidales bacterium
CATTTTGTCCAAATTATTTATGATAGACGCATTTCTTTAAGCTTGCTTATAACGCTTGGCATGTTCCATTACTGCTATTTTTCCTATACTTTTATTGCAGGAGCAATCCGTTTTTCGCCTTTAAACTAACTCAATGTTACCAAATTACGTTTTTTTAGTTTTAACTGATCCGCTCATTTTGCCATCCCTTTAATTTATCAATTGTACAGATTCTATTACTTCCTACTTTGCCACCGTCGCCTTGTCATTATACGGCACCACCTCAACCCACTGCCCTTTGGTGCGGGCATAGATAGCATCGTCGTACATGGCTGAACAGCTTACCGTAGGCAGGTAAAAACGCCCGAGGTAACTGGCATTCAGCAACACTTTGTAGGTTTTCTTATCGTTGGTTCCGACACTGAAAAAGGTATACACCCTGTCGTCGCGGAAATCCTGATAGTCGTAGCCCGACATCTGTACACGGCCATAAGAGTCGTCCATGCGGGTGTTGTGTATCTCCCACCCCGAAGGGAAAATGTGCGACAAGGCCATGTTGTAATAATATCCCATCAGTCCGGGATTCGTAATGGTTACCTCCGCCATAAAATCCGTTCCCTGCTCCAGTTTCGCGGGGTCTATTTTTTCTCCGTTCAGCGATTTGTATAACACCTCTATCTTCAGGTTGTTTTCACCGGCTTTTTCTTCTCCTGCCGCAGGAACACCCGATAAGATCACACGTGCATACAAAATACCGGTGCCATTGTTTTTGATCTTCAACTTACCTTTTTGAGCCGAATTTTTCAGGTTCATATCGATGGTCGCCACAGATTTTTTAGATTTTTTGGTCACGGGCGACCCGTTGTTGATAGTATAAGTAAAATCCATCCCGGTTCCGGTGCTGGTTCCCACATATTTTGAGATGGCCAGTAGGCAGAATGCCGTGCTTTGGGTGCTCATCCAGTCATCTTTGCTGAGGCGCTCCGAGATTATCTTCACGATGGGAGCCGCCTTATTACGCATCTCCATCAGGGCCAGGGCTTCAAGGATCATGGCACGGTCGCGGTCGTCGGAGCCGTAGGTGAACCACATTTCCTTATAGGGTTTTATGGAGGTCGAAGCAGTTGCCGCCAGGTGCTTTGCGACAGCGGGCTGCCCCGCAAGCTGGTAAGCCGCAGCCAGTCTCCATTTGGCCTGTACCGAAAGTTCTTTCTGTTCTTTCAGCAGGTTCATCGCCCCCAGTTCGGGCGCTTTGGCCAGTGCCAGGGTGTACAGGCGGTATGCCTGAACAAGGTCTGAGTTGTAATAATATTTGTTGTATTCTGTGGTCCAGCTCAAAGACATACGTTTCTGATATTTTATCCACTTTTTCAAAACGGAAGTTGATACCGTGTACCCTTTGTCTTTAGCTTCGAGCAAAAAATGCCCCGCATAGCAACTGGCCCACTGGTCGGCCTCGTAGCCCCCCGGCCAGTAGGAGAAACCGCCCAATGCAGACTGGAATGAACCTATCCTGTTGATACCTGCTTTAACATTGCGTTCGATGCTTTTCTTCATATTGTCGTCAAGATCCATCAGATCGGACAAATACAACTGCGGAAATACCGAGGAGGTAGTCTGTTCAATACATCCGTAAGGGTAATTTACCAGGTACTTCAGCCTGCGCTCAAGGTTGATCGGAGGTATAGACGAGACTTCGATGGCACCTTTGTTTGTTCCGGCCACGCCCACGGGAGTATAGGCCGTATTCCACGACTTCCCTGGTTTCATCACATCCGAGATCACTTCTGTAAGCTCCGGATTCGGATTGCGGACATCGATCTCTATTTCGTAAACCGCCGTTTCTTTTCCGCTGGAGGCATACACTTTAACTTTTCCAATGCCGATGGCATCTTTCACTTTGAGCTGGAAGTTCACAAGGTCATCGCCGATCTCGCGGAAAGTTACGCTTTTTGTGCTGTTGTCACTGATCGTGAACATCTCGTTGGTGGTAACTTTTACCGATACATTTTTAATGTTTTTTTCCATGGCAAACACGCTGACCGGCAGTGTAACTGTTTCTCCCGGGCCGACCACTCTTGGCAGGGTAGCCAGGAGCATGAGCGGTTTGCGGACTGCAACGGCTTTTTCCGCGTTGCCGTAAGCGCCATCCTGTCCGGCGACTACCATCACCCTCACAGAGCCAATGTATTGAGGCATTTTAAAATTGTACGTATTCGAGGCGCCTTTTTTAAGGGCAAAAGGCCCGAAAAATTTCACCATTGGTTTGAAGCGGTTGGCACGGTTGGCCCCTTTGCCGTTGCCGCCGTCATCGCCACCACCGATGCTGAGGATACGCTCGAGCTGGCCACCGTAAGCGCCCATCACATAATCATAGAGATCCCATGATTTAACGCCCAAAGCTTCCCTTGCATAAAAATAATTCCATGGGTCGGGGGTTTTAAATTTGGTAAGGTCGAGCAGGCCTTCGTCAACCACGGCAAGGGTATAGGTCATCGCCTTGCCGTTCTCCTCCTTGATGGTGATGCTCGCATTTTCTTCGGGACGCAGCACATCGGCCATCTTAATGATTGGTCTCAGATGGGTGCCGGGGTCTTCCACCAAAATTGGTATCACGCCATAAAGCCGGATGGGAAGGTCGTTGGCGGTCTGGCTGTGCGGCTGTACCAAAGTAACGCTGACATAAATATTCGGCGCCATTTCTTCAGTTACATCAAATTTGAAAAAGGTCTGATCTTTTTCGGTATCGATCCAGAATGATTTTAATACTTTGCTTCCTGTCTCCAGCGTTACCAGCGCCCTTGCTCCCGCGCTCGATGGAATGGTCAGTTTCACCTCGTCTCCGACCTGGTATTTTTCTTTGTCGGCCGAGAATATCAGCATGGCAGCGCCTTCCTTGCCCTCGCGGGAGCGGCTTGCCCAGTCAGGCCAATCGAAATATACCGTTTTGCCGGTGCTGTGGCCGCTTTCAACATCTTCTACCCGGATAAAATAGCGTCCCCAGTCGGGATCGGGAATATTCATTACAAGGCTACCCCTGCCATTAGTTGTAGTAAGTTCAAGGGTTTTGTAAGGCTCGTTATACGTGCTGCGGATAAAATCCGCCAGGTCGCTGCCGCTGTTGTCCCACCACCAGCGCCAGTTCACTTTATAAATATCGACTTTCAGTTTGGCCGATGGCACCAAAGAGCCGTTATCGTCAAGATTTACCAGGTTGATGGTATAATTTTTATTCGTCTGCAGCATTTGCGAATACTGGCTTCCTTCAGGGACATTGATACCGACATAGGTTTTATAAGGATAATAAAGTAAAGAAAACTGATCGATGCTGAATTCTCCGCCCTGTTCAAAGACCCTGGTTTCAAAGTTCGCTTTTAACACGCCTGGCGCGGAACCGGAGATGGCGATGTCGGGTATCACATCGGCTTTGCCTTCCTCGTTAAGCACTCCGCTGAAAACTTTAAACGATTCCGCATAAAAATATTTCGACGGATCATCGAAGATGAAATTTGAGTACTTTTTGAACGCGGTAGTTGACTTGTTCAACACCACGTTGACATCGGCTTTGAGATTGCGGGCAATAGCGCCGTGCAGCCATTTTGCTTCCAGCACACCCTTTGACTCCGCGGTGATCTTATCCGAGCCAAAATCGAGTTTTATTTTCAGCCTGTTGGGCTTTATCGTTTCAATTTTTAATGATTTAGAAAATGTAGAACCGCCCACGGCTACCGTTGCCGTCCAGTATCCTGTCAATGCACCGGGGTCCGTAGCAGTGCGGAAATCATAAAATCCGTTTACCGACTTTGTTTTTACGATATGTTGAACTTTTTGTCCGCGGGGATTGGTCAGGTCGAAAACAACGGGGGCTTCAGGCGACAATTTATGAAGTTTATCTTCAAGAATAAAGGTCAGGAAAATTGAATCCCCTGGACGCCAAACGCCGCGCTCTCCGTACAAAAAGCCTTTTATTCCCTTGCGGACGGATTCGCCGCCTACATCAAACATGCTTAATGACAATGCCGAGCCGCCGGTGAGCTTAAGGTAAGCCCGCTGCTTTCCTTTGCTTGCAATGATCAGGTAAGGAACTTTTTTTAATTGTATCATCACATTTCCATCGCTGTTGGTCTGTACTTTTTCGAGCTCCTGGTTCTGGTAATCCATGATTTTTATGAAAACTTCCGGCATGGGTTTGGCCGACACCAGGTCCACGGTATAAATATTCAGTTCGCCCGTAGTGCCGACTTTCGCGATAATGCCGATATCTGTTGCAAGAACATTACGGCTTATCGTTTTGCCGCTGAAATAGGACTCTTCGCAAGGGTTTTCGCGCTCGCTCCAGTCGTAATAATAGTAATCATAATCATCATAATAATATCCGTAATAATCGTAATAATACCATTCTTCCGGTTCTGCCTCCTCGCTTTCGTCCCAGGAAGATCTAAGGCCATCATCATCGGCAGCTTCATCCGTACATCCTGTATAGGTTGAATAGGCTTTTTTGATGCTAAGGGTAACCTGATATATAGCCCCCTGTTCGGCCTTGATCAAATCGGCAAGGTCGAGGTAATAACGGTTCCAGTTGCTGTAATTCAGTACGGAATTATTTACAGACTGCAATGGTATTGATTTTTTCAGCACCAGCTTCCCTACCCTGCTGAGTTCTCTTTCGCCTTCCAGGTCGTTTACCTGTAAGAATTGAGTTACATTATTCTCGTAAATTTTAAAAATCTTAACATCGACGGTGTTTACATTTACAGCTTCGAAAGGAAAGATCAGTCCGTTGGTGCTGGGCAGGATGGTTCCTTCTCCCACCAGGCGGATACCGGGCTTTATATCGTCAAAAGTGACCGTTTCAACCGTTTTTGCCTTAAGTTCTATGCTTTTTATGTTTTTCACGGCTTTTTCAACGGTTAACACCTCGCTGCCACCGATCTCGAGTGGCGGATATATCCTGATAATATTATCTTCGATGACAAATTTCAGATCCTTTGATTTGTCCATGGTAATAAGGCCGCTCAGGTCCTGATCCTCCAGCAGCGGATCTGAAAACTGAAGTCTGACATATTGTTCAGGCTCTTGAACAGATTGTATCGACAGGAGTTTGAAATCGTTTATTGACGGGATACTCACGGTCAAGGTGCCGTTAGATTTTGAATCAATGGGTTTTCCGTTCCATTTGATGTCAACGGCAGATTCTTTATCGCCACGTTTTACGCTGTCGATGGTGAATGTAAATGATTTTTTATCGCTGCCCGGAGTTATTTTGACACTCAGTTTTTTGCCTCCCTGGCTTGCCTCCAGCAAAGACTGAATATCCTCCGTTTCAGCGGCGTCAGCCATAATCAACGATCCGGTAACTTTTTCCCAGGCCAGGTTGTTATGGTCATATGCTTTATGATTATCAACATTTACCTCAAACACCTGTTTTACCGTATGAAACTGAAAAACGAAGGTTTTCATACTGTCGGGCACGCTTATCAGCTTAGACAGAAAAAAATTCGCCGTATATAGTTTGTCGGGAGGCAACTTTTTATCCGGGCGAAATTCTACGGTGCGTGTATCGATCCAGTATGTTTTTCCGCTGATACCCGGCGAAAAATCAAACAGTTCTTCTTTTACCGGTTGTTCAAACATGGAGGAATCGGCAATATCCATATTTAACCGGACCTTGATGGTCGATTCCGTAGAAATAACGCCTGAAGTAAAGGCTGCCACATATTCCTTAAAAGCAGGATTGACTTTTACGATCGTTTGCGAACTTGTTTTTGCTATCATTACAACAACAAGAATCACAAATATTCCTATCACAGCAAACAAAAGAATTTTTTTCTTGTCCATAAGGCAATTTGTTAAATTTGTAAATAAGGTATTCTATGTAAAATTAAATATAATTCATCATTCTTCAAATTCCAATAAAAAAAATTTTTTCAAAAAGAAGGAATCTGATCGGAATTATAGGGGGATTCTTTTTGGATATACTGGTCATATGTCTGATGATTGCTTTCCCTGTTAAAATTATTATACAAATCGCGTTCACCCATTGACAAAGGAATTATTCCAAGAAAAATTATGACCAGTGCCGGTGCAAGAATATTTATCAAAAATAACTTTTTAAATTCCGGGACTAAAAATTGTTTGATGAAAACGAAGATGAAAATAAAATTAATAATAAAAAACAGCCCAGAAACGATTAAAACAGCCCTATATTCGCCTATTTGCTGAAAGCCCAGTAGTAATGCAATAAAACAAACACCCTGAATCAGCAGGGTTATAGCAATAAAATACTTTAACAACCAAAAATTAAATTCACTATTATAATTATTATTGAAAATCACAATCTGGATTAAAGAAAGAATACTTAAAATAATAAAAGTGGCCATATTCACCCAGCAAATAATTTCATTTTTAAAAAAAAATAACGCAATCAGGCTTAAAATCTGCATGGACAGAAACAAAATTTTTAGTATACCGGTCAGTTTCATTTTACTATTAAAATATTTTGAAATTAATCAAAATTAAAATTTTTTTAGCAAAAATAAATAATTTCTGTAAAAAAAAGCTTTTTTTATTTTATGTTAATTAATTAATCTTTTTTGTACTTTTATTAAAATTTTGTCTATGAAAACACTAAAAAGAATTTTGCTTGTCCTATTGGTGTTGGTACTGATTTTTATTGTAGGTTTTGGGATTTTCTTATTTTATTTTACCAGAAATGATTATCAGCC
>CAZMPB010000170.1:0-6700 GCA_964567775.1 uncultured Bacteroidales bacterium
AGAAATGCCGAACCTATAAGGCTGTATATCACGTGCGAAATCTTATCCATGCTATTATTCATTTCTCATCCAACCTTCCAAACCAATCAATCGTCACAAATGGCAACTGCAAAATCACATACCATCTTTCTTGCTTCCCCCATGTAATTCCTATGCCAAAAAAATTAGACGGGTAGATTTTAATATTCATTGTCTGTCGTTTAAATAAATGTGCGATAAGCTATTCTCAATTTTTTATTTTCGCTTAGTATGGCAGCGATTTTATCCATCGCTTCATCGTCATTCTCCCTTCCCATCAACCATCGTTCTGCGATGTTTGTTATTTCTGATAATATTTCATCTGATGTTTTCATACCAACCACTACGTTATATTCGCTGAAGGCCATACCTGCTATTTTCCCTGTTTTGATTCACTATGCCTTTGTTTAATAGCAAATTTGTTTGTTTCATGCACAAAATGAAAGGACACAAAAAAACCGGCTTAGGGGCCGGTTAAAATTAAGCATGTGGTTAATTTCAGTGAATAGTAACGTAGTTTTTTACCAGGCTTACAGTTCCCACGAATGGCAGTTCTGCTTTGTATTTTGAAAGTTTATCCTTGATAACTTCCGATTTTGTAATAAACACAAACAATTCACCATCTTCCTGGTAACGAAATTGTACAAGCAGCTTATCTTCACCCTTTATGGTAATCATCTTGAAGTTTTCGAATACAATTTCTTTTTCATAAAGTTCCGTTATTGACACACGGTTTCCTTTGAAATGCGCCTCAGACTGGTCGCATATTTCACTGAATTTTTTCATATAGTTTAATTTTGGTTCCAAGCGTTTTTCTAAGCAGGTTTTTTGAGTTACAGTGCTTACACCATCCATAATAACTCGATGTTTTCCGTTTAAATTCTTTGTCGCTTACATTTCTACGGATCAATCTTCGCACTCTGGCCTTAAACCTGTTTTTTATAGACTTACGAAGTAAGGTATGAGTATGATAAAATATATATCCTATAAAATCAATACCTGAAGAAGATGGTGCGATTCTGATATTATTTTTAACAGAAAGATTCAGTTTTTGTATTTCTTTCGTTACAGCTTCTAAAATATATTTCATATTCTCTTTTGATTCACCCAGGAAAAGCATATCGTCGGCATACCTGAAGTAATATTTAACCCTGAGTTGTTCTTTTACGAAGTGATCAATCCCAGAAAGATAAAAGTTGCTCAAATATTGGCTGAGATAATTTCCAATCGGAAGTCCCGGCTGATGGCTGTCAATAATCTCGTTAATAAGGGAAAGTGTCTTTTTACATTTTATTACCCTGTTAAGCTTCTGTTTCAGTATCTCCCTGTCAATGGATGGATAATACTTTGAAATATCAATCTTGAGGTAATAGTTTGAATATGGCCTGTTTTTTATAGCCGTTTTTAGTTTTACAACAGCCCCGTGAATTCCACGTCCTTTAATACAGCTATATGTATCTGAAGTAAATTTCTCCATGAATACCGGCTGTAACACATTCAGTATGGCATGCTGCAGAATACGGTCAGGATAAAAGGGAAGGCAGAATATTTCCCGTTCCTTCGGCTCTTTGACAATAAAACTTGAATATGAAGAAGTGCGGTATGTCTGATTGATCAGGTTGCTTATCAGCTTCGAAGTAAGGTTTTCTCTGTCCGTCTCAAACCATGAAATAGCTTTTTTAAACATCCTTCCTTTTTCTGCTTTTTCAATGGCCAGATTTATATTATCGGGACTACATATTTTTACATAGAGATTACCATTCCGTTTCATACCTGCTTTTTCCGGCCAATTTTCGCTGGCGCTACTCACAAGCCTATAAGGGTTTATGTTCTGCCATAAGGCAAAGTTTTGAAAAGGATTTTTAAAGTATGTGAGCCGGCGAGCCCGTAGACATTGTTCGCATTGCCGACATTGTTACCATTATTAGCACCGCCAACGCCGACGTGCATCCACGCTTCTTTTCATCACTTTTTGTTAAAATATATCGGTCCCCAATAAATTAAGCTCAAATATAATTCTTTATCACTATTCAATATTCCATTCCCAATTATTTCTTTTTATGCGTTATCATACCAATGGCATCCCGATTAGCTTCTATCACAGCAAGTTCTGGAATTGTCACTGAAAATGATCTGAATACAGTAGTATTAGCAACTGCGTCTAAGAGTATGTTATCCTGATACGTTGCCGAAAACGATCGAAACAGCGTTGTTTGAACAATGGCATCATATATGGTGAAAGACGCAATAGTTACGCTAAACGAATTAAGCAACATCATACTCACGAAGCATTATTTTGAATTGTATATAACTGTAATTCAGTAATTTTTTCGTAAATGTTCCCACCAAAGGTGCAACATACGATTTCGGGTTCCCGCTTCCAGCCGGTCTGCTTTCATCGTCATATACTTGCAAATTTACGTTCATGCCATTGAAATAATCATCAAATGCAAGGGCAGGTATCCATTCAACTGTTGGTACTCTCGTATCATCAAACACAATACCTATCTTATATCCGGCAGTGCCCGAAAATGAATCATCACCATTTTCGGCCATAAAGCTTTCCCCGGGTACAATCGTTCTGCCCAGGTAAGTAATGTTTTCATTCCCATAATTGAAGTAAACACCTCCGGTTTGAAGCACACCTCCCACGGCCACCGTGGCATATATGGCCCTGGATTGACGAACATGAACAGGATTATAGAAATTCGGATCTACTATCTCAAGCAGGTAAGCAGCACTCGTGTCGTAGTCGGTAAAAGATGTACCTGTTTCCGAAACATATACCGTATCTCCAGGGTAATAAACATTACCCCCGTAGGTCAAAGGGTAGGCGCATACTTTATAACGGCCAACGGCTAATTCTGTCAACTCATATATAGGCGTAGCCCCCACCATGGCCCTGTCTTCAAGGTAATAGTTAGTTTCAAGTTTCGGAATCATCAGTGATATAATCCCGTTAAGTATAGTGGTCTTATTATTTATCACAATAATCTTTGAATAAATCTGGCTCAGAGCGCTTGGGCTATCCTCGTCTATCTGGATAATATCCCCCGCAGCCACCGACAAACAACCCGTGGCTGTATTTTCATCCCATGTTCCTGGTACTCCCGACGAATCTTCCATGATCGGTATGTTTAAGGCGGGTTTCATGGCCCCGAAATAGGTAAAAGTTACCTGAACGTAAAGCGCATCAGTTGTTTCTAAAATAGCATCGCTCCCGTTTTTAAGCGTAAAGTCCTGAAGCGTTGGATTATTGAAAATTTCGGATGCCGTCTGCGAAGTGTACCTGCTTTCTGTTGCACCCGTATTGGTAAGCGCAATCTTCTCTTTCCCAGGAGTACCAGCCATGCCTGCAAGCTGTGTGACGATGCTTTGCAATTTGTCGGCATCGGTAGCTCCCGTGGGAGTGAACTCAGTGTCACCCACCCACCATGTTACATCCCCGGCAAACATACAACGGTCAAAGGTACCCATCTGATCCAGGTAAATTGCGCAATTCGAGTACAATGAATAGCGATGTAAGAAACCGTAAAAAGTCCCGGTTGTTGTTAATGATTTTCTCATGCTTGCTTTGGCTATCCCGTACACTGTTAAATTATTCGACCAGCCATTGATGCTTGAATGGCTTCCCAGCGAGCATAGGTAACTGGCGTTCGGCTTGATGCGCGAGAACACGGTATTATTTTGCAAATACCCGCCCATCACGCCCCAATACAGCACACAGTTGTCCACTAAAGCAGGTGAGCCGGCGAGCCCGTAGACAGAGCTCGCATTGCCGACAGCGGAACCATAAGCAGCACCGCCAACGCCGACGTACCCGGAGACAGATCCCGAGTTTAAAAATATCATGTTATTGTGCCTGAAACCATATAAGTTATATAGGTTTTGTCCGTCCCATACGGCAGCACCATAGTAATCGGCGTCGATTTTATTCGCATGTGCCCCTGTTACAATATCATCGGTGAATAGCCCTCTGCATATAATATCAACACCAGTTGTTCCTACGGTGTTTACATTGATTGTGCAATTTGCACCAGTACCCCCGGTCGTCGTTTTTACACCGGTAGTATAACCAAGTCCCCTGTAAACTAAGGTTACTGCGGTTACTACGCCTGCGTTTACCGTTGACACTTTTACCTGTCCGGAAATCCCCCCCGATGGAGTTGCAAGCGTTAACACGTCGTTTACCGTATATCCTGTTCCACCACTTGCCCCGGTAAGGTTAACCGTTAATATGTGGCTTACACTAAACGCCTTTGTCAGCGAACGGAAGGGATTGGTGGCAAGTCCGTCCCCGGTAACGTCCGACCCCGTATAACTGCAAACATAACGTGCAAGTGCGTTAACGGTTCTCCAGATGTATGCGTTCATAATTACTTCAGTTTAAGGGTTACGGTATCTTTCCCTTTTGTCCAGTCCGAACTTTCTTTCTTTTGATAGTTCCACGTTAATTCAACGACATGTTCAGGTAAGTCCACCACCCATTTTTCAGGTCTTCCAAACTTATCCCTTGTTGGCTTCACCTTCTCCTTCTCATCGTCGTAGAAAGTTATTTTATCCTGCACATTCTGGTTAAACCAAGCCTGAGCAATGTAACTCTGTTCTTCGAGTGGAAGGGCATCGTCCCATTCAATCGTTTCTGCAATTTTTACTTTCATCGTATTTTTTTATGTAGTGAATTTTATTCCCAATGCCGCATACCCGGGTACTGTACGGGTAATCTCCCATGCCAGAATCTGCTGGTTTGAAACGGCAATACTTAAACCCGATCCCATCGCCTGCGCCACGTTGTCAATTTTCAGCGATGCCACATTCAATCCTATAATATCTGTTATTGTAATGGCACCCTCCAGGTTAATGTCGTTCATTACCGTTACCAACTGCTGAAAGTCAAGCGTGTACGACATTGCCAGCGATATTCCTGATGCCTCAATAACGAGTTTATCGGCATCCGCTCCTGTTCCTTCAGCCACGCTTATTCCATCTCCGGCGATGATTTTATCTGCAAGAAATCCAGCCGCAGCATCATTTGCGTCGTATTTCACCTTTTCATCGGCACTTGCCGGGGCAGCGGTTCCCTCAATACCATTTTCGGTAAATCTGCACCATTGCCCTGCCATAGCATCAGAATCATCAACCTTAATAGCGTTGGTGTCCGCTATACCGAAGGTCAACGCTGCCTGCTTTTCCGTGTCCAACTCCTCTAATGCAGACTGTACATTGGTAGTTGCTATATTCCCGGCAGGATTAACAATAACATTACCTGCCGAAATACTGGTAATAGCCCCTGCGCTTACCGGAGGCCCGGTAGAAATATTGTACAGCGGATCACTCTGAATCCATTGTAAAACACCGGCAACGTTACGAATGATAATTCTGTACACCAGTTTCCACTCTGCAGTACTCATGCCATACAGCGTTGGCTGTGCTGCCGCCTGAGCCAATGCCACCGTATTATAAGCCCCCTGCCCCATGATCAATACAACTTTTGTTGTCTGACGCGTTGAGGCATACAGCCACATAATCCCGTATCTCCCACCTCCGGTAGTAGGAATATCTGTTAATGTACCTGCATTATCGTAACGAGGTGCCCCCGAATTTAAAATACAGTAGGCTGTTCCGGCAGCAGTAAATTTCATCCATGCGTTTGCCCCATCTTTATACCCTATCCTCGCCGTTGTCTGCGGATTGGAAAGTATGACATGCAGGTCTTCATCCCTGATGATTCCTCCAACAAGCGAAAAGGTATTGGTCGAATTGCCTACAACACCCGAGCCTACTGTAAGCCCGTTAAGTCCCGATACATATTGAGAACCCCACGAAATATGCTGATTATAATGCTCCAGAAGATTCCGCATGTAGCTGTGTCTTTCTTCCGATACAATCGCCTCCCATTTTCCGGGTGTGCCGTCTGGATGTGGCTGCACCCAAAGAATAGATACCGGAGTAGCCGAAACATCAGTTATCGACCATGCTGTTTTGCTTGCCGAAAGGTTCCCGTTTGCCAGTAGTGCAACAAACCATTGTCCTATCGGATCGGTAGTACCGTTGCCCCACGCCGCCTGCAACATCAGATCAATAGTCTTGCTTGCCGTGAAAATCGTAGGAACACCGGCAATATAGGCAGTATAATTGTTAACTTTCGTTAGCGTAAAAATCAAGTCTGTCGTTCCCGAAAAGTCTTCCGGAATGGTGCTGTCTGTAAGGTTAACAAATCCGTGATAATATTGCTGCGATGTATTTGTAACATTCCCCCAAAACCCATCTAAATAGGTTTTAACGGCAGTTTTAATATTTGTCCAGGTTGTCTTCTTGAGGATAGAATCAACAGCATCCCAAAACGTGAAAGTGTCAGCATCCAAAACAGTATCGGCAGATGCTCCGTTAAGGATTGTTCCAATGGTAGAAATAGTTTCAGCGTCACTACCCGACGCATGTATTCCGGTCAGTCCGGTATGGTCAAGTAAATCATGCGCCGTCTCATCCAATAGTCCCACAATACTTGGAGTAGTCCCCTGTACCCCTTGGATCCCCTGTATGCCTGTACCGGTCGTACCTTGTGTTCCTTGTGTTCCAGTCCCGGTCGTACCTTGGGTACCCTGTATGCCAGTCCCGGTCGTCCCCTGTGTTCCCTGTGTTCCAGTCCCGGTCGTACCTTGGGTACCCTGTATGCCTGTAC
>CAZMPB010000171.1:0-6693 GCA_964567775.1 uncultured Bacteroidales bacterium
ATTGGCAAATAATATTTTGGCAAATAGTGCGGAGATTTAAATTTTAAGGTACTAATCTCCTCCTTATTTAACTTAATCACTCAATCACTCAATCTCCTAATCTCCTAATCTCCCAATCTCTCAATCTCTCAATCTCTCAACCCCCTCTTCAACTCAATCCCTTCACTTCCTAATTCTTCAGCTCCTCAAGCAAGGTTTTTGTATCTTTCCAGATAGGCCTTGAACGTTTTCGCCAGATAAGGTATCCGATAATTCCCGCAATAAACATGATTGCCCAGTAAACTCCCTGGATCGCAAGAATTTTTCCTAAAAGGGAAACATCGCAATATGCCAGCCGGTCAACGTACGACAATGTGATACCAAAACTAACGATGGCTACAATGAAAATAACAGGAATCCATTTGGAACGGAAAAAACGATACCGTTTTTCTGTTTTCTCAAGTATGGTAATGAGAGGAAGGGAGTAGTCCACTTTTTTAAAAATTCTGTATTCCCAAATAAAATATATTGTTCCGATAATAAAAGCCACCACAAAACTTAACCCTGTAATACGGTCGTTGGATGTGAGTGCCGGATCGGGATTGATGAGAAATAAAAAAGTATAAAAGATAGAAAAGATAAGATAAAGGAAAAACATCCCCATCATTATTTTTTTGTTTCGTTTATCCTCTTTTTGCATTCTGAGGATAAGGTTTTCAGTATCGACTGGATGTGTTGATGTATTATTGTTGTTATTATTTTTCATGATTACCTCCTTGAATTTTTTGCCGCAGTTCTTCACGGATACGTGTGAGTTTTGTGCGGACATTGGGTTCTGTGATCCCTATGATATCCGAGATCTCGCGTGTGGTCAGTTTTTCGATGGATAATGTAATTAATAGCTTATCAATAACATTTAACTGATTAATTATTTCATGAAGTCCTTCGAGTTTTTTTTCTGTTTCTATCTTTTGTTCATGTTCTTCATCTTGCATGAGATTATTAAGATTTTGTTTATCTAATGAAAGATTGAACTGAGACCTGCGGTTTTCTTTCATGATGTAATTTAGGGAAGTGTTTACAGCAATCCGGTATATCCATGTACTGACCGCAGAATCGCCGCGAAAAGTGTCAAGGCTGCGCCAGACATTTACCAGAACTTCCTGTTGCAGGTCCTGTGTGTCTTCATCCGAACGGGAATAATGCCTGCATATGTTCCAGATGCGCTGTTGCTGTTCTTCCACAATCTTTCGGAATTTCTCTTCTTTCGGGTTCATCGTGGCTCAGAATTTATATGTAAGATAATTCATCGGCGAAAATGTTACAATTCTTGCAATATTTTTGTCACTGTAAAATTAGATAAAAATTGAGTCCACTCCGAAAAGCATGAATTTTGAAAATCAGCATTGCCCCGGTCCGCCAACTGGCGGAAGGCTGGTTTTCTGCGACTTCCCTTTAGGAATTAAGGGCAAAAAGTCGCAGGATAAGAAAAATAGGGCTTTTCGGAGTGGACTTAAAATTGATTTGTTGATAAAACAACGCAAATTAGCACAAGCGCTTAACCTATATTCCAGGTTTTTTAATTAATTTTGTTTCACATTATTAAATCAACCCTTATGAAACATTCCATTAAATTGTCCCTGATGATCGCCTGCATATTTTCTTTGATGCTGACAGGCTGCAAAAAATATGAAGACGGAGATACTTTTAGCTGGTTCTGTAAAATGTACGTTGTTAACAAATGGAAGATCGAAAAACAATTTGTAGTCAATTCCGGTGCGGATATTACTCCGACAAATAATAACTGGATTGATCTGAAAAGAAATTATGCCTATGAACAATACCAGGCGGATACCGTTTCATCTACCGGTACATGGGCATTGGACGGGAAAAAAGAGGAGTTTATTATGATTCCGGATGAATATGTGTTGGGTACGCAGATCGGATTTGTATACAAGATCATAAGATTGGAAAATAAAAGGTTCCGGATCCAGTCAAAATCTACCAATCCAATACAAACTGATTATATTCCCAAATAATAAAGGAATATTACAAAGTTGTTTGCCGGAAGTTGTTTTCAGAGAGCGCTAAAATAACCTGGATTTGATAATTTCTTCCCCGGGATTAAAATACCCGTGATAAAGTTTTGGAAAATCTTTCCTTATATCTTCAATTAAAGTCCTGATGCCGGTGTATTGCGCATTCTTTTCAGGCGGAACAATATCATTGTACCATTCGGGATCAATATTGAAATTACGCCATTGTATCATGCTGATATCATAATCGCGGATGAGTTTTTTCAGTGCGGCCACCTCGGTTGCTTCGTCCGTGTAACCGGGAAAAACAAAATAATTTAGCGAGACCCAGCTATTGTATTTTCTCGCGATGCTGATGCTTTCCATCACATCGGCAAAAGAATAATTGGTGGGGTTGTAATAGTTCAGGTAGTTTTTTTCCTGTGCGCTGTTCATGCTTACGCGCAGGCTTTGCAATCCGGCTTTGCATAATTCTTCGATGGCTGCCGGTTTGCTGGCGTTGGAGTTAAGGTTGATGATGCCTTTATTGGTTTTCTCACGAATGAGGATAATGGCATCCCGTAACGTTTCCCATACCAGTAGCGGCTCTCCTTCGCAGCCCTGCCCGAAACTGACCACCGGATTTGGAGCCGTATTAAGATGTTCAACAGCGATTTCTGCAATTTCTTCGGGTGTGGAAACAAAGGTGATGCGGTTTTGTGTCGATGATATTTTATGGTCTTTGGGCTGGTAGGATATACATCCCACACAGCGCGAATTACAGCTTGGCGATGTGGGCAGCGGCGCTTCCCAGCGGTTCATAAAATAATTTCGGGCAGCCGGGCAAAAATATACAAGGGCGCAATGCGAAAGATGCTTTAGCAATCGGTTGTCAGGATTGGCTTTGAGCATACGTTTCGCATTTTTCTCAATATAAAACTGGTTAAACTGGTTGCAATCCTGCCGGATATCCGGGTCGATCCGAAAAACGGGGGTGTAAAACTTTTCATCGAGCCAGCCGATGGCAGCGTATGCATACAAAGGCAGCCGTGGGGCCTTGGCCTCTGTGACCCAGGATGCGTGGTGTGTGAGTGTGTATGCCGGAGCTACAAAAGCCGCTACAGCCCAGCCTTTTTCGCAGGTGCGAAATTGATTTGTTTTTGGATCGTAGCCAACAGCGCGCCTGCCGGGCAAATGAAAAAAATCACTACCCTCAGGCAGCAGGATA
The DNA here is from genome assembly GCA_964567775.1 of uncultured Bacteroidales bacterium. Classification (GTDB taxonomy): domain Bacteria; phylum Bacteroidota; class Bacteroidia; order Bacteroidales; family CAIWKO01; genus CAIWKO01. Next base: position 3,223 of record CAZMPB010000171.1, read on the forward strand.
AGTTCTTCAGCATTTAGCTCTACAGTTTGGGATGCTATTCTTCCACAAACCAATAATGATGTATCTTCAAAGATATTTCCCTTATCGTCGCTGTAGAGTAAATATGGGGTTTTTGCAGGATGCATATTTTATGTTGATTTTGATGTTAAGGAATAACCACGGAGGCACGGAGAGCACGGAGGTTCACGGAGGATATGTTTTTTACCACGGAGGCACGGAGGTTCACGGAGGATATTATTTGGGTAATAAAGCAAACTCTTTAGTAACAAGCGATACCAGTTGTTCTTTTATATTTTCGCAATTAAAAATTATCAGCAATCCTTTAGGCTTTTCGGCAAGTTTTAAATATGATAACAGTTGTGCTTTATACAAAGGTATCATTTGTTCTACCGCCTTGTCTTCAACAATTATTATATCGTTGACAAGTATATCAAGTTTTAAAATGCCTCCCAAATCCTTACCTTTATAGTGTATAGGGACATATAACTGAGATTTTACATCCAGTCCGGCACTTCTCATTTCATCAATAAAACATAACTCATAAACCGATTCAAGTAATCCCGGACCAAGTTGTTTGTGGACTTCAATGGCACAGCCTATTATTTTGTACGAAATTTCATTTATATATTTCTGAGTTATCATCTCTGTGTTCCTCCGTGTCCGCCGCGGCGGATCTGTGTCTCCGTGTTTTTTTTCTTTTAAACTATTTTAACTCCGAGTTTCTCTGATTTAACCATGTCTTTGTGGCTATTTTCTTCTTTCAGACGTTATTAATCTAACTCTCTTCTTCAGTCGTCGGGGCTTGGATGTCGAGTTTTAGTTTTTTTATTTTTCAAGCATTATTTATCCACGCAGTCACTTCATCTATAGTCGGCGCTTTGATATCAAGTTTCAGCTTTTTTCTCAGTCCGCAGATACTGTTGAAAAGTTTGGAAGGTACCGCCGTTTTTAGTGATTCTAAAGTTGAAAAACCCGATTTCATAACAAGTTCAGCATATTCCGCAGGAATGCCTTTTGCAACAAAATCTTCAACGGAAGTGATTATTGATTTTATTTCAGGTTTCATCTGAGGAAAAAACAACACATCCTGTATCGAATGCGAGTTGGTCATCACCATGGCAAGGCGGTCGATCCCCATGCCGAGGCCTGCCGTAGGTGGCATGCCGAATTCTATGGCACGCAGAAAATCTTCGTCAAGCACCATGGACTCTTCATCGCCGCGCCGGCCAAGCTCAAGTTGTGCTTCGAAGCGTTTGCGCTGGTCGATAGGGTCGTTCAGTTCCGAAAAAGCATTGCAGAGTTCTTTACCATTGACAATAGCTTCAAAACGTTCAACCAACCCTGCTTTGGAGCGGTGTTTTTTTGCCAGCGGCGACATTTCCACAGGATAGTCTGTGATAAAAGTAGGTTGAATAAGCTTGGGTTCACAGGTTGCTCCAAAGATCTCATCAATCAGTTTGCCTTTTCCCATGGCTGCCGTGGTTTCTACGCCGCATTTGCAAGCGGTATCCCTGAGCTCTTGCTCTTCCATGGCCGAAATGTCAATGCCGGTAAAGTGTTGAATAGCTTCAAACATGGTGAAGCGTTTCCATGGACGCTTAAAATCTATGATATTTTCACCGACTTTTACTTGCGTGGCACCTGTTGAATCCATAGCGATTTTCTCCACCATTTCTTCCACCAGGTTCATCATCCATTCGTAGTCTTTGTAAGCAACATAGAGTTCCATCTGTGTGAATTCCGGATTGTGAAACCGGTCCATGCCTTCGTTACGGAAGTCTTTTGCAAATTCAAACACACCATCGTAACCGCCGACAATAAGGCGTTTCAAATACAATTCATTGGCGATGCGCAGATAGAGGGTGCTGTTCAATGTGTTATGGAAAGTTTTGAAAGGCCGTGCCGCAGCGCCTCCGTACAACGGCTGTAAGATGGGCGTTTCTACTTCCAGATACCCTTTTTTATTGAGAAAGTCCCTCATGGATGCCAGTATTGCCGCCCTTTTAATAAAGGTTTGTTTCACATCATTGTTGACGATCAGGTCGACATAACGCTGGCGGTAGCGTTGTTCGGGATCGGTAAAAGCATCATACACCACGGCGTCTTTTTCTTTGACAATAGGCAGGGGGCGCAGCGATTTGCTCAGCAGCTTAAATTCTTTTACATGTATGGTTATCTCTCCCATCTGGGTGATAAAAACAAATCCTTTTACACCAATGATATCGCCTATGTCGAGAAGCCTTTTAAATACGGTATTATATAAGGTTTTGTCTTCGCCCGGGCAGATGTCGTCGCGTTTAAAGTATACCTGTATGCGGCCGGCGGCGTCCTGCAGTTCCACGAAGGAGGCTGCGCCCATGATACGCCGCGACATGATGCGCCCTGCGATGCTGACATCCTGGTACATGTAAGTATGTGCCGGGTAATTGACATGTATTTCTGTAGAAGTGGCGTTAACCACAAAAGTCTCGGCAGGATAAGGATTTATGCCGAGTTTATAAAGCTCTTCGAGCGCCTGGCGCCTGATCTGTTCCTGTTCGCTGAATTCGGTACTCATTTTTAAATTTTTTGCAAATTTATGGTTTTTGACCGGACATTCAGCGCCTAATTATATCGGTATTTAATTTTTTTGAGGTGCTATATGAAAAAGGAGAACAATAAAAAAAACCTTTTGTTGCAGACGTAACTTAGGAAATAGCCGTTAACAGGTGCAGGCTGCCTGACGTCAGGGTCGGTGCCATGAAATATTTGTAAGCATTGCTTCTCCGCAAAAAGTTAGGTGCAGCGCACCGGTAATATTTATAGAAAATTCAGTACAAAAAGAATAAAGGTGCAACGCACCGAAATATATTCTATGCAATGTATCGCAAACATATGGATTAGTTTGTTCAGGGCTAATATTGCGGTGCTCTGCACCTATTTATCTCGTAAAAAATTTTTTGGTATATATATTACGGTGCTCTGCACCTGAAAAATCGCAAAATAAATTCCTTTAACTATAAATATTACGTTGAACTGCCTGTCGAACCAGGCAAGCTGTGCCTTGTGTAAAATTTTTATTTTTGCGATCTCGGCTTTATCGATTATAAAGAAGCATGGGACTATTAGGAAAGCTTGTTCAATGAGGTTATTAATTATAAAACTGGTAAACTGTTGCCGGAAAAAAATGCGGTGAATAATTATTTGCTTTTTTGCGAGCATCCACATGTTTATACACTGGGAAAAAGCGGTTCTGAAAAAAATTTGCTGATCAACTATCTTCAGCTTCAGGCAAAAAATGCGGTATTTTATAAGACGAACCGCGGGGGAGACATCACTTATCATGGCCCGGGACAGATTGTCGGTTATCCCATATTGGATCTTGAACAATTTAAGCTGGGCGTTAAAACCTATATTTTTTCGCTTGAAGAAAGTATCATACAGACACTTGCATATTTCGGGATAAAGGCAGAACGCCTTGACGGAGCCACG
>CAZMPB010000172.1:0-6541 GCA_964567775.1 uncultured Bacteroidales bacterium
CCGGTGTTTGCAGTATCTATTATTACAGACCTTGGTATAGAAGGCAAAGTGGTGGAAGTGTCGCACGAAGAAGTGATACAAGCCGCTAACAACGCCGAGCCTAAGATGACGACCATCATCAAAGAGTTGATCACAGTGATATAATACCGAAACGGTGTGCAAGTGTCGGGGTGACTGCGCACAGGCCCCGCGCGGCTTGCAGTCACCCCGACACTATATTCTAAGGATACCGTTTTAAAACCCATTGTTCACGCGCGAATACACCATTAGGTGCTCACGGTGATTTAAGGGAACCACTAAAAACTAATTTTCAGATGTTTTTTACCCCGGCCCTGAAGGGTGAAACATCTGAAAATTAGCATTCCTTTAGGGATATGGGTAAGGCTGATTTTCAGGACTTAGAGATACTCTTAATATTTTTTGTTAGCAAATAAATTCTTGGGATGAAAAATCCCAAGATCCAAATTCCAAGAATCAAATTCCAATTTTAAAGCTCTTCCCCTGGGGCTTGGGGCTTTCTTACCCCGGAGTTTTGGACTTGCCTTAGGACTCCTCACGGAGGGGCTCATTATTATTATTCTTTTACATGAATCTGATCAATTATTTTTAAGCGCCACTTATTTTTGCCTACTTCACATTTTCGGGTTACAAATATTTGTAACACACCACCTGCTGCTACTACAGCCGACGATATCAACGTTACATCCGCCTTTACGACGGGACGATCACCGTTGATCGCATTATTAAGCACATCCAGAACAAAGAACATCCCTCCGAAAGCCAATAAGGAAGAAGAAACTATTTGAATTCCGCGTCTTTCCTTATAAACAACAGCGATCGCTTTCAAATCAAAAGCAAAATGGTTTGAAATAATTATTGAAGAATCCAGAATATCCGTGATCTTTCCCGACACTTTGGGTGTAGTGTCATTTATTCTGACACCGATGACATCCCCGGTAAAAAATTTATATGACTTTCCAATGCTTAAATTTTCAAGTATCAGAACTTTTTGAGCAAAAACATGGTTCAGGCAAAACAAGCATATTCCGATCAAAAATATTTTTCTCATGCTTTAGAGGTTGTTAAAAATTTTCATATAAAAATTAATAGATTGAGAAACTGTTTTGAATTTATCCTGTATGTGCGAAATTACTTCAATTAGCTCAGTCTGCAAGGAAAATTGTGTGTCACACAGAGCTTTGTTCTGGCACTTCTTGTTTTTTTGCATGGTATTATTGAACAATTGTCGAAGTGAGACACACAGGTAAGAGAAAAAAATTGACAAACCTCGGTCGTCTTCGACAAGCTTCTCCTTTCACTTCGTTGCAGGAGAATCTGCTCTGACTGACCGGAAAATCTGTTATTATATTGTGCTTAAAAAAACTCAAAACAGTTTCTGATTTTCAAGCCATATTTGTTTTTTGGCACAAACCCCTATTTCATATTCAGGAAAATTTAAACAACCTCTTATATCATACCCAATGATTCCCTTTGTTTTTTCGACATCTTTTTTACCACTTCCTCATAAGAATGATCTACCCACTCAAACAGTTGCCTGTCGGAAATGCTGCCGTCAATATATACGGTGTTCCAGCAAGTTTTATTCATGTGATACCCGGGTTCCACGCAGGGATATCGTTCACGAAGTTCAACAGCAAGTTCCGGATCACATTTGATATTCATACTAAAATCCGCCTCAATATCTGTCAGCAAAAATATTTTCCCAAGCACCTTAAAAACCAGAGTGGTTTCATCAAAAGGGAAACATTCAGTAACGCCTTTTTTCGACAAACAGTATTCTCGGAGTTCTTCAATATTCATTTTTCAGGGTTTGTTGCATTTATTTGATACAAATATAAGCTTTTTATTATGGATTTTGAAGCTTAACAAACAGGTATAAATTGTTTTTCAGTATAAAAGTCACTTATTTTGATCGTTTTTTATAAAAAAGATATATCTTATTTAACATTGCTTAACAAAAAAGTAAAATTTGCCGAATTAAAAAAGAATACCTTTGTAAGTTTTTATACTTTATTATTATATTAATGAACGATATCCAATCTCATGATATGAAGACATTGCGGCAAAGAACTGATGAATTAAGACAAAGGATGAAGGGCGCCTCACAGGGCGGAGGTGAAAAAGCTATTGAAAAGCAAAAAGCAACAGGAAAAATGACTGCCCGTGAGCGAATTCTTGCAGTGCTTGACTCGGGTTCTTTTCATGAATACGACCTCTTTGTGGAACATGCAGGAAAAGATTTCGACATGGATAAAAAATACCTCCCGGGGGATGGCGTTGTCACAGGAACAGGAACTGTCAATGGTTATCCTATATGTATCTATGCCCAGGATTTTACTGTTGCAGGTGGTTCTTTAGGATTTATGCATGCTAAAAAAATCACAAAAATCATGGATCATGCGATGAAGCTGAAAGTTCCATTAATAGGGATTAACGATAGCGGTGGCGCCCGTATTCAGGAGGGGGTAAACTCTCTTGCCGGTTATGGCGAAATTTTTTATCGTAACACATTAGCTTCCGGGGTAATTCCTCAAATATCTGTTATCCTTGGGCCTTGTGCCGGCGGTGCTGTTTATTCTCCCGCACTCACTGATTTTGTTTTTGTGGTTGATAAAATTTCAAAAATGTTTATCACAGGCCCGGAAGTTATTAAAACCGTGTTAGGAGAAGATATCTCTATGGAAGACTTAGGTGGCGCGCTGGTACATTCTGAAATAACCGGAAACGCACATTTCTTTGCTGAAAGCGAAAACGAATGTTTTGATCAGATAAAAACCCTGATGTCCTTCATTCCCTGGAACAACACTAAAAAAGCCGAGGCTTTTCCAATAAAACAACCCAAAAACAAGGTCTATAAATTATCTGAGATCTTCCCGACGGATTCAAAAAAACCTTATGATGTCCGTCTTATCATCAAAGCTATTTGCGACAACTCCGATTTTTTCGAAGTACATGAACATTTTGCCGCCAATATTGTCGTCGGCTTTGCCAGGATGAACGGGCAATCTGTAGGCTTTGTCGCCAATCAGCCGATGGTACTTGCCGGTGTGCTTGATGTTGATTCTTCCGATAAAGCCGGACGCTTTATACGGTTTTGCGATGCCTTTAACATTCCCCTGATCACTCTTGTCGATCTGCCCGGTTATCTTCCCGGAGTCGATCAGGAACATGCAGGGGTTATCCGCCATGGCGCAAAAGTACTTTACGCTTATTCCGAGGCCACGGTACCCAAAATTACCGTAATACTCAGAAAGGCCTATGGTGGTGGATATATTGCTATGTGTTCCGCTCACCTGAGAGCCGATTTTGTTCTGGCATGGCCGACCGCCGAAATAGCTGTCATGGGGCCGGAAGGCGCTGCAAATATTATTTTCCGCAGCGAAATCCTAAACTCGCCCAATCCCGAAGAAGCCCGGCAGAAAAAAATTGAAGAATACAAGGAAAAATTTGCCAATCCATACGTGGCCGCTGCATATGGGTATGTTGATGCCGTCATTGAACCCTTAAAGACACGCGAATTTATTTTGCACGCCATCGAGATTTCTGCTCAGAAAAAAGAAGACCGCCCTGTGAAAAAGCATGGTATTCCTCCTTTCTAATCTATGAAAATGAAAAAAATAAAGAAAGAGACCCCCGAATTACATCCACTGACCGTATTAGGCGAAGAATATGCTACTTTATATACCAGAAAATATATAAACCGCAAGCCTTATACTCCTGTTGATCATAAAAAAATTTATTCATTTATCCCCGGGACAATTAAAAATGTTTTCGTTGTACAGGGTCAGGAAGTTCATGCCGGAGACAAATTACTGTCGCTCGAAGCCATGAAAATGGATAATGAAATTTTAACTACTATTTCGGGAAAAGTAAAAAAAGTCAATGTAATTCCTGGGCAGATGGTTACAAAAAGTGAGTTATTGGTTGAACTGGTTTGAGCGAACTTCTTTCAGGTATCTTAATTGATCTTGTAAATATTCAGATGTTTTTTTGTCAGCACAAATATCCGCTCATCGTTCCATAAAGCCTCTGTGATTTCTTCATCCTCAGGGATTGTAATACCAGTCTCTTCAAAAGTTTTCAGATCGAACATTTTCAACTTATGGCCTTCTGAAAACACGATCTGGTTCGAAAAAACCTGAAATGATCTAAGATTTTTTATTGGCAAAAGACGCATGAAGGTGGCATAGCGGTCGAACACTAATATGCCGTTTGCCGGATCGTTTAAATAGAGAATGTTATCGGTTTCTGTCATAAAGACAGGGTTTGTTTCAAGGCCAGCTATGTCGGAAATATTTCCGCTATTATGCGTGGCTTTTAAATTTTTATCAAAACGAACGACCTGATTTGTCAATGGGTCGAAAAGCCAGAATCCGTTATCGTAGGAACCGGATATCAGGCTAGCATTTGGATATCCAAGATCGGAAAGAAGAATAAAATCTTTTTTCAGGCTTAGTTTATTATCAAGGTATTTGATCTTTCCAAAGTCAGCATTAAAGATCATGATCTTTAGCGGGTCGCCAACATCAACAGCCGAAATCTTTCCGTCGCTCAGTTCGGTATATGTAAAAAGCAAAAGGCCATCCTTGTCAAATTTTGTAAGGGTGCTTTCATTGACAAGATAAATGTATCCGAGGCCATCAGCGGTCATATAGCTTCCGCTCACTTCGGTGCCGGATATTTTTTCCATAACAACTTTCTGGGCCACTGTAGCCCTTGAAATAAATAGTGTAATCAATGAAAGTATTAAAAAAACTTTTTTCATTTATTGATCATGTCCAAAATCTCGTTAATGTATGTACGTTCATTTGCCAACCTCGGAACCTTGTGCTGCCCTCCTAGTTTATCTTTACTTTTTAGCCAGTGGTAAAATGTTCCTGCCGGGACAACATGTATGATGGGCTTATTTAAAATCATATCGTGATAACGTTTTGCCTCATAGTCAGAATTTGCAGACTTCAATGCATTATCAAAAACTTCACCAAAGTATTCTATGTTGCCCGGAGCGGATTCAAATTCTATGATCCATTCGTGGGCGCCGTTGTTTTTTTCGTCAAAATATACCGGGGCTGCCGTATAGTCTGTAATGATCGCCCCTGTTTTTTTGCAGGCGATGTCCAGGGCCTTATCCGCGTTATCTACCATCAGTTCTTCGCCAAAAGCATTGATAAAATTTTTTGTCCGGCCTGTGATCCTGAAACGGTAGGGGTCAACGGAGGTGAACATAACAGTATCGCCAATCACGTAACGCCATAAGCCTGCATTGGTGGAAATTATCAAGGCATAATTTTTACTTGTCTCAACCTCTGCCAGCGTCTTTGTTTGAGGGTTTTCCTTTCCAAAATTTTCCATGGGCAGAAACTCATAATAAATTCCATAATCGAGCATTAGAAGCATATCGTCGGCACGGCTTCGGTCCTGAATCCCAAAAAAGCCCTCCGAGGCATTGTAAGTTTCTAAATAATTCATTTTGGAGGAAGGAATAATTTTTTTGTATTGATCGGCATAAGGGACAAAACTGATACCGCCATGAACAAAAAGCTCAAGGTTTATCCACACGTCATTAATGTTGTTTTTGCCCGTGACATCCAGGATGCGTTTTAACAAAAGCATTACCCATGAAGGAACACCCGAAATACTTGTAACATTTTCAATGGAAGAAAGTTTTGCAATTTTATCAAGCTTCTCTTCCCACTCATTCATCAAAGCAGTTGAAAGATCGGGGGTTCGGATGAATTGCGCCCAGAAAGGCAGGTTCTGGATCAATATCGCCGAAAGGTCGCCGTACACGGCATCATTGTCAAATTCACTCGCCACATGGCTGCCGCCCAGTGCAAGGCCTTTGCCCGAAAACAGCGCCGTATCTGGATTGTTGTTACAATATAAAGTCAGCACATCCTTTCCCCCTTTGAAATGACAATCTTCTATGGCATCCTCGCTCATCGGGATAAACTTGCTTTTATCGGCCGTGGTGCCTGAAGACTTGGCAAACCATTTGATTTCCTGCGGCCATAATAAATTTTGCTCACCTTTTCGCAAGCGGTTAATATAGGGCCTGAGTTCGTCATAGACATTTATCGGAACCCGTTCTTTGAATTGTTCCGGTGATTCAAGGGATTTATAATCATATTTTATACCCCATTCCGTGTTCTTTGCCGAAGAAAGCAGCCATTGCAGGCAATCATTTTGTACTTCGTGCGGATATTTGATAAACAACTCGATCTGATGGATGCGTTGCTTCATGATCCAGGACATAACAGAATTTAATAAGGCCATAGTTTCATCAGTCTTTCTTTGTACATCAAAATTAACATTTAAGTTTGACATAAGCTCAAAAAACATCTGCCATCAAAAAATTTTGAAATTTGTGTTACTTTTGCAGCATGGCAAACAACGAAGAATTATTTAAGAAAATTATTTCGCACGCAAAGGAATACGGTTTTGTTTTTCCTTCCAGCGAAATTTATGACGGCCTTAGTGCTGTCTATGATTACGGGCAATATGGCGCCGAGTTAAAAAA
>CAZMPB010000173.1:0-6496 GCA_964567775.1 uncultured Bacteroidales bacterium
TTACGGCAAAATGATATAAATAAGCCTTTCCCAAACCGTTGGTCCACCACAACTCCGGGTTGTTTATCGTAAAACTTAAAGAAACGGTATTGGTTCCTTTTTTCAGATTTAGTTTTTTTGAAGCATAGGCCAAACCTGTCATTTGATCCTCAATTTTTATTTCCGATGTTTCTTCTCTATCAGAAAAAATAGTTGTCATGACTGTAAGCGTTGCCATTTCTTTGCTTACTGAATTTTGCAACACCTTCACATTATCAATCTTAGCCTCACTCCATGATTCAATATATACAGGCCGCCATATGCCGCAGGTAACAAGGCGCGGCCCCCAGTCCCAGCCAAACTGGTACTGCGCCTTGCGTACAAAAACTTTTTCGTCGCCGGGCAGAGTATATGACATGCCGGCAGATTGTTCTTTGCCCTTAGTTACGGCTGATTCAAAAACAACCCTCAATTCGTTGCTGTCTTTTTTTAATAAAGAATTGACTTCGGCGCTCCACCGGCAAAACATATTATCAGCAGTGATTACAAGGCTATCATTCAGATAAACCCTCGCATAGGTATCCAGGCCTTCAAACACTATTTCAACATGCTCATTTTTTAACATATTTTCTTCAGCCTGAAACACAGTTTTGTACTCCCAATCCCTGGTTTCTATCCATTGAAGGTCTTGCTCATTACAGGCATAAAATGGATCCTTTATAATATTATTTTCGAGCAGGTCGGTATGGACTGTGCCCGGAACAAGGGCTTTAAGACATGTTTTATTTCCATATTCCGAAAATTGCCAGTTATTTTTGAGATATAGCCTGTTCGTGTTTTGAGCCATGATATTTGTGGAACAAAAAGCTATCAGCAACAAAAAACGACCGAACTGTTTTTTCAGCATATTTTTCTATTTTGTCAGGTTCCTGTACTTCACCTTCAACATATTCAGTATTTCAGCATGTTTTTGCAGCCTCATAGAAAACTGTTCGTAACTGCGGTCTTTCCGGTTGGTCCATAATACTTCACTTAGTGCGATCATACGCGGAAGTGCCATATATTGCACATGGTCAAAATCGGGGATGTATTCGGTCCAAATATTACCCTGCGCGCCCAGAATATATTTTTTCAGATCTTCCGGAAGGCTGTCGGGCATTGGGTTATAGGAAAAAACTTTTTCAAGGGGTGTGTATCCGCCAAAGGCAAGCGGTTCTGTGGCCGGGTCGCCCTGATAATGATCAAAATAGCAATAGTCGCCCGGGCACATTACCACATTATGTTTCTGTTTGGCTGCAGCAATGCCGCCGTCGGCGCCACGCCACGACATCACCGCAGCATTGGGCGCCAGCCCGCCTTCAAGTATTTCGTCCCAGCCAATGATGTTTTTTCCCCGGGCATTTACAAATTTTTCTATCGTCCTGACCACATAACTCTGAAGTTCGCTGCTGTTTTTGAGTCCTTCCCGTTTCATCACTTTGCGGCATTCCGGGCATTTTCCCCATCTTGTTTTAGGACATTCGTCACCGCCGATATGAATGTATTTCCCCGGGAACAAATCCATAACCTCCGTCAATACATCCTTCAGAAAACTGATGGTCTTGTCTTTCGTGCAAAAAACATCATCAAAAACGCCCCACGAGCCGGCCACTTCAAAAGGCCCTCCGGTACAGGAATATTCAGGGTATGCGCTTAATGCTGCTAACGCATGTCCCGGCATTTCTATTTCAGGGACAATCTGAATATGTCTGCCCGCAGCATAGGCTATCACGTCGCGAATCTGATCCTTGGTATAAAAACCGCCATAACGTATGGAGTCATATCGCTGCACGGTGTCTGAGGCATGCCCGATCAGGGTTTTGTTCCTGTACCCGCCCACACTGGTCAGTTTTGGATATTTATCTATCTGTATGCGCCACCCCTGATCATCGGTAAGGTGCCAGTGAAACGTATTCATTTTATAAAAAGCGAGCAGGTCAATATACTTTTTTACGTCTTCCACCGTAAAAAAATACCGGCACACATCAAGGTGCATTCCTCGCCAGGAGTAGGCCGGATAGTCAAAAATTTTAAGATTTCGTATCTTAATAATATCGGTCTTGTAAGCAGGCAGCAATTGTTTCAGGCTTTGCAGCGCATAAAAAACACCGGCGTCCCTGCCTTCAATAAAAATAAATCCGGTGGAGATTTCCATGCGGTAAGCATCCTGCGGCATCTGGCCGTCAGCAGTTTTTTTAATCACGATGGAATTGCTGTCGTACTGCTGGCTTTGCTTTATTGATAGTGAAAAACCATAGTTTTCTGAAAGATATTCATTAAAAATGGCTGCATCCCTGCCCGCTGTTTCCATGTCGTCAACATAGATCTTTGTTTGCGGGGTAAGGATAAAACGTCCTTTGGAAAAGGAAATCTCAACCGGCTCGGGGAAAATAGCAACAATCTGCTTTTGCCCGTATAGGCTTGCTGAGACAGTCATGATGACGCAAAGAAAAAATATTTTCTGAATGGTTTTCATTTTATTTTTTTAATACACGTTACTTTTGTTTGACCGGTTTCTGTAAATTAATAAACTACTGTTTCCACACCAGCGAAGCGGCGCCCAGTATCGCCGCATCATTTTCCTTGATACCTGAAGGCAATATTTTTACTTTATTTTTATAAATCGGCAAAAGGTTTTTTTCAAAGCTTTCGCGAATAGGTTGGAACAGGATATCTCCGGCATTAGCGATACCACCGAATATAAATATCGCTTCGGGACTGGTGTGCGCCACACTGTTTGAAAGTGCCAGGCCTAGTATTTCGCCTGTAACTTCATAAGTTCTTATCGCGGCTTTATCTCCCTTGCTTGCCGATACGGATATGGTATAAGGAGTAATTTCCCCATCCGGTTCTTTTCCTTCTTTTTCCAGCAATTCTAAATAAGAAACTACAATTCCTTTTGCGGAACAGTATGCTTCAAGGCAGCCTTTCCGTCCGCAGCCACAGGTACGGCCGCCGGGGAAAAGAATGACATGCCCTAACTCTCCCGCAAATCCATCATGCCCGTAAACCATGTTCCCATCAACAACAATTCCGCTGCCAACACCGGTCCCAAGGGTGATCTCGATAAAATGCTTCATACCTTTTGCATTGCCATAAACCATCTCGCCGATGGCGGCAGCATTGGCATCGTTGGTAAGAATTACCGGAACTTCGAAATATTTTTTAAACAGATCGACAAGCGGAACAACGCCCTTCCATTTCAGGTTGGGCGCAAATTCTATGCTTCCGGTATAAAAATTTCCGTTTGGAGCGCCGATACCAATTCCTATAAGGCTTGTATCTTCCTGTCCGGCAAAAAAATCATTAATTATTCCGGCAACATCTTTTACAAATACAGCCGGATCATCATATCCGGGAGTGCTTATGGCGGTTTTATATAAACAGTTTCCATCACTATCAACAAAGCCGATCACGGTGTTGGTTCCGCCAATATCAAGTCCTGCAACGAGTTTTTTCATAATGATTCCGCTTTTTATGATTCCTTTTTCTGATATCCTTTTAATCCGTAAAAAAGTAAATATAAATAAGAAAACATAGGAACTACAAAGGAGGCATGCACCCCGAAATTATCAGCAACAAGCCCCTGCATCGGCGGGAGCAACGCCCCTCCTAATATCATCATCACCAGCAACGATGAACCCTGTGATGTGTAACGTCCCAAACCGTCGATGGCCAGGGTAAATATATTCGACCACATGATGGAGTTAAACAGCCCGATTCCGAGCACACACCACATGGCAATGCTGCCCCGGTTCAATACCGCCACCAGCAAAAGGCAAAACGCAATCACCGAAAAATAGGCCAGCGTACGTGCAGGTAATGAGCGTCCGAGCATGAACAAAAAATAATTAGCTGCAATAAAGATCAGGTAGTACCACACTCTTTCGAAAGTCAGCCCTTTCATATACCATGTTATCAAAAATATCACAAGAAACGTGAGCACCGCCATCAGCAACATCAATAAGTATTTTCCGGTTTTTTTCATTTTGCTCAATGAAATGGCCCCAAGGAAACGACCGATCATTGCGCCGCCCCAGTAATAAGCCAGGTAATTGCTTGCCTCGCTTTCACTAAACCCGACGATCTCCGGCAATTTTAAAAACGAAACCAGGTTACTGCCAATGGTGACTTCAGCCCCCACATAGAAAAAAATGGCAAACATCCCAAAAACAAGATTAGGGTGTTTCAATGCGCCAGCTTTCTTTTCGATGTGTTCATGACTGTTGAGCGCCGGAAGTTTAGAAAACCAAATAAAAATTATGAGCAGTATCAAAACACTGCCAAGGATCAGATAGGGAACTTTAACCGACTCTGCGCCCACATTGGCTTTTGACGCAAAATATTCAAAAATAAAAAAGCCTCCCAGGACAGGCGCCAGAGTCGTCCCAAAAGAATTAAAGGCTTGTGAAAGGTTTAACCGGCTCGACGCTGTTTCGGGCGAACCCAATACCGCCACATAAGGGTTCGCAGCGATCTGCAATACGGTAAAGCCAATGCCCAGCAAAAACAAGGCAAAGAGAAAAAATCCGAAGGAATGGAACGTGCTGGCTGCCGGATAAAACAAAAAACAAGCCATAGCCGATATTGCCAGTCCAATAAGAATTCCGTTTTTGTAGCCAATTTTATTTATAGGATCACCGAAGCTGAGTGAAATTAAAAAATAGATCAGCGAGCCAATGAAATAGGCTCCAAAAAATGCAAACTGAACAAGGTTGGCCTGAAAATGCGTCAGTTCAAATACGCCTTTCAGGTAGGGTATTAAAATATCATTTAACACCGTAATAAAGCCCCACATAAAGAACAGCGTGGTCAACGCGATCATGGGGTACGTGTATTTTGTCCTTTGTTCAGTTTCCATTAATTCCGGTTGTTATCCTGTTTGTATTCAAATTAACAAATCAAGAGTGTTAATTAGTGTCTTTTGATTTTATAAGTGCTTTCACCGGCTCCAGGCCAAGGACATTCCCTTCCTGTATTGCCTTGAGTACTGCTCCGCCACCGGTAAAAATATAGTACTTCGGGCTGTCGAGGGCTACTATATAAAGTCCCGGTAGCAGGCGTTTCAACTCCTGCAGGGTGTCGCCGCCGCCATAAAGCTTCACTGCGTTATCATTTTCATCGATCAACTCATCGAGTGCTATAGTACCTTCATTGAAGTGAGGAGTAAAGCCCATAACAGCGTTCACGAAAATGGTTTTGGCCTCTAAAAACACTTTTTTAACTTCGGGATCCTGAAACGATTTCGGGTCCACATCCAGCACATAGTTTAATTTGGTTCCGGCTTTGATGTCTTTGATATTATGCACACGATATTGCCCGGAGCGCAAGCCTTCCATCGTGTCCGACTCCACAATAAAAGGTAGTTCTATCAGTTTGCCCGGGAATTGTGCGGCATATTCCACAAACTTTTTGGCCAATTCCATATCTTCGGGTTCTATACCTTCAATGGTAAAACCATATTTGGCACACAGGAAAGCGTTGTAGATCACGCCTCCGAGTATCAAATGGTCTGATACTTTCAGCAAGGCGTTCAGCGAGTCAACCTTGGTGTCGAATTTGGAACCGGCAACCACCGAAACAAAAGGCCTGTCGGGATTATAAATACGTTCAAGATTGGAAATTTCTTTCTGCAACAGGAATCCGGCATAGGCGGGAAGATATTTTGCCACGTTAACAGTGGAAGCATGTGCCTGCCACGAGCCGAAAGCATCATTTACAAAAATATCGGCAAGCCCGGCAAGCTGGTAGGCAAAACGGTCGGCTTCCCCGCCTTTGGCTTCTTCGCCGAAAAACCAGCGGGTGTTTGGCAAATAGATCATATCAATCGTATGGTCATTCAGATCGCGTATCAGGTGATTAATAGAAGTTTCCACATCCAGATAACCGTGTGTCCCGTGTTGCTGAAATTCAGGAACACTGATTTTGATGTGCAGTTTATTCTGCAGGTAATCAACAATAGGCTGTACCGAAGTATCATCAGAAACTGATATGTCACCTGTTTTTTTATTTTTCGGCCGGCCGGCATGTGTCATCAGAATAATTTTTCCACCCTTTGCATTGATGTAATACAGTGTTGAAATCGTTGCATCAATCCTGTAGGGATCATGAATAATACCTTTTTTAACAACGTTGTGATCAACACGCACTAACACAACCTTGCCTTTTAAATCCGCTTGTTGCAACAGCGGAAGATTATCAATTTTTTCCATAATTAGTATTTTTTAAGCTGTAAAAGTAATAAAACATAAGTAAATCTAATTTGAAAGTTTATTACATTTGTCTTTTGTAAATCTATTAAAATGGAAACACCACAAGAAAACAATCCGCAAAAAGAAAAAAAGTCCGGGCATCCAAAATTATGGCGTATTATAGGATTTTTAGTATTATTTGCTATCATCGGATTGCTGATTTATTCTAACATAAACAGCCAGCGGAATCATGAACGGGCAATGGCGGAAATACAACTGCAGTATGA
>CAZMPB010000174.1:0-5714 GCA_964567775.1 uncultured Bacteroidales bacterium
ATTTTATTTTTAAATGATGGGATGTTGTTTATAATTGAAAATTATGATGCTGTAAAGAATAGAACTGAAGCAAAATTACAAAAATTTCAGGAAATAGAATTTTCGGACGTGAAGGATAATATGGTGGTTTTTTATTATTTTTGTTTCTATGAATTATCTTGCTCACGCCTACCTCTCCTTCGACAAAGGAGAAATCCTTACGGGAAATTTTATCGCCGACACCTTAAAGGGAAGCTCCAAAGGATATAATGAGCAGATCAGGAAAGGCATCGCACTTCATCACAAAATCGACGAATTTACCGATAATAACAAATATTTTCAAATGAGTGCGGACCGCATCGACAGTAAATTTGGCTTATATGCAATGATCATTATAGATATGTTTTACGATCATTTTTTGGCTGTTAACTGGTCCAGGTATCACGATGAGCCCTTGCCGTATTTTGTTGCAGGGGTATATAAGACCATGCTGTCGGCCTATCCTATACTGCCTATTCGGATGAAGCGTATGCTCCCTTACATGGTATCTGCAAACTGGCTTGAATATTATGGAAATCCTCACTGTTTCAGACATTTTTTAAGAGGATTATCTTTTCGTGCACGCCATGCCCCCGATTTAAAAGATGCTGCGGGGGAAATTTTCATACATTATGAGGCGCTTGATGAGGATTTCAATAATTTTATGAGCGAAATAATTCCTTATGTAAAAAATCTTCAAAAAATTTAAAGCAATGTCTATGAACAAAAAACTTTTAATGATTCCCATTGTGGCGATGATACTCGGGGGTTGTTCAGGTAACAAAAATGCCGAAGAACAAACGGAAATAAAAAGCGATACTACTATTGCCTATGTTGATAAAGTTCCGGCTGATACTAAAAAGATACTTTTAAAATCAGTCATCATTCATATGAAGTCTTCGACATTTGGGATGACCCAGAATATTGTGATGTATATGGACGATTACGGCAAAAAGCAGTTTACCGAAGTGACACAAAAGATGCTGGGAAAGGAAATCCGACAATGTTCTGTCAGTGATTCCTTGTATATGTATTCGTTCAGCCCTGAAGACAAAACCGGGAAGCGAACAAAAATCGGGAACAAAGGTCCCGATAATATAAATTTCAATGCGATTACCCGTGAAATGGCTAAGGAATTAAACCTTAAAAAGAACGGAACGACAGAATTACTTGGGCGTACCTGTGATGTGTACACCATGGAAATAGCTTCCGCAAAACTAAAGGGGACTTACTATATCTGGAAGGGGATACCCCTCAAAACAGTTTCAAGTGTGGCAGGGATAAGTATCACGATGGAAGCCACCAAAATTGAAGAAAATGCAGTCATACCGCCCGAAAAATTTGAGATTCCAAAGGATATTAATTTTGAAGAAGTCGCATATGAGGATTAATACCGATTTGAAAAATAATATAGTCCAAACGTCGTTTCCCTCGTTTGTTCTATTTATTTTAACCATCGGTATAATCCAAAGTATGAAATTGTAATACGTCTTTGGACTATCTACAATTTCACTTTGGAATAATTGAAAAAATCTTCGTATCTTTGCCGCACAAGGGGCTGACCGGTTTTGACAGCGGGGTTAGTGGACTTGTAAGCATGCCGGGCGTTGTGAATATGGCCCGTTAATCCTAATTCTCACGCCAATTAAATGGCAACGATTACAATTACGCCTTAGCTGCTTAATTTAGAATTAGGCAGTGGCTGCTTCCCGGGAAACCACTCCCTGCCGTGTCCCGTCAGAAGCATCGTAAAAGCGGGGATAGTTCAGTCAGCGCCCTGATGCCTGAGCAAAACTTTAAGGGATAAGGATAGGGTAGGACGGCTTTTTTCCGGCTTTATCACGAAAAACAATAGAAAGCTAAGCATGTAGAAAGCATTTCTGCTACTTGTTTGGACGAGAGTTCGAATCTCTCCAGCTCCACCAAACCAACACCGCTTCACCACGAAGTGGTGTTTTTTATTTTTTTGCCTGTTCGAAAACGTGTTTTCAGGAACAAAGGCAAAAAATAAAAAAAGCGAAGATTAAGCGGTGTTGGTTTGAAGCCCCCCCAATCAGAGATCAGCGCAGCTAATCTCTCCAATTTTGCCTGTTCGAAAACGTGTTTTCAGGAACAAAGGCAAAAAAAAAAAGCGAAGCTTAAGCGGTGTTGGTTTGAATCCTCCCCCAATCAGAGGTCAGCGCAGCTAATCTCTCCCGTTCACCAAAACAAGTTTTTCTTTGGTTTATAAAAAATAAAAATGCGTAGCAAAAGAAGTGTTGGTTTGAAGCCCCCCAACAGAGATAAGCGAAGCTAATCTCTCCCGTTCGCCAGCAAGGGATATTACTGATATACACTGATAAAAAACGACTTTTGACTTGCATTATAAATTAATATAACTATTTTTTAATATTAAGTTACATTTAGCAATCGTTCTTTTTTCACGAATTAAAATATAGCGTTAGCTTTTATTATCACCTCAGAAAACTGAAAACTTTCAAGAGAAACTATTGATAAAAAAGTTAATGCTCATGTCAAGCGTGGGCTTAACTTATATTGTTTCTCGGGTATCTCATTGCCTCTATGACAGATGTAGCTATTGTTCCACGCTTTTTTATTAAAGATACGCCGAAGGAACTGTTGTATTAAAAATTTAATCATAATCAATGTTGTAAATCACAAATCGAGTTAATAACAAAAAATTGTCTTTAATATTAAAATTTTTTGTTTCTTTGATTTTAGTTATAATTTTTAATAATATAAATCACTGTTGTCCGGATAAAATTTAAGCCTATTCAAGGATGTAAATAATATACTTGTTCTTTTTCCTCTTATCCTAAAGGAAGAATTGATTTTCAGCAATTTACATCCTTTAGGAACGAGGCAAAATAAATTGATGAAAAGCAATTCTTTAAATCTTTAAATGAAAAAAAGTAAGGACTATTTGTTTAAAGCTGCTTGAAGTCATTATATAATTGGACTTTTCATTAATTAATAACTTTTTTACCGGACAACAGTGAATATAAATAAATGTCTATTAAATGAAAAAAATTATCATTTCAGTTTTTATTTTCTGTCTTTATTGTAATCTTTCAAACGCCCAATGGGAGCACCCAAATGGCCCTTTTGGCGCCATGATAAATTGCATGGCTGTATCGGGGAATAATATTTTTTCGGGGACAGCTTATGGTGGCTTGTACCTATCAACCAATAATGGTGCTACCTGGGCACAATCTAATATTGATTTATTAGGCGGGGGTTATCCGGTTTTAGCATTAACTGTGAATGACACAAATATTTTTGCCGGAACTAATGATGGAGTGTATTTATCAACAGATAATGGAATAAACTTTACTGCAACAAGTTTTACCGGTACAATTTATTCGTTATGCGCTGGCGGATCAAATATCTATGCTGGAACAGCTTTTGGTATCTATAAATCGACAAATAACGGCACAAACTGGATTGGAATTGGTTATGGATCTCAATTTGTAAATGCAATAGCAGTAAAGGACGATTCCATTGTTTTTGCCGGAGTTTATGGCAATGGTATATGCAGATCAATGAATAATGGCTTAACCTGGTCTACGGTGAATACAGGATTGCCAAACAATCCATATCCTACTGTTTACTCAATAGCAGTAAGTGGAACAACAGTTTTTATTGCCACTTCCAGTGGTGTATATAAATCTACAAATAATGGTTCTAATTGGGTTTATTCTAATTCGGGATTATCTGGAACACCTCGCAATTTTGCAATAAGTGGAACAACTATTTTTGCTTGTTCATCTATGGGTGTTTTCAAATCTACTAATAATGGTACGAGTTGGAGTGCGGTGAATACTGGTCTTGTAAATAAAAATGTAAAATCATTGGCAGTATGTGGTGCAGATATATATGCAGGCACAAATGGCAATGGAGTATATAAAACAAATAATGGGGGACTTAATTGGTTTTGTGTGAATACAGGAATGACAAACGTAATGGTACGTTCAATAATTACTAACGGATCTGAAATGTATGTTGCCACAATAAATGGGGCTTATAAATCCACAGATTATGGATTCAATTGGTCTCAAATATTTTCATATCAAGGAACCAATGGTGTATACTCAATTGCAATTAATAAAGATACAAATATTTTTATTGGAACTTATGAAAGTGGCATTTTTTTATCGACTGACCATGGGACAACATGGAATGCCGTAAACAATGGTTTAACTACAACATGCATTACATCGCTAGTCATTAGCGATACTAATATTTTTGCAGGGACAAATAGTGGTATATTTTTATCAACTAATAACGGTACAAGTTGGACTTCAATTAATACGGGGTTGGTAAACATAAATATCCGGTGTATGGCTGTAATTGATACTATAGTTCTTGCAGGAACTGATTCTGGTATATTTATGTCAATTAATAATGGTAACAATTGGGTTAAAATTAGTCCGGCCAATATGGACCAATACATTCAATCTTTAGCTACAAGTGGAAATAAAATCTATGCGGGGTATAATAATAGCAGGATATTTCGTACTGATAATTTCGGAAACACTTGGAATTCATTTAATTTAGGAATTGCTAATTGTGACATAAATTCATTAGTTGTTTATGGACAAAACATTTTTGCAGGAGTTTATGGTAGTTATGCAACATCAGAATTGACTAATGGTGTTTATTTGTCACTTGATAATTGTATGAATTGGTCTGCAAT
Source organism: uncultured Bacteroidales bacterium (assembly GCA_964567775.1). Taxonomy (GTDB): domain Bacteria; phylum Bacteroidota; class Bacteroidia; order Bacteroidales; family CAIWKO01; genus CAIWKO01. The sequence continues at coordinate 4,715 of CAZMPB010000174.1, forward strand.
AAATACAGGTCTTACGACAAATGGATTAATGAACAGATATGTCAGTGCATTAGCAATTTGTGGAAATAATCTTTTTTTAGGTACTTTAGGTACTGGTATTTGGACTTGCCCGATATCGACTTACTTCCAAGTATGGCCAGGTAATACAAATGATGATTCGATAGTTAATAATTATGATCTATTACCAATAGGTTTGTATTATGGCACTTCTGGAATTCCCAGAGAAAATATCAGTAATGCCTGGGCAGGTCAAAATTGTTTTAACTGGCCATGTTCACAGTTTGATTCAACAAATATGAAACATGCCGATTGCAATGGGGATGGGGTTATTAGTGCATTGGACACAGTGGCTATAAATTGGAATTATGGTTCACCCCATGCAATCAGCAAAAAAATAATTAAATACGAGAAATCGGCACCAATATTATCTATTGTTTCGAATTCAACTTCCTATCAGGCTGGTGATACAGCCCGTTTTGATATTATTGCCGGTGATGTATCAAATCCTGTTAACGCCTTATATGGGATTGCTTACAACATCCATATTGATCCGGAGTTCATCGAACCTGGGTCATTAAAATTTTCTCATATTTCAAGTTGGTTAGGAAATCCGGCTGTTGATGCTCTAAAATTGTCAAAAAAGTTTGAAAGTATTGGAATTTTTGAAAATGCAATTATTCGCATGGATCATATTAATCAAACAGGATATGGGATAATAGGTAAACTCCAATTTAAAATCAATGATGCAATAACATCGATCGACACAATGAATCTTTCCATTTCATCTTACACTGCAGTTAATGCCTCCTCACAACAAATTGTATTTAATACGGTCGATAACTCAGTAATTGTGCTACCTGATCCCTCCTCTATAAACTCTATCATATTAAATAACTTTTCATTCTATCCTAATCCTGCTTATGATATGTTATACCTGGAGGTTTCTCCAAGTATAATTTCTGCTAATGCCAAAATTGAAATTTATGATATTTTGGGGAAA
>CAZMPB010000174.1:5724-6445 GCA_964567775.1 uncultured Bacteroidales bacterium
CTCAAAAAATTCAAAAAAATAAGACAGGAATTGATATTAATAGCTTCAAAAAAGGCATGTATTTAATGAAGTTGATTAATGGAGATGAAATTATTGTCAAGAAATTTGTTAAAGAGTAACCCATCTCATTGTTGGTGGAATAATCGTCTTTCCATTCTCATAGGCTTTACCTATCTTATCGAATTGCTACTAATAAGCACCACGAATACATTGCATTTCCCTGAAACATATAGGCTCCTAAAATCTTAAATCTAAAATCCTGCTTTAAAAAACTTTTCCGCCAGCACCTGCGCATGTTTCACATTTGATTCAACCGTCCAGCCTGCTATATGCGGTGTTAATATCACATTTTCTGCCTGTATAAGGTATTGCATGGGCTCCGGAAATTTTTCGAGACCGATTTTCTCAAATGACTGCGATTCGTATTCGAGCACGTCCAGCGCAACACCCAATACTTTACCATTTTTCATGTTCGCCACAAGGTCCGAAGTGTTCAGCACCTTGCCGCGGGAAGTATTGATAATGTAAATATTCTTTCTGAAAGAATTAATAAAACTATCATCCACCAAATAATGTGTTTCTTCGGTCAAAGGAACGTGCATGCTAACAACATCAGCCTGTTCAAAAATTTCATCCATGGTTTTCTCACAAACAAACTCATCCGAATAACCGGATTTATATTTGTCGTAAGCAAAGACATTTGCATCAAAGCCATTCAGGC
>CAZMPB010000175.1:0-6424 GCA_964567775.1 uncultured Bacteroidales bacterium
CAAAATTACGGGCGTCTTCATCCGGCTCCACCCCTGTTACGTCCCAGCCTTTTTTCTTAAAAAAATCAAGGAATTCTCCGGTTGCACAACCGATATCAATTATAGATCCTGACTTTCTATATTTTTCAATCAGTTTATACTTTTTTATATGATTTTTCTTCCTTATAACGGCATAAATTTTATCTAAAAAACCTTGCTGTTTTGTTGAATGTGAGATATAATTTTCCGACTTATAATACTTTGAAATCTCAGAAGCAGAAGGCCTGGGGTTTACAAATAACAACCCGCATTTTTCGCATTTTACAATTGTAAACCTCTCTTTTGTAAGGAAATGATCCATTGATTCCAGGTAAACTGAAAAAGTAGTATTTCCACACAGATCACAACATTTTATATTTTCCATTTCATTTAGTTTCACGTGAAACATTATCTGCCCAGATACACAAGAAGCACGGTTATATCTGCAGGAGAAACACCGCTGACCCTCGATGCCTGCCCAATGGTACCGGGTTTATGCAAAGATAATTTTTCTCTGCCTTCCATCGACAGCGCTGTAATTTTTTTATAATTAATATTTTTATTCAAAGTGATGTTTTCGAGCTTAGCTATTTTATCAGCGATTTCTTTTTCTTTTTCAATATATGATTTGTATTTTATCTGTATTTCGGCTTCTTCAAAAATTTCCCTGTCGCTAATTTTTTTTGCAATTGTAAAATTTTTTATTTTTTCGACAGTTGACACTAAAGATAAGAGATTTACTTCCGGCCTTAAAAGAACATTATTAATTTTTGTTTTTTGAGTTATTTCCGGTGTATTTAAAGTAGCCAAATGTTGATTAATTTCTCCCGGATCTAAAGTTTCTTTTTTAATAAAATCAGCTAATAATTCTATTTTTTTTATTTTTTTCCGGAACTTTTTCATTTGGTCATCGGAAATCAGTCCGAGATTATGCCCGAATTTGGTCAGGCGTATATCTGCATTATCCTGGCGCAGCAAGATACGGTATTCAGCTCTTGAGGTAAACATTCTGTATGGCTCATCGATACTTTTTGTGATAAGGTCATCGATCAGCACTCCGATGTAAGCCTCCGATCTTTTGAGAATAAATTCAGGTTTATTATTAATCTTATTATAAGCATTTATGCCTGCCATCAAACCTTGCGCGGCAGCTTCTTCATAGCCCGTTGTTCCATTAATTTGGCCTGTGAAGTAGAGATTCTCAACGAGTTTTGTTTCAAGAGAATAATTTAACTGATCCGGTGGAAAATAATCATACTCTATGGCATATCCTGGCTTAAATATTTTAGCCTTTTCAAACCCTTTGATTTTTCTGAGAGCATCTAATTGTACCTTTTCGGGCAGGGATGATGAAAAACCGTTCAGATAATATTCTACCGTATTCCAGCCCTCCGGTTCAAGAAAAAGCTGATGACGGTTCTTATCTGAAAAACGAACAATTTTATCTTCGATGGAAGGACAATATCTGGGTCCTTTTCCTTTTATCCTGCCTTTAAAAAGTGGCGATTTTTCAAATCCGGAACTCAGAATTTCGTGCACCTCTTCATTCGTATAAGCAAGGAAACAACTTTTCTGATTTTTAAGGAATGCGGTACCTGTGTAAGAAAATTTCCCCGGGTTTTCATCCCCTTTTTGCTCAATTAATTTGCTAAAAATCACAGTTCGTCCATCTACCCTGACCGGGGTTCCTGTTTTTAATCTGCTTTTCCGGAAACCAGCTTTTACCAAAGAATCGCTCAATCCCATGGAGGCCTTTTCGCCCATTCTCCCGCCAGTAAAATTTTTTTCTCCAATATGAATCAATCCGTTCAAAAAAGTTCCCGAGGAAAGGATAACTGCTTTGGAAAAAATTTTTATTCCAAGCAGTGTTTCCACTCCTGTTACCTTTCCATTTTTTATTAATATCCCTTTGACTTCATCCTGCCAGAAATCGAGATTGCCTGTTTTTTCAAGGGCCTGCCTCCATTTTTCAGAAAACAGCATTCGGTCGCATTGCGCTCTAGGACTCCACATGGCCGGCCCTTTTGATCTGTTCAGCATACGGAACTGTATCATTGATTCATCGGTGACGATTCCGGTTTTTCCGCCCAGCGCATCAATTTCACGGACGATCTGGCCCTTTGCCACCCCTCCTATGGAAGGGTTACACGACATCTGGGCGATCATGTCCATATTCATGGTGATCAATAAAACCGAAGCGCCCATTTTTGCAGCCGCCGCTGAAGCCTCGCACCCTGCATGACCTCCCCCAACTACTATAATATCATACTTTTTTAAAAACATAGCGACGTTTCACGTGAAACACACATTTAAAACACAGACAATCAAATATTTACGGCCCAACTGGATGGTAGGCTTCTATTATAAGATTTTTGATATAAACCGGACTTTTTCCCCTATGCCAGATATAAGCCTGCAAAGTGTCTTCTATGTCTCTTACTTCCGGGGTCAAATAATCCACCGAGAAATCCTGCCAAAGTCCCTTTTTCCCATCTTCATATTTTAATTCTTTTGTAAAATACTGATAACATAGTTTTTCATGAAGAAATGTAACAACAATAAGCGGGTTGGGCTCATTATATGCTTCCGGCAGCAAAAACCGGATTCTTACTTTAATCCACGCATAATACTCACCGGTTATATTTTTATATTTAACATACACCCCCGGAGAATACATACTTACGCTGTCCATCATAAGGCAATAACTACTTGTGTCTTTTATATCTTTTACCAAATTTGCAGGCTCTGAAGGATTTACATGAGAAAAATCAAAATACCCAAGAAACGTCTTGCTGAACTGATTTGGATTTGGCATTGTTTCGTTCATGTTAAACCCCCTATTTACCAAAAGAAGGCTTTCTGCACCCTCTGGTATCCGGGTCTTTCCAAATATGGCACCATAATATTTACCTGTCATATTATACCCCTTCAATATGCCGTTATAAAATTGCCAATATTGAAATAAATTTAATAAAAGCAAGAATGTAAAAATGAGATATAATAGTACTTTCTTAAATGAGTTCAAACTATTTATCCATTCAATTAAAAATCCCAAAGGCAATGCCAGCAAAACATATGATGATACTATCGCCCTCTGGCTATAACAACCTCCTGCGTACCACCAACACGACCAACTAGAAACAATATACAGGCTTACTATAAAATAAATAATGACCGGAAAGAACAAATCCTTACGTTTTTTATATAAGGGTATCAATCCTAAAATAGAAAGTATTGCTAAGGGGGTATATATCAGCCAGCCTTTCCGGAAACTCAGAAGAAAATTCCCTATATGCGGACGCAGCCAATCAAAGCCCTCATTGGGATTTAAATAACTATAAAAAATATAACTACCCGTTTGTCGTTTCCAATAATAAAACTGCGGCAAAAGAACAATAACAAAACAAATTATTCCTAACACTATCTGAATTTTATGCTCATTGATTAATTTGAATTTATCAAATAATGATTTTCTATCATATACTCCCCAAAAAACAGGCACAAGTAAACATACCCCCTCATTTGGGCGAACCAGCATTATCATTCCCATAGTAAGCCCCATCAGCACCATATAGCGTTTTTTTGGCGTTTCGTGCCATTTAATTGCGAACCAGACCGCTGCTGCAAAAAGAGAAAATAAAAAATTATGGGGGGCCAAATTACCGCCAGTTGCCTGATGAATGTAATTAGTCCCCAAAACAGTCAATATCAATAGCAATGATGTTGTCTTATCATTAAAATACTTTAATAATATTTTTCTAAAGAAATAAAGGCCTATTATTGTATATACTAATCCGCCTATTGATAAGCCATATTGATAAGGCATTGAAAAACCATCAACAGGAAAACCTGAAATTTTTGCTACTAAACCCGACATAAAGAAAAATGGCATATACATGACGGCCATTCCCATGGAGTACTTAATAACCCATTGTCCATTTGGCGCAATGTATGCCTGATACAGAGTTTCTGTGGTATGATATTTTTGTATTATTTCATTTAACCATGCCTGATTTACAAGGTCGAGGTCGTGATAGATAAATTTAGAAGGCAAGTATAAATAATATCCGAAAACATCCCAAGTCAAAGCATTATCCGGAGGATATACAAATCTCAGGATTACAATGATAACAAATAATGCCATCAGCACAACAAAAGACAACCCTGCTTTTTTAGGCATGCTTTCTATCATTTTTTTTATGAATAATATCACCTAATTTAGACAAATAAAAATCTTCCCTTTCAGTCATTTTTATCTTTTCTTTTTCTGTTATATCGTTATATCCCAGCAAATGAAGTACCCCATGAACCATAACACGAAATAACTCATCCTGTTTTTTCTGATGATATTTTACAGCATTTTCATTCACCCTTTCGACACTGATAAAAACATCTCCTTTTATTGACTTTTTTTCAGAATAATCAAAGGTTATCACGTCCGTAAGTGTTTCCTTTTTTAAAAAATCATAGTTGAGCGATAACAAATAATTATCGTCACAAAAAATGAAATTAATTTCAATACACGTAGTGTTTTTGTTTTCTTTTCGAATAGTTTTCGACAACCAATCTCTGGTTGGTTTTCTGGGGAAACGAGGTGCTGAAGTATCTACAGTAAAAAAGTCAATATTAAAATCGGGCATTATTGCTTAGTTGTTTTTTTCAAATATATTCTTTTTTACTTTAAAATATTCTTCTATATGTTTTTTCCTGTTAATAAAGACTTCTTTGTTAATTGAGGTGATATTAAAAACCAGCCTGATCTTGCTGCCTTTTTCCATAAACCGCACCTCGTCGGCAAGAGTCCTGATAAGGTAAATCCCCGTTCCCTTTTTCTCGGGGTTCCCTTCAGTATCTGTTGCATCAGGAATGGAATTGAAATCAAAGCCCGGCCCTTCGTCTTCAATAGTAAAATCGATACCTTTTTGTGAAAAATCGAAATGTACTAACACGTGTTTTTCTTTATTATTACGGTTTCCGTGAATAATTGCATTTTCAACGGCTTCGGTTACGGCCACCATGATATTTCCGAAATATGAATCATTCAGATTATAATAATCACAGATATCTTCTATGAATTTTTCTACCTCCAGAATTTGGTGTGGATCAGATTTTATTTTTAAAGTATGCTTTTTCATCAATCTTCAAATTTATAAAAATACTCATTGGTTTTATACTTAAAAAACGGCGTTAAAGTTACAGGAATTGTTTTTAATAATTCAAGTTCTTTCGATTTTAATCTGTTATACTCAAAAAACTGATTAGGGTTACTATAATTTCTCTCTATTGCTTCTTTTGATTTTCTTTTTTCGTCCAGTTCCCTTTCTTTTTCGGCTTTTTCAGATTCCAATAAGCGTGTTAAAATTTCCTGCTGTCGTTTCAGTGTCTCATTATTGATAATTTTATTTACCAGGTCGGTTTCGGTCTGTTCCATTTTTTTCATCATGTCGCTAATCTCTCCGGCATTTCCCACTCCTTCTTTTTTCTGATCATCGCCATACTGCTGTAACATTTTACGGATGGCCTCCTGCTGGGCAGCCAGGCGCGCCAGTTGCTCACTCATGGATTTCTGACCATTTTGCCCTGGTTTTTGGCCATTTTCAAGTTGTTTTTTCAACCCCTCCATTTGTTTGTTGAGCTGATCCTGCATTTGTTTCATGGTCGATGCGGAAGGTTTCCCATTACCCGGTTTACTGCACTTGCCACCTTTTTTATTACACGATTTGCTTGACATCGATTGCATTTGTTGCTGCATTTGTTCTAAAGATTCTGCCAGAAGAAGCGCCAGGTTGTTTACAGATGTCATCACAAATTGCTGCCATTTTTGAGTTTGGGGAATATTTCTGTCGTGCAGGGCTTTTAAAATTTTTTCAACATTCGCATTGATAGCCGAAATTTCCTTGTTGACAATAGGCTCTATGATGCTTTGTCTTTTACTCAAGGCAAACAATGAGTCTTCTATCATTTTCAGATCATCTTTCAGCTCTTTTTGCTTGTCCATTATTTTCAGGTACTTCGGGTCGTTAATATTCGTTGTTTTAAGCCTGTCGATAAGGCCCTCCTGGCTGAATGATACCTTGATCAGGTTTTCGAGCAACTGACGGAGCGCCTGAGCGTCTTCGGCGAGTTCTTCTGCTTGCATCTCTTCCTGCATTTTTTGCAGGTCATTAGCAAGGCTTTCCATCTGGTCGCCGGCGCTTTTCTGAGATTTTGAGGCATTTTTGCGTTTATTATTTTCCAGATTGCTTTTACTGTTATTTAATTCCTCCTGTATTGAGTTTTGTTTTTCATCTGTATTTTCAAGTTTTTTCGGGTCTTCCAGCTCGCTGTTCAATTTCTCCATGTCTTTCAATTCCTGCTTTACCTGTTCAAAATCATCATTTATCTTTTTTTGCTGGTCAAGTAAATC
>CAZMPB010000176.1:0-6415 GCA_964567775.1 uncultured Bacteroidales bacterium
GGCGATTCTGATGTCAGCGTGTTTAACAGCAATTTTACTTCAATATCTTTTTCTTCGGGATAATCAATCAGGCGTATCGTGGCATCGGCAAAAAAGAATTCTTCGGTGAACTGCTCAATTCTTCTGATACGAAGGACTTCGGCTATGTCGCCGTTGGCAATAAACCCGGCTTTTGATTTTTTTGAGATCCAGAAATAATTGTTTTTCACGATCATTATTTTGTCGCCGGCGTTAATGTCGCCCTCGCGAAACAGCAGGCGTCTGCGGATCTCGTTGTTGTAGAGGTTGGCTCTTTTGTTCGAACGGCATATCATAATGCTTTCAGTTTCGCCCGCCCCTGAATAAGCCGTATTCAGGGCATCTTCCAGTTCAGATCCGTTGACGCGTATGACATCTTTATAGCCGCTGGTTTCAAAAAATATACTTTTAAATTTCGGCGCATATACCAGTTGGCGGATATGTGTGGCATTTGCAAGAATACCCGAGGCTTCTTCCTGACGAACCACTTCTGTCAGTTCAAAACTTTGCGTACTAAGGTGGAAGCTGCTTTTCAGGTATTCTTCATTCAGCGCCGGGCTGATATCAGAGCCGACAGGCGGTAATTGTGCCGTATCGCCGACAAAGATCATCGAGCAGTTTTCGCCGCTGAATACAAATGTAAGCAGGTCTTCGAGAAGGTTTGATGCCGGGAATAACTGGCTGGGGCTTGCCGATTCTCCTGCTATCATGGAGGCTTCATCTACAATAAAAATTGTATTTTTCGATGTGTTTTCGCGCAGATTGACAAAATAAGCGGAATCATCTTCACTTACCCTGTAAATTCCCTTATGTATCGTGTATGCCGGTTCTCCCGAATATGATGAAAGCACTTTGGCGGCTCTTCCTGTGGGTGCGAGCAGCACGGTATTGAGTTTCAGTTCAGGAATGATCTTTACCAGGACGCTTACCATAGTTGTTTTTCCAGTGCCTGCGTACCCCTTTACCAAAAAAAGTTTATTCTGCTCTTCGGATACAATAAATTCCGAAAGTTTTTCGATTAAGATACTTTGATCAGAAGTAGGTGTGTATGGGAAGTTCTTTGTGAATAGTTCAGCAACTTCAGCAGATAGCATGTGGTTTTAGGTTAAAAATAGTCAGGATTGGGAATTAATAAAATTATTATACAAAGTAACGCAAAGAAAATGACAGAATAATAATTTGATTTTTAATTAAAAACTGTGTAAATTTGTTAATCAATTTGTAATTTTGAAAAAATTAAGATATTCGTATATTTAAAAAGGAGGTACATTATGCTAACAAATTTTAGATTTTATCAAAAAGGCAGGAGAAATAGGCTTATATGGGATCTGCTGATTCTGATATCTGTTTTCACTTTTTCATGTGCTGTTGTTAATGCCCAGCAATCTGTGAATGCCTCAGGATCTGATGCTTCAGGAACAGGAGGCGGTGTTAGTTATTCAGTTGGCCAGATAGTATATACAACCAACACCGGAACAAATGGTTCGGTAGCACAGGGCGTTCAGCAGCCTTATGAAATTTCTGTTATTACCGGCATTGAACAAGCCGGGGATATTGATCTGGTGTGCACGGCATACCCCAACCCGGCTGCCAGCATCCTGACATTGAAAATTCAAAATTATAAGCGGGAAAAATTGTTTTATCAGCTGTATGACATTGCAGGAAAGCAATTAGAAAACAAAGAAATATCAGGCAGTGAGACCACTATTTCGCTGGTGAGTTATTCTTCTGCAGCCTATTTTCTGAAAATTGCCGAGAACAATAAAGAAATAAAAGTTTTTAAAATCATAAAAAATCAGTAGCCATGAAAAAATTATTTACGATGATGTCAGCAGTATTGATTTCTGCAACACTATGGGCACAAAGCCCACCGAAAATGAGTTATCAGGCGGTCATCCGCAATAACAGCAGCCAACTTTTGACCAATACTCAGGTTGGGATGAAAATCAGCATTTTAAAAGGATTGCCACCAACATATACGGTGGTTTATTGGGAAACTCAAACGCCAACTACCAATGCAAACGGCCTGGTATCTTTAGAAATAGGCGGAGATTGGACTGGTTTTGATACCATCCACTGGAAAAACGGTCCTTATTTTATAAAAACAGAAACAGATCCTAACGGGGGAACAAATTACACGATAACTGGTGAAAGTGAGTTGTTGAGTGTGCCCTTTGCCTTACATTCAAAAACTGCTGAAAGTGTTACTGGCTGGATTAATGAAACCGATCCTGTTTATGGAGCATCGCCGGCTGCTGGTATCACCTCTGCAAATATTTCCAACTGGAATAATGGTATGTTGCCGGCAGGATTATACGGGCAAACATTGCGCAGTAACGGAACTGCATGGATACCTTCAAACAATCTTAGTAATGATGGGTTTCATGTAGATATTGATAGGCTTTCTGTCATGTCTGAATTTACCACCTTTAGTCCTATTTTGATAGCGGTTCCATATGGTGCACCTCTGTTAACTTCTTCAACAGTAAAAGTTGACAGTTTGAATGTGGATTTTTTGGATGGTAAACATGCTGCCGATTTTTCATTTGCTACACATAATCATGGAACAGGAACACTTAGCTATATTCCCAAATGGATTAGTGGTTCAACTTTTGGAAACAGTATTATTTATGATGCTGGCACTAATGTCGGTATTGGTACAACTTCCCCTGCCGCTACATTTGATGTTCAGAATTCTTATGGCGTTGTTGCCCGTTTTGTGGGAGAGGGGGCAATGACCACATTAAATACTTATGTTGGGATAAAGGACCAGACAGGTGGTGTGGATTGGTATCTATCAGCACTAAACAACGGAGATTTTGCCATTACTCAGGGTCAGGGTGGAGGTTATAACCGTATTCTCATTAATAATGTTACTGGCAATATTGCCATGGGAATGGGTACCACCACCAACAAACTGGATGTGAACGGAGTGATTGGTGCTTCAGGGGGTACTTCAACGCAATGGAACACGGCTTACAGTTGGGGCAACCATGCTTCGGCGGGTTATTTGACGAGTTATACCGAAACCGATCCCATTTTTGGTGCATCCCCGGCAGCAGGTATCACAGGTGCTAATATTACTAACTGGAATAGCGGCCTGTTACCAGCAGGATTATCTGGACAGACATTGCGACATAATGGGACCAACTGGATTGCAACCAGTAATTTGTATAATGATGGAACACGTATTGGCATTGGCATTGTGCCTGATTATATTGAGCTTTTTCATATTCATGGTGGTTCAAGCCAGCCATGGGCAACAGCTTCTTTCACGAATACCTTCACAGGCAGTACTGGTACAGATGGATTTGTAATAGGATTGGCTGCCGGTGACGGAGATGCCTATATCTGGAACCACGAAACAGCATCTATTATTTTTGGAACAAGTACAACCGACCGTATGATCATTAATTCATCAGGCAATGTAGGAATAGGGACATTAGTGCCTAGTGCACAACTACATACCACAGGTTCTGTAAGGTTTGAAGGTGCAGGTTCACCCGGAGCAGGGAAAATACTTACATCGGATGCTTTAGGTAATGCTACATGGCAAAGCTCATCCAGCATACCCGCTGGTACAAACGGCCAAACTCTGAGATACTCTGGCACTTCATGGGTTGCCAATAGCACATTATTTAATGATGGGACAAATGTGGGTATAGGAACATCCAATCCTTCCCAGAAGTTAGATGTTAGCGGTGGCTCAATAAAAACCAGCGGCCAGCTAATTTCTACACAGGCAACCGGAACTGCGCCAATGGCGGTTAATTCTACAACAGTGGTTGGCGACCTGAATGCTGATATGACAGACGGAAAACACATAACATCAACTGCCACTGGTTCCTCGACATCTGCATGGTCAAATACGGCAGCCAATATAGCAACATTTGCACCGACAAGATCAGTTACTGTAACCTATGCCCACTATTATAATTTTGAGATCATTACCAGTCTTGATTGGGCAACTGCTGGTGGAATTGCTCACATTATTGGATTTGAAAATGATGGCGCTTTGATAATATCATGGTATGCAACAAATGGGGATGGGACAATGTCATGGGGTGAGGCGAAAGCCCTTGAAGGAAGCAATAATGTTCTTTTCGCCTTTGGCAACGGAACATCAATTATTCGTGTCAAAGCCTCACCTGCTCTTAATAATCATACACTTATTTTTGAAACCAACCACTCTTTTCTTAACATTAAGTATACATACAGGTAAGCGGAACTTCAATTTTTTTTACCACTGACTCTGGTCTGCATACCTGTCTGGGTTTTTCAAATATTTTATTATTCGCTATTTACACTATTGTTATGTAATGGTATTATTAATACTTTTGTAAAAAGGAAAAAATAATGTCAAAAACAGCATTAGTAACAGGAGCGTCAAGTGGCATAGGGCTTGAACTGGCACGCATTCACGCCTCCAAAGGCGGCAACCTTGTATTGGTGGCACGCACCAAGAAAAAATTAGATGAAATAAAATCGGAACTTGAATCAATAAACAAGGTCAAGGTTTATACTATTGGCAAAGATCTGTCTGTTGCAGATTCAGCTTTAGAAGTATATAATGAAATAAAAGAGCAAAACATCACAGTTGATTATCTTATCAATAACGCGGGTTACGGCGATTACGGCCTGTTTGCTGAAACGGACTGGGAAAAAGAAGTACGGATGATTCAACTCAATATTACCGCCCTCACTCAGCTTACCAAGCTGTATTTACCTGAAATGATCAGCCGGGGAGGAGGGAAAATAATGAACCTCGGATCAACAGCATCTTTTCAGCCCCTGCCCCTCATGGCTGTATATGCTGCTACAAAAGCCTATGTGTTGAGTTTTTCGGAGGCCATAAACAATGAACTCAGTGATAAGGGAATTAGTGTTACCGCCCTTTGTCCCGGACTTACCGAAAGCGGCTTTGTGGATGCTGCCGCCATGAATCATAGCAAAATGGCTAATGACAAAAAACTCCCAACAGCCAGAGAGGTGGCATTATTTGGTTACGAGTCCATGATACATGGTAAGGCTTTTGTCGTTCATGGCTTCAAAAACAGGCTCTTGACAATACTACAGGGATTGGTGCCTCGTGGCCTCGTCGTAAAAATGACCAGGGCGCTGATGGATAAAAAATAATAGCTGCTATTCCTTTGGGGGTTCAAATACCTTTATAAAATTCTCCCATGTCTCCTTTTTATAATGGTTTTCAGAAATATAGATAAGCACAGGGTATAAAGACTCAGGTGTGAGGTAGTGTGCAGCATGTGTGATAAAATTGTTGTCCTCGTCGAAAAACAGTACTGAAGGCATCCCCACGCGTTCACCAAGGAGTTTATGAAGGAATGGATGAAAGTTTTTGTTATCTGCGGTATTAGCGTAATTCTGGTTGTTATAAGTGATTGTGTCCATAGTTTGAGGATCTAAGACTATGGCATTGAAATTATCCTTGATATATTTTGTGACAATGCTGTTGTTAAACGTGCTTTTGAACATCGTTCTTCCCCCGTTGCACCATGCGGAATTAAGAAATAAGAGTGTCTTTTTTCTGCTGGTTTTATTTTTTTCAAAGGCCTCATTAAATGACCTGTTCCAGACCACGGTGTCTTTGTTTATGAAGCCCGAATCAGGATAAAAGGCTTTGTAATAGTATTTCTGGAAATCCTGAACAGAAGTGGTGTTGAAAATATTTTCAAGGGTAAAGACAAGTATAGGTTCGATATCTTTTACTTTCAGGTATCCCGGAGCAAGTAATTTGTATTGGTAATTGTTGTTGAAAAAAACGAGGGTAGGATAGGATAGCTTCCCTTCGAGCAGCGTGATGGCAAGTTCGTTGGCTGAGCGGTTTCCCGTGTTCTTGTTGATATATTTTTTATCCAAAAATTCAACGGTATCTTTAGTTTCGGCATTAAAACGCACCGGATAAAAATATGTATTGATGTAATTTGCTATTCCCTGATCCGAAAAAGTGGTTTTCATCATGTGTTTGCACCAGCCGCACCAGTCGGTATAAACATCAATGAGAATTGGTTTGGGCTGGGCTTTGTTCAGTTCCTGCGCGGTCTTCAGATCCATCCACTTTACCAGTCCGAGGTTTTCCGGCTCGGCTTGCTGTGAAAATACTTTCAGGCAAAGAAGGAGGAAAAATGAAGCGCTGATTACTCTGTTTCGCATAATTTCTTACTGCGTTAAATGTCTTAGTGGGTAAAAAAAATTTTGATTGACAAAGATACAAAACCTTCTATTTTAGACGGTAAAGAACAGCCTGTTCGGTGTAAAAAATTTCAATGATGTCGAGCATGATCAGGTTTACCAGTATTGTTTCCGCAGTGTTTTTTTTAATTTCTGCCAAGGTGCAAAAACCTTTTAATGTGATATCAGGATGGGCTGTCAGGTGATC
>CAZMPB010000177.1:0-6239 GCA_964567775.1 uncultured Bacteroidales bacterium
CAATATTTAATAGCGGTTAAAAAATATTTCATACTTAATTTAGAATAGAGCCAATTAAATATAACAACCGCAATCCTGTTTAATTCACCAAGCCTATGTTTGCGTCAACCCTTGCTTTTCTGCCACGGGATTGGGCTATCGCTATTATCAGAACAGTACGCCATACGGCCATAAAATTACCGTTACTGCGCACCAAATAATAAAATTTGCCGACTAATATGCAGAATTTGAGATTTTTTTAATAATAAACTTGCTATTTCTGTTTTATTTTTTTATCTTTGCAATATTATCGTTTATAATGGTTTTTTAAAGCTTTATAATGTTTTTTAAAAAAATGAATAAAATTCAGGCCTATGAAAAAATTTACATCAATAATCGTAATTATTTTTTCTTTAATTCCGATGTTAAAAGCACAGACTTTAATGGAGTCAACGTTAGAAATAAAGTACAATCAAACGAGTTGTTTATATGAAGCACATCTGCACGTTGGCGGCGCCGTGGCCTCCGGCCTGGATGACCTGTTAGCGACGGCAGGTTTTTGTATTGTAGTACCGGCGTCGGTACCCAACACCTCAATATCATGTACCTCCCTGACTCCCGGCACCTGGACAGATCAATCACCAGCATATAATGTACTAACTTTTGACGGTTATAAAGACTATCACAAGTTTGCGACTTATGGAGGACAATTTTATCCTCCCCTAGTGGCCGGAGCAGATATCATTCTGTTTACCTTTAGTTTACCGACTTCTGTTTGCCCTAGTGGCATAAGGATGTTTGAGAATAACTATCCGGCGCCATCCCCCACTCCGGACACCAATCCGCCGGGAATGACGTATGACAACTCTATACAGACATTATTGGGGGAAACTTACACAGACAATACAGGAAACCCTGTCACATTGCCGGTTCCGGGATTATCATCATCATATTCGTTTTCGTGTAATGCGAGCAACCTGTACCTGACTGCTAACGGCAGCACCGTATTAGGGTGTAATACATTGACGTACAACTGGTCGGGGCCGGGAAACTATACATCAACACAAAAGAACCCGGTAGTTAACCCTTATACTGCTCCCGGAACTTATACGGTAACTGTTACGGATGCCAACAGATGCACAGCGTCATCCATGGTGGTATTAGCACAGCCGCCACAAGCTTTAAATACAACAGCAACAGCCGTCAATGCCACCTGTGGTAACGCCAACGGTTCTGTGAACCTGACGGTGAGTGGGGGAACAATACCATACAATTATACCTGGTCAAACGGGGCCTCCACAGAAGATCTTACAAATGTCGCCGCCGGAAACTACTTTGTTACTGTCGCAGATATAAACGGATGCACAATTACATACAATATCGCCGTATTAAACGCCACTGATCCTCCACCTGTGCCCATAATTACTCAAAACGGAAATACGTTGTTTTCATCAGCCCCCACCGGAAATCAGTGGTATAATGATTCCGGTATTATTACCGGGGCAAATGCACCATCTTATTCTCCAACGGTCACGGGTAATTATTATGTCGTTGTAACTAATACTAATGGCTGTATTTCAGGTAATTCCAACGTCATCTATTTTGTAGTTGGGTCGGGCTATACCATCAGTGGAAAAACACGATATGCGGCTAAGGCAATGGCAGGGAATCCGCCACCAAATCTCCCAGCTTACAGTTCTGTAAAATACAATATTAACAAGGTGGTCGTAATCCTGAAAAGTTATCCTGCCGGAACCGAGCTCGCAAGGGATACAAGTAATGCCTTCGGTGTTTATCAATTTACTAATGTCGCCAATGGCACTTACATACTGTCCTACGACAAATATGTGGCTGATACCATGCAGTACTGTGATCAGGTTAACTCGATTGACCTGGCCTTGCTGAAATATTTTGTTGGCCATGATACCGTGGTTGATCCGTCAAGAAGTTTTACAATAAAACATAAGAACGCAGCAAATGTTGATAATTCATATAATGCATATGGCCCTACAGTTAATATGGTTGACATTGGCAGGATCAGTGCTAAGATCGCGGCGCCATACGATCGCGACAAAAACTTTCCGAAAGGCAACTGGGTAGCCATTGATACCTCCGTGACTGTTGCGGGGTCCGACCTTAATGTTACCCTGCAAACGATCTGCTACGGTGATTATGATGCTTCCAGTACTAAATACAAAGATTCAGCAACATACTGGAGTATGGCAAAATCATTACCTGATGAAAATATCATCCTCAGGTCAGATGAGTCAATAAATTCAAATAATAATGGGTACTTTGAGGTTCCATTACGGATAAGTACCTCAATGATAGGGTTTTCTTCATTGGGCCTGGAATTGGGTTATCCAAGTGATAAATACAAACTCGAGAAGGCTTTCATGCCAAAAACCAGTAATAACATCATCCCGGTTAAAATAAATCCGACATTATATGAGATTATTGCCCAGGGTAATGACTTGCTGGTAACCGACAATAACGGAATTATCAGGGTGGTATTCGCCACAATAAATAATTTTGATGTGGCTGCCAACGATGAACTGATAAGGCTTGGTTTTCGTTCGATCATCGAACCTGATCCGGGGAAACTTGATTTTTATCTGACCGGCACAGGTTTGATCGCCGACCAGTATGGTCAGAATAATGATGGCGCCTATCTGTTGATGCCCACCATCTTTTTTCAGGGCAACGGCAATGACGTAGGATTTGAGTTTGCAGGTTATCCTAACCCATTTAATGGTCAAGCGACTTTGACATACAAATTACCGGAAGACGGAACAGTAAAATTAAGAGTATATAATGCTAAGGGCTGGGTTATTGAAGAACTGGTGGATCAATGGCAGATCAGCGGAGAACATTCGGTTGTATTCTCACCGGAGAACCTGCCGTCGGGCATGTACACTTTCAAACTGGAATATACGGGACAGCACAGAACAAAAAGAATGATATTGAAGTTGATCCATTGAGGCATTGGCATGACATAAGTTTTTATCAGATTTAATTCCGAGGCTGTCTCAAAAATAGCCTTTGCTGAAAATCATTTAAAGAATATTTTAAGACAGCCTCTCGACGCTATTATTCCCTTTTCGGTAATGGGCGGACAATTTATTTAATAAAATAAACCCTTTGAATTTTACCTTTTTCTATATGATAAATGGCAACCGCTTCTATTACTTTATCCCGGAACTGAACGCGCTCTTTATCTATGACAATGTTTCCCTGTACGATTCTTGTTTTTATTTCACAATGTAAATTCGGGGTCTTTTCAAACATTTCCGAATATCCTGTTCTCATATTTTCCTTCCCTTTGTACACAAATTTATCCGGATAATCGTAAATTTCAACGTCGTCAGCATACGGTTCCAGAAACGCTTCAATGTTTCTGAAATTATAAGCGTTTACTTGTCGTTGTGCCAAAACAGCCGGTGTGTCTTTGATTAATGTATCGGGGTCAAAAACAACACCCTTGTTGATCACACGGTAAATCCGGGCAATGTTTTCAATATTTTCTATAGGATCGGCATCCAGCAGGATCAGGTTGGCCTTTTTACCCACAGCAACCGTTCCCACCTCGTTTTCTTTATCCAGTATCTTTGCGCAATTCATAGTGGATGCCTGTATGATCTGCCAGTTGCTCATCCCGCACTCTTTCATGGCGATTAATTCCGCCAGGTAAGAAGATGCGTGTAAGGTGCCGATGTTCCCGGCATCTGTCCCGCTTGCAATGATAACACCGGCATCTGATAATGCTTTTAAATTTTGCTTTGTGATAGAATTGGCTTTGGCAGCTCTTTCAACGGCATCTTTGGAATTTGAACGGTTTTTATATTTACCGGCCAGCGCGGTATCGGCCAGGTGTTTCAGATCCAGCAAAGAACCCAGCTGAAAAGGATCGGCTCTTACTAATTCATGATAGGTCATGTCAATCTTTTGACCGTAAGTATTCGTATAACCATCGTGAACAATCAAGGTCGGGCAAAGGATGGTCTTATTCTTTTTTAATAACTGAATAAAATCATTTGACAAAATTTCATCATCAACACAATGCACTAAATAATCGCAGCCGTTTTCCACGGCTAATTGTGCGGTAACCCTTTGCGTGGCATGAACCGCTACTTTTAAATTATTTTTGTGGGCTTCATCAATGATGGCTTTGACAATGGGCAGATACTTCATTGCCCCCGCCTCCACACTTGTGGTATCGCGCTTTACGATATACCAAATTTTAATAAAATCAGTATGATAAGCCATCTGCTGATGTACCATTTTTCTTCCTTCTTCGGGCGTTTTGATCAGCGTAAAAGGTTCATCATCTTTTAAATTTTCATATACGGCCGGCTCATACGTAGTCAGCAAGGGGCCACTCATATAAATATCCGGCGCATGATCCGCATTTTTATAAGTTTCCCTTTGTTTTAAAAAATTGTAAGTGGCGCCAACATCAAACACGCTTGTAATTCCGTTTTGTAAATACCTGCGCAACACTTCATCCATGTTCTCGTGTGAATATTCAATTTCTTTCCGATACGGAACAATGTTTTGCAGATCAATAGCATCCGGGCGGGTATACAATCCGCCATTCTGAAAAAAGTGTATATGCGCATCGGTCAATCCGGGCAAGAGATATTTACCCTTCCCGTCAACTATCGTGGCATTGGCAGGAACTGTTATTTTGCCGGAGGGCTGAATACCTGAAATCAGGCCATTGTTTATGACAACCGTCTGGCCGGGAATCAATTTTTGTTTTGCTACATCTGCAACGGTCACATTGGTAATGTATGTTTGCGCAAAAAGGGAAAAAGAAAAGCTCAGAAAGAAAACGGATATAAGGAAATTCTTTGTCATGACATTTTGTTTAGTGGTTTGCTTTTGGTGACAAGAATAATCAAAATTAGAATACCTGTCTGACACCTGAAGATTTTTTCCGGATCACCGCTATTTAACTTCCATCCTTTGAATACCGACAGGGTACTCCTGCATGATAATTTCAAGTATTTTATCGTAGTCGGATTCGGAATGTACAAAATCAATATTATTGACATCCAGTATCAGGATTCGCTGGTCGGTCTGCTGCTTTATAAAATCAAAATACCCGCTTTGAATGCGTTCAAGGTATTCGTGTGCAATATCCTGTTCATATTCCCTTCCACGCGAGATAATATTGCGTTTTAAGCGGGGAACTTCGACAAACAGATAAACCAGGAGATCGGGTTTGGGCAGCGTGGAATTAATGATATTGAAAAGGCGTGTGTACAGCTTCAGTTCATCTTCCTGCAGTGTTTTTTTTGCAAAGATCAGTGACTTGAAAATATAATAATCGGAGATAGTAAATGTTTTAAACAGGTCCTTATTCGACAATTGCTCTTTCAGTTGCTGATACCGCGAAGCCAAAAAACTCAGCTCGAGCGGGAAAGCATATTTTTCCGGATCCCGGTAAAACTTTGGAAGAAAAGCATTATCCTCAAATTGCTCCAGGATAAGCCGTGCATCAAATTGCTGTGCAATTTTTGTAGACAGCGATGTTTTTCCGGCGCCAATATTTCCTTCTATGGCTATAAAATCATACATCAGTGCAAAAATAAATTTATTTTTGTTTTGACCACCTCAGAATTATCGGTGCAATGTAAAAATAATTCCCCGATTGTTGATCTGCTTACGGGATGGACAAAATCTTTCATAATCTCAGCAAGCGGTTGCAACACAAATTTGCGCTGTGTTATCCGCGGATGCGGGATGACCATGTTGGGTTCGTTTATGATCAGGCTGTCATAAAAAAGAATATCTATATCAAGGGTGCGGGGTTCTATTTCTTTTGATCTCCTGACACGCCCGAGTTGTTTTTCGATCAAAGAAGTGGTTTTTAGAAGCTCGCCCGGGCTTAATGCCGTATCAAAAACGGCCACCATATTGAGGTAGTTCTCATGCTTGCTGACACCCCAGGGTTCCGTTTCGTATACCGACGAAGCGGCGGTCATCTCTCCGACATTTTCAGACATCAGCAGCAGGGCTTTTTTAAGATATGATGCCCTGTCGCCCATATTACTTCCGAGAGAAAAACAAACCATATCCCTGTTTTTTTTTAAATCAAAAGTATAAAATTCACTAAATAACCGACCGCAAACTGTAACATTTATTTCCTGCCATTGTCAAATACTTGTTTTTTAATATTAATTTTACCTGAGAATTCAAAATTAACCCGCTAAAAAAACAAACTATGAAACAGTTTTTTAAATTTATGGTTGCAT
>CAZMPB010000178.1:0-6110 GCA_964567775.1 uncultured Bacteroidales bacterium
ATTTTTGAACATTACCTTGTTAACTTTTTCGCAAAATCATTCAGCCTCGGTATAATTAAGATTAAAAAAATTGCTGATTTTTTCATGATCTGTTTGTTTTATGCTGGGTTTATATTAATAGATTATTATATTTAAATTTTTTTTTTAATTTTTAGCTTTAATCAATGCCTTTAATTCATCAATTTGCTTTTGCAGATTATCAATCTTAATTTGTTGTTCTTCAATTATTTTTTGTTGTTCTTGTGTTGCTTTTACCATAGGGACAACAAAATCAGAGTATTTCAGGCCCCAAAGTTCATTTTCAGTCTTTGGTTTGTTAACACCGCTAAAATCGTATCCAACTTCCCTGGCGGCTTGTTCAACTTCCTGGGCAATAAAACCGCTGAATTTTATTTTGTTAATATCATATTTCTCCGGATAATTACTCTTGTCAACATTGTTCAGCATCTTGTCCTGTTTGTCTTTATTAAGATTATAGGTAACCGGGCGTAATTTCATGATGAAATCCAATCCTTTAACATCTTCCTTGACGTTTTCTTTTACCCTGCCGTCTGATATGACCGTCCATGAAACCGCTCCGCCAATTTGTGTCACAGATGTATTTCCTATCCTGACATGATTTGAGGCATCTACGATTGCATAATAACCTAAGGCCATAGCGTTGGTGTAAGTTCCTGATACGTCAAAGTCGGCATCGTAGCCCAAAAACGTGCAATAGGAATAGGTCGGGCTGCCTGCTCCTGCTCCTGCGGCATAACCAACAGCGGTATTATTGCCTCCTTTATTTTGATACAAAGAATAATACCCGACAGCGGTATTATAGTTCGCTGTACCTGTTGATTGATTTTGACATGACCAGTATCCGATAGCGATATTTCCATAACCAGTGGTATTAGAAACCAAAGCTCTTGTTCCAATAGCGATATTGTCCATACCGGAAGTGTTTGCCATTCCGCTTTCGTGGCCAAGAAATACATTGTAATTATTAGCAAGGTCGTCAGCTTGTCCTGCACTTTCACCCATAAATATGGAATAGCCCGTATTTTTAGGTACTAACTGCCCTCTCAAAGTTATTCTCATTCGTTCTGCATTATTCGTTCTGAAAGTTAATTCCTGGGCATCTGTGGTTCCCACAAAGTTAGTTGAGGGGCTTGTTCCGGCATTTCCTAACAGAGCCCATGCACTTGAAGATCCTGTGGGAATCTGCCAGGTGGCATTTCCGCTGGCATCAGAAGTAAGAACACGGCCTGCGGCTGGAGTACCTGCTCCAGAGAATCTTAAGGTCCCCGTTGTGTGAAGTTGTGCGCTTGGTGCGGTTGTTCCAATTCCTACATTGCCTCCGCTTGTAAGAGTCATTGTGGCGTCAGCTAAACTTGAATTCCAGCCCAGTTGGATACAATCATCAATAGTATTACTCACGTAATTTCCGATTACAATAGCGTCCCTACCGGCAACTTGATTATACAGACCGAAAGCGTGACCGCCTGAAGTAGATGTTATAGCATTCCAGGTACCAATGGCGGTGCTGAAATCAGTTGATGCCCCAATAGAATTAGAATATCCGTATAAAGAATTTCCTCTGCCCCCGGAAATTGTGTTAGCGGCTCCCATAGCCACATTTGCACCCCATGTTCCGCTTGGTACGGTTAAAGAATTGTTTTGTCCGATGTTGGCCGTTCTTCCTTGAACATGTAATAGCGCACCCGGTACAGTCGTTCCGATTCCGACATTAGCTCCGTTATCATAGATCTGGCTACAGGTAATTGATGTAGTGCTTGCCATTTTGGGAACATAATTGGCTCCGGAAGCACAAGATCCGGTAATGCCACCCGCCGAAGGTGTTTGCCATGAAGCAAGTCCTGATGCATCTGAGGTAAGTACTTTTCCTGCACCCGGAGAACCTCCTGTGATTTTTACTTGCCCATTTACACTAACATTACCTTCAAACCAACCTGCCCATTTACCGGGTATTGGCATGGTCATCGTATTCCCAGCGGCTGTACATAAACCAACAATAGCTGCGCCGTCATTTGATCCCTGAAGTTCGCCCCAGGCACCATAATTATAACCAGTTGTAGCATCACCTGCTATACCTAACACACCCCATGTCCTGCCACTTGATTGAGCTGATGGAGCCTTTGAAATCCCATAAACACCTACAGTGGTATTTGAACCGCTACTCCAGGGGGAGTTTCCTATAACACCATATGACCAATACCCGGTATTTACGGCATGACCATAAACACCAACAGCTCCTGAAGCTCCATTGTTATGACCATAAACACCAATAGATGATGTAGTCCCACTAGTGTTTGAAAAATATCCCGTGTACAAACTATTTCCTGCACCACCAACACTGAGTTTTGAAAGAGGTACTGTTGTGCCGATACCGACATTTGTTCCGTTATCATAAATTATGCTGCATGTTCCAGTTGTCCCGTTGGATTTAATAACATAATTGGCTGAAGCACAACCTACAGGTCCTGTAGCGCCTGTTGCACCAACTGCGCCATTTGTTCCATTGCTTCCTGCTGCACCAGTAGCGCCTGTTGCACCAACTGCGCCATTTGTTCCATTGGTTCCTGCTGCACCAGTAGCGCCTGTTGCACCAACTGCGCCATTTGTTCCATTGGTTCCTGCTGCGCCGGTAGCGCCTGTAGCACCAAAAGCGCCCTGAATACCTTGTGGCCCGGTAGCGCCCTGAGCGCCTTGTGGACCTATTGCCTGTACCCACATAGCTCCGTTATAGTACCAAAAGCCAACAGCCCCACCAATCATTGCAGCATTGGTGTTAAAAACCAATAATGAAACCGCGGGATTTGCTATTGTGGTAATATCATTAATTGAATTTAAAGCAACACGAGGAATCAAAAGTCCTTTTGATGTGCTGCTAACATCGAGCATTGCAGAAGGATCTGCAGGGTTGCCGGTAATATTAACAGACACATTTTGCTGTGAATAACCAAAGGTCGTAAACAACAGGAATAAGCCAATTAATAATGGGTTAAAATTTAAAGATGTGAAAAATGTAATTCTTTCTTTCATAATTGAATTTAATGATAATTGTTTTTTAAGTTTAAAAGTACAAATATAAAAACACAAAATCACAATATCTCTTTTTTAACAAATATTAACGTAAAATTAAAAATTAAGAATAATTTAACGTATTGAAATTGATTTATTAGTCTGTTTTTTTTCTTAAATGTCTGAAAATGTGTGAAAAGTATAAAATATAAAAAAGTATCATTATTTGAATATTATGATTAAATTTTATTTTTTTTATTTTGTTAAAAAATATATAATTATGTAATACAACAAAGCGAAAATACAACAATTTTAGCACACGCAAAAATATTTTTTACTAAAGCTGAAAAAACGTGTAGTTTCCATTGTTCGGACTCCAAATTATATGAATTTGAAAATCGGCTTTAAGCAAGTAAATTTATTAAAAACGGAATAGCTTTTCAGCATTAACTGTTGTGCTTTTAGCTATATCTTCAATGCTTAGGTTTTTTAATTGTGCAATAGATTCTGCAATTATTGGAATGTAGGAACTTTCGTTACGTTTTCCGCGATAAGGTACTGGCGGCAGATATGGCGCATCGGTTTCCAGTATAATATGCTCAACGCCTATATGTTTGACCACTTCCGCCATCGATGAGTTTTTGTAAGTAACAACTCCGCCTATACCCAGATAAAATCCCATATCAACAGCTTGGTCAGCCTCTCTGATGTTGCCGGGAAAACAATGAAAAACACCTGTTAACCCTTTACTACTATATTTTTTTAAAATCGAAAATATTTCATTGAGCGACTTGCGCGAATGAATTACAACAGGAAGCTCGTATTTTAATGCAAGTTCTATCTGAAATGTAAATGAATCAATTTGCTCATTGAGGAAAGTTTTGTCCCAGTAAAGATCAATGCCTGTTTCGCCAATCCCATAAAATTTCTCAGAGGAAATGATTTTTTCAATTTCCTGAAGTTCGCTTTGATAATCTTCTTTTACAGAGGTGGGATGCAATCCAATCATAGGAAAGCAGTTGTCAGGAAATCTTTTTTTTAATTCCAGCATTTTCGGCCGACTGCTGCTGTCAATATCTGGTAACAGCAATTTGTTCACTTTTTTTTCAGAAGCCCTGAGAATGACATTCCCGATATCTTCCGAAAATTCTTCAGCATACAGATGGGTGTGGGTGTCGATATAATACATGTTAAAATAAGGAAAGATCTGGTAAAAGTGTTTTTATTTGCATCTGAAAAGCCCGTATTTCAGTATGCAGTAGACAGCCCTGAAGCCGTCTTTCCAGTTTATTTTTTTTCCTTCTGCGTAAGTGCGTCCGTAATAGGAAATTCCCACTTCATAAATTCTGATGTTTTTTATCCGCGCAATTTTTGCAGTAACTTCAGGTTCAAAACCAAAACGGTTCTCGCGTAATTTAATGCTTTGAATAAAATCCCGGCGGAACAATTTATAGCAGGTTTCCATATCCGACAGGTTCAGGTTGGTGAACATATTTGAGAAGTAGGTCAGAAGCCGGTTCCCGATCGAATGCCAGAAAAACAGTATGCGATGTGGTTTTCCTCCGATAAATCTTGAACCATACACCACATCGGCAAAACCGGTGATGATCGGCTTAAGAATAATGTTATATTCTTCAGGGTCGTATTCAAGATCGGCATCCTGGATGATCAGATAGTCACCAGTAGCTTTTTCAATACCTGTGTGCAATGCAGCGCCTTTTCCTGAGTTTTTTTCATGCTTAAAATATTGAATGTTCAGGCCAGGATGGGCGTTTTTATACGCATATACAGCTTCTTCCGTATTATCTTTTGAACAATCGTTAACAATAATTACTTCTTTTTGAATGTTTTCAATAAGTTTTACAGCATCGACCTTATCAAGGATCATGTGTATGGTTTTCCCTTCGTTGTATGCAGGGATGATGATAGATAATACAGCCATAAAAAATTATAAAATATTAATCTGCAAAAGTATTAATAAAAATAAAGTGCAGCCATTTATGATAAAATAATTGTCTTTTCATTTCGTTCGTATATTTGCCGAAAATTTTGACCAATGTATACAAAACACCGAATATTTTTTTTTCTGGGATTACTATTCGTTTTTGTTTTGTTTTTTCTTTACCTGATTTATTATCAGAAACATGATCTTTTTTCTCCAAAACCTCCGGTGATATCATCCGTGATCCCTGCATCTGACAGTACTACTTTTCCGGGTGCCTATCAATACGATCTCGAAAAAATAACAGATAAAAATATTGTAACGAATGAATGTGTCTTTTCAGGCAAAAATGCACTGAAGGTGTCGGGAAAAAGAGCCTACAGCCCTGCTATTCAGGTTTTGTTTGACAATCATCTTCAGGGTATCACCAACGCCCTTTTTGGCGCCTGGATCTATGTTGCCGATACGGCAAAGGATTTGGAAGGAAAACTGATGTTTCAGATCGTTGACAAATCGAATAAACTCAAATATTCAGCCACATCGGATATTAAAGAAGGAAAAAACAAAAAAAGGACCTGGTTTTATATTTGCGGAAAAGCTGACTGGAAAGAACAAAAAGTACAGTTTGATGATTTGGTAAAGATATATTTCTGGAATAATTGTAATAACACGGTATATATTGATAATATTCAGGTTGTTTTTGGCAAACAGCTTATTAAGGGTGAAAAAGCGCTGTCTGAGAAATCACCACCTAAGAATCGGTTTATTCCGTTAGTCAATCAACCGCCGTATCCTCCGGTTTTTTTTGAAAAAGATTTAGCAAACAACGTAAAGAGCACCTCTGTATACTCTCCCGATGGAAAAGATTCACTTGTGCTGACGGCAGAAGATGTTTTCTCCCATGGTCAGTTTTTCAGATCGGGTAATAACTGTGAACAAATTCTGGTATTAAGAAAAAACAAACCATTTTCATTGTTATGGTATGAACCACAGAAATCCCATTTTTTATTTATAAAACTACCATCAGAAGTGATTGCAGATTTTCCTGAAATGAATATTTTTTCAATTGTTGATATCAACAATGACGGAACCGATGAACTGATTGCCTGTTCAGGAAATAAAATTCAGTCGATCTCTATTTGTA
>CAZMPB010000179.1:0-6050 GCA_964567775.1 uncultured Bacteroidales bacterium
AAACATCCTGAGAATACTTATGAAAATGCCTCCGGGTTTGCCTGATCACTGGTTTCATACCCATACCATCGGCTGTATGAACGATCTTTGTGCAAACAAAAAAGAAATAATCATTAAGCTCCGGACGGGAGATATCTGTAACGAATGCTTATGCAAAATGAAAGAGGCGCGGATGGATGAGGAGATTATTGACCATGCGATAGGCCTGTTTGAAATCATCAGAAAACAATTGCTTTTTGTACAGGGATTTACCCGGAACATCACTCCCAAAACTCTCACTGTTGACGCATCCGGGATGATTATGATAGGGGACAAAGAAATAAAGCTTGATTACCTGCCAAAAACATTATTTATTTTTTTCCTGAAACATTTGGATGGAGTAACGTTTAACGATTTGCCGGAATTCAGGGCCGAATTGCTGGCCATATACAAAACCTTGCGGCCTGGCGGCAGCGAACGGACTATTGACAATTTGATAGCGCATTATTTAAAAGAGGGAACTTTCTCAAAAAATAAAAATTCATTGAATAAAAAACTGAAAGCTCAGTTGGGCGAACCTCTTGCAGGTTATTATTACCTTAACGGTAACCGGGGCGAAGTGTTCCGTATCGGCATCGCACCGGAACAGGTACACCTTGATTTTCATTGCTGACAGCGGTTTGTAAGCTTACAAATTCATTTATCACCTTATATAGCTTTGACTCCGAGATAAGCTGACCTACTTTTGTTTTCACAAACAAAGATAAACAGCAACACTAAAGAAAATGGAGGAGAAAAAGCAATGAAAGTATTTTACAACCCCAAGCAATCGGTAGGCAACAACCACAGTATGTCGCCGAGTGCCGGCAAGCCTGAAATAATGGCGGAGAAGCTCAAAGAATTGCCATATATTGAAATGGTTTCTGAATGGTTACCACTCAGCAAAGAGGATATCTGCCTGGTACATGAAAGGAAACATGTGGAGGACATCCTCTCCTGCAGAAAAGCAAATGGTTTTGGCAACCACCTGCCGCAAATCGCGGCTTCGCTTTTCTGGACAAGCGGTTCGTTTTATCATGCAGCACGTTATGCCTATGTTAGCAAAACCTTGGCCATGTCGCCAACCTCCGGATTTCATCATGCAGACTATTCCAGCACCATGGGTTTTTGCACGTTCAACGGGCTGATGATAAGCGCAGCCTTATTGCTAAAGGAATTTCCAAAAATCCGCATCGGCATCATAGACCTTGATGCTCATTACGGCAATGGAACAGTGGCTTTGATAAACAGGTTCGGCTTTGATATAAAACATTATACAATGGATGATTATATGACGGAAAGCCGCAACGGGCGCACTTTTGAAAAACTTTGCAGTTTTACGGACCGCGACATGATATTCTATCAGGCCGGTGCCGACCCCCACATCGATGACCCTTTGGGCGGATACCTGACCACGGAAGAGATGAAAGTCAGAGATAAAACAGTTTTTGAGTTCGCAAAACAACATAACATCCCGCTTGTCTGGAACCTAGCCGGCGGATATCAGAGTCCTGTTTCAAAGGTGATAGAACTTCATTTGAACACAGTTGAAATTTGTCATGAAGTTTTTGAATGATAACATCAAAATAAATAATAATCATTAATAATAAGAACCATGAAAAATCAATATGAAACCGTATTTGAAATTTTAGCCGAAGGAGGAGGGCTTAGCATCATAAGAATCTGTGACTCTTCAGGCGATAAATTTATTTATCATCATAACGAGTTTGACCCGGCAGATGAAGGCATGGGAGTAAGCGAAAAAGGAGAGTACGACAACTTTGAGCAGCCTTTTCAAATCATCAACAGTAAATATCCATGGTACTTCCTTCACCTGGAAACTGTTCATCCTGACTACCGTGATTTTGTAATTTCAGAACTCGTTAAGAAACTGAACGAAAATCAAGTGCCCCAAGAGCAGATGGAGTATTCTAAGGAAAGAATAGAAAAAGTGTTGGGCCTTAAGCTGGATTTTGGTGCAGTCCCCGTTCAAAATGGCCTGCAAAATATTAAGGTAAGCAACCTGATGAAGCTCACCGAGTATGAGTACTCGCATTTTACGAAAGAAAGCGGAAAGCAAGATCGGATAAAGGGCAAGTACGAGATTTGGACTGATGATCAGGTTTACAGTCCGGATTATATGGAAATAATGACAGCTAAATTTGAGTTTAAAACAGTTGGAAAATTGGAAGTAACAGGCAGCGCTGTAATCATCAGAAATGAATTCAATCAGATAGAATTTGTGTTCCCTTCAGACAAATATTTTGTGTCGGCAAAACCGATTTATGGCAAAGAAAAAAGTTGGTTTAATAAGCTTGGCTGAGGCTGACAAAAAATACAAACCGAAATATTCTATGACTTTGTTTTGTCAAAAATTTCTAATAGAGCATTCGGATAAATCTTGTGAATTTATAGAATTATAATTGCCACTGACCAGGTGACAAAAACAAGAATCTTTGTAAATCAAACACTTATTTGCAATCTGAATTTAGTTATCAACAATAGCGAAAATGCAAAATCGCTTCAGTAACTTAGCAAGATGAAACATGAATTAATAAAACAAATTGAAAGTATTATCAATCAGGAAAATGCTGATGAGCATGAAGTGGTTTTTCAGCTGAAAAATCTTCTTTATAATAATGATTTAAAAAAAATTACGCCAAAAGATTCTGTGAGTTTAGCAACCCTTATATCCGAGAAACTAGAGGAAATAAAAAATCCATTGGTGAGCGAACACTTTATTAAATCAGGGATTGAAAGCCTGGATCGCGCCATAGGAGGGTTCTCTCCGGGCGAACTTGTGGTGGTGGGAGGCCGGCCGGCAATGGGAAAAACCCAGTTTTTGATATATTTATCCATGAGGTTTCCCGAAACTATTCCTGTTCTGTTTTTTTCATTCGACTATTCTTTAAGCATGTTGAAGGACAGATATGTTTCGATCCTGGCAAAAATTCCAACATCAAGGTTGATGAGAGGAGATCTGGAACCTTATGAAAAGGAAATGATCTTTCGCAATGTTGAAATAAAACCGGATGCTCATAGAATTTTTTTCAATGATAGCTGCAGCGATTCCGTTTCCTTGTTAAGGGCCCATTGTCAGAAACAAATAGCTGAAAACGGCATAAAGGTCGTCATAATTGATAATCTACAGCGGATGAGCCATCCCCGGTTCCGTAATAACCGTGAGCTTGAGATAAGTTATATAACAAGGGAACTGAAAAACATTGCACGCGAGTTTAATGTCTGTGTAATTGTTTCAAGCCAGCTGAGCAGGGAATGTGAGCGCCGTCCGGGTTCCAAACGTCCTATTCTTTCAGATTTGCGCGACAGCGGATCCATAGAACAGGATGCAGATAAGGTGATATTTTTATATCGCCCGGAATATTACCGCATTGAGGAGTTTGATGATGGTATTTGCACCTCACATATAATCGAACTGATAGTAGCAAAAAACAGGGCCGGTGCTACGGGAGACATTAAACTCAGGTATAATAATGATTTTACTGTTTTTGAGGATTTTATAGAAACCACGGCCGGGTTCACTTTCGACAAGATAAGGATGGATGAAATTGACAATCCGCCATTTTAAAATATTGAGCCGTTGACTAAAGATTATGAGTCACAAGAGGAACGACTTGCGGTTGTGTTCCAGCAACCCGGTAGCGCATGGAAGTTATTACTTTCTGCATACTACGATGCTCGCTGCGCTGCGCTTCGCGTAAGCAGCTGTGAGGTCACAGATAATCGTCAACGGCTCATTTTTTCTTAATAAGATGACTGCTGAAGAAATTATAGCATTTGCCGTTACCAACAGGATGTTGATACAAAAATATCAACGTGAAGGCCTGTTTGCGTCTAATCCGGTCATTAAACAAACCGAAAAACATGTGCTGAATGCGTGTTATTTGCATACGGTTGAAACTCCTAAAGACCTTGCCCGGCTGCTGGGCGCTTTTTTATTTGATGTTCAAGACATGATCAACCAACCTATTTACAGACATCATGTTTTGCCAAAAAAAAGAGGCGGGTACAGAGATATCTATGCACCGGGTAAAGAACTTAAAAAAACGCAGAAACACCTGAACTATTATCTTCAAGCGTACTATTTACTTGTTAACCCCGAAGATGTCCATGGTTTCGTTATCAACCCGCATTACCTCGGACGCCGATGTAATATCGTTGAAAATGCCATGGTTCACACCGGTAAAAGCCATTTACTGAATATTGATATAAAGGATTTTTTCCCAAGCATTTCGGCTAAAAGAGTGAAAGAGCTTTTTTCGTCCCCTTTGTTCAACTATGACGAACAGATAACATGGGCGCTCACCATGCTGACAACTTATAAAGGTCTCTTGTGTACGGGCGCGCCAACCTCACCGGTGCTTTCAAATTTTGTTTGTCTTGAACTCGACAAAGAGCTGAAGAATTATGCTTTAATGAATAATCTTCAATATTCGCGGTATGCCGATGACCTTACGTTTTCATCTGATGACCGTATCCATGATGATATGATACTTGACATTGTAAGCATCATAAACAAAAACCATTTTAGAATTAATCAGAAAAAACTCCGTCTGGTAGGCGCCAACCGGAGGCAAACCGTTACAGGCATCACCGTTAATCAGAAGGTAAATGTTAACCGTAAATTGCTGAAACGTACCCGGGCCATGCTCCATGATCTTACGAAAAATGGGTTATATGATGCCACCAGCAAGCATTTCCATATGACGGCGGATAAAGATTCAGCATTAAATGTCAAGTTTATCAGGCAGCTTGAAGGATATATCAATTTTATAGGGCAGGTGAGGGGCCGTGAAGATAATGTTTACATGAAAATGAAAAACTCTTTTGACGATTTGTATGCAACACCTTTTTGAATAATACAGGATAAGAGAAACACTTCGCACAGGCTGGAAATACGTATGTGTAAAGAACATTTTATCCCGGCTGCCTTAAAAAATTAATACAATAAAAAAAATTAACTTTTAGATGACACGGAATAAAATTTCGCGCCAACGGGGATATTGTAAGTTTTGCAAAATAATTGTAATAAAAATGAGTATTGAGATTACATCTACCGGCGGTTTAACTGATGATTTAAGCCGTGAAGAGTTCTTTCAGGGTTTCTCTGTGCCCCGCAATCAGGAGATCATGCGTATTTTCAAAGATCTGGAATTAGTGGAATACCTTGGATTAGTCATCCCGCGTATTCTTCAGGCATATCCAGAAAAAAGTTTTCACTTTACCGAGAACTTCCTTCGAATGACCTTTCCAAATGCGTGGAATCTGGCAGAAGACGAAGTCACCCCGGAAGCCCCCCCAAGTCGAACAATTGATAATTGCATTACTTGATAACATGAGTAGGACGGAAATTCAAAAGAAACTGAGCTTAACTGGAAACATTTGGGTTTATTTATTGGAAAAATCACCAGCTGATTTTTTTCTTGACGTGATTTCGTTTCATCCACCCATGTAAAAGTAAATCTGCGTCAGGGTAATAACCAGCCCGGGTAATATAATCTTTGAATTCAGCAGGGCTGCTGATAGAAGATGACGCATCAATATATCCATATCCAACATAGCGCCTGTTTTCAACAAGGATCACCGAACATTCTTCTTCCGTCCGTCCCTTGTCGACAAGTACAAAGTTTTCATCTTCGGTGAGATACTGTTTCAGGATTTCACGAGCACGTGCATTATATACCGCAACCTCTTCCTTCCCGGCGCAGATACCGTTGCATTTTTTTATCATGTGATTGAAACATACCGAATCCTTCGACATCAACCCGCAATAGTTTATACAAAGGGTATACTCGTCGATCCATTGCTCCAGCCGCTCCCTTGCCGAGATCAGGCTGGTGAATGACAACAATACATTTTCTGATTCTTCATAAGGTATAATGGAAAAATTAATGATGCCTTTTTCATCTTCATACCAGTTGATGGAATGTGTAAAAACATCATTAATCCTGCTCCGGTTGAATTTTGGTTTGTGTTTTTTTATTTCTTCCGACTCAAGCAGCAAGGCAATC
>CAZMPB010000180.1:0-6014 GCA_964567775.1 uncultured Bacteroidales bacterium
AATGATCTTGACCCTGACACCACTACCTGACAGCAAAGGAACAAACATCACGGTTTTTGATTGCATGAATTCCGCGGCATCTTCCACTTCACCAATCACTTGCAAATTGGGAAATTTATAAGAATATAACCAAGACGGTATATTTCGGCCGGCAAGATAAACCATTGTTTCCGGAAAACGCTTTGATATCTGGGGCATACTTTTTTCGAGGAACCATCTGATGGCTTCCTGGTTGGGCATCCAGTCCATAGAGCCAAGATGAAAAAATGAAATGTTCCCGTCTTTCTGAGGCATCGCGATGCATTTGCTCATATTCAATCCAAAAGGAACTGTTACCACCGGCGTTGAAAAACCTGCTTTTCGTACATAGTCCGCATCCACATTGGTAATAGCGGCTATACCATCGACCTGGCCAAACACTGTCATTTCATATTTTTTAAGTTTTTCTGTAAGATACTTCACATATTGTCTTTTTACAGGGTTGCTGATGGTTTGAGCATAACGCTGCCAGATAAGGTGCTCCACATTGTGCGAACGAAGCACGATCTGCGCCTTGCTGTATTTGCGAATTGTATCTATGTAAGGCGCCACATAAATTGTTTCGAGCTGGACAATATCAAAATTCTTATTTTTTAAAATCTGGATAAGTGTATTTCTGAATTCCTGGGAATCGAAACGCTGAATATGATATGACTTTGAAGAAAACAGGTTAAGAAATGCATCAAGGTATTTTATTCTTGTATTAACATAAACTGCAGTAAAATTTGTTTTAAAACGATAATCCACAGGCAGCATATCCACATCCACGCGAAATTTGAATGTGTTCATGGTGAGAATATCTACGTTGTGTCCCTGCATCATCAGCCCATCAGCCAGGTTATGCATAGCAATGGGGCCGCCTTCCTTAGGCGGGTATGGCGATTTATTACAGATTTGTAAAATATTCATTTTATTTTATTTTTGTATGGAAGCCAACGTTTGAAAAAATTAATAATTCTGGTAAAAAACACCGCCCACCAATCGAAGCTCAGAATGCGTGAATCGGTACTGGCGCTATATGTCAGCAAGATCCCAACCGGTAAAAATATTAATGTGGGTAGCCACATACCCTGAAAAACAGGGACGACGCCTTCACGGGCAAATTTCTCACCGGTCATGGAGATCACATGAAAAATAATAAAAAACAAAGTAGAAAAAACCACCGGCATTCCCAGGCCTCCTTTACGGATTATCGCACCAAGCGGGGCTCCGATAAAAAATAGAATGATGCAGGCAACAGACAAGGTGAATTTCCGATACCATTCAATTTCATGGCGGGCGATTATCTCCTTCTTCATATTTATCTCTCTCGAATAATAATCGACCTGCTGGTAAATCCCCCGAACATTATTTAGCGCCAGGTCAACAATGGGCATCTGTTCCTGTTTCGGAAAATTAGAAATAAAATCTTCGTTCAGGGGACGAGAGCCATTGGCAGGAGAAAACTTTGTTGTGTCAGTATTTTTGTAAAAAGTGAAGTTCCCTTCGACATATTTATCAATAATCATTTCTCTCCTCACCCTTTGCCCTATCAGCGTGTCGATGGCTACCTGAAGCTGCGTCAGGTTCAACATCTGGTAATTGTCTTTAAACAGATCTTCCTTGCTGCGTATCATATTAAGCTCCGACAGGTCGATACGGCGGGTCTCTTCCTCGAAGTGAGTCCGCTGCATCGGTTTATTTACACGATGGCCGCGGGTAGAAACCGGTTCGTAATAATTATAACCATTGTAAAGTGTAAAAATCAGCGTTTTTTTATCAGCCGTCGTTTCCATTTTACCTTTTTCCGCAAGAGTAGCATTGATGTTACCCATTTCTTCGGTATGGTCATAGATCATAACATTAGTAATATCTATACCGTTCTTGTCTTTTTTCCCTATGCGGATCACATAACCCTCCAACTCGTTGTAAAATATCCCTTCATTGATATTCAGTGCAGGTTTTTTTTCCCTGATATCAAATAAAAGCACACCATACTTCAAATTAGCAATCGGCAGTATATTGTTTGAAAAATAAAAGGCAATACCACTGAGGATTATTATGAAGATTACTAAGGGCATCATGGCTTTCCGGAAAGAAATACCTGCTGCTTTGATCGCCACAAGCTCATAATGTTCGCCCAGGTTTCCAAAGGTCATCAGTGATGCTAACAAAACCGCCAGAGGCAATGCCATCGGGACAAAAGTTGCTGACGCATAAAACAATAATTCAGCCAGCACATACCATTCAAAACCCTTTCCCACCATATCATCCACATACTTCCACAAAAATTGCATCAGAAGTATGAATAATGCAATGAAGAAAGTCAGCAACATGGGTCCCAGAAAGGATTTCAGTACAAACTTATAAATCTTCTTCATTACTTATTTTTATGCAAAAGTAGGTTTTTTATGTAAAAATCACTGTAGATGTCCATGCTTTTATGAACACTGCTGATAAGATAGCTTTATTTTGCCAGCGTCATTTCCTCTATAAGGCGGTGAGCCCCGGCATATTTGTCGATGATGAAAAGGCAATAACGAATATCTACCGAGATATTCCTGCACATCGCGGGTTCAAAAACAATATCACTCATGGTACCTTCCCAAACCCTGTCGAAATTGATACCTATCAGATGCCCTTCAGCATTGAAAACCGGGCTGCCTGAATTGCCGCCTGTGGTATGGTTGGTAGCGACAAAAGCCACATGCATGCTCCCGTCCTTGTCGGCATACATACCATAATCTTTGTTATTATATAAGTCTTTAAGTTTACTGTTTACGGTGTAATCATAAATGGTGGAATCTTCCTTTTCGATAACGCCTTTCAGTGTAGTGAAATAATTATATTCCACGGCATCTCGGGGTTTGAATCCTCCGACCTGGCCGAATGCCACGCGCAAAGTCAGATTCGCGTCAGGATAAAACTTCTTTTCCGGCATCATTTCCATCAATCCCTGCATATAACTACGATACAGCTCTTCAGACTGGGCTTGAAATTCCTCAACTTTTGAATAAAGAGTATTCCGGTAAAATTCGTAAATACTTATTGCCAGCATGTAGGCAGGATCTTTTTCAATTTCTTTTGCTTTTGCGGGCTTATAATTTTTCAGGAATTCTTGAACTTTATTTTCATCGGTCATAAAAGAGCGGCTGAACAAGTCGCCGGAATATTTTTTAAAATCCCCGTTATATTCCTTGCCTACCCTGACGATCTCTGCAGGAATCAGTGATTTATCAAGACCGTTGTAATATTTTTCCAACAAACAAGCCACGATCTCATGATCAATACGGCTGTCATAATTTTTGAAAAATCCATCGGAAGTAGTCTTTAAGCGTTCTAAATATTTATTGATTTCATCATCGTTCTGTTTTTTGTCACGGCTTATCTTTACCAGGTTCTCATAATTTGCCGCGTAACGCACGATCTCCATACCTAATCCTGCTTCATACACGTAGTCCGCAGCCAGGTTGTATGTCCCGTATTTTTCATAAAGCTCTTTAAATCTTTCAAGGAGCTTATCATATTTCTTCTGCCTGTCAGGGTCTGCCTGTGCCCAATCTGTGAATTTTTTTTCCAAAACCTGCTTTTCGGCAATAATGTCGGTACGTTTTACGCCATTGCTTTCGCCGATCATTTTTTTATAATAGTTTTCGACATTGGCATATTTAGAGGAATACTGAATACGGGTCTTTTTGCTTTGCTCCATGTATTTCCGGTATACTTCAAGTTTTTTTCCTCTGATACCTATCGTTGCAGGGTTTTCATAGTTAGCAATCCGGTCGACGGCATAAGAAACAAGGTATTCATTGGTGGTACCGGGATATCCGAAAATAAAGGTAAAATCACCGGGTTGTTGCCCTTTCAGGGAAATGGTAAGATGATAAGGCGGTTTGTAAGGCACGTTATCTTTTGAATATTCGGCAGGGTTGTTATTTTTATCTGCATAGATGCGAAATACAGAAAAATCGCCCGTATGCCGCGGCCACATCCAGTTGTCGGTATCACCCCCGAATTTGCCGATACCTGACGGCGGAGCCCCCACAAGCCTTACATCACTGTAAATTCTTGAAATGATCAGTATATATTGATTACCGTAATAAAAGGGCTCCACGGCTACTTCATAAGTATTATCTTTAGCATTTTCTTTGAGGAGAGTCGCTGTATTTAAGGCTATCAGGGCATTTCTTTTCTCAGCAGACGCATCAGTGGGTATATCTTTCAAAATTCTGGCGGTGACGTCTTCCATGTACGTCAGTATCGTTACTTTCAATTTTGGGTTTGACAGTTCTTCTTCAAAAGAACCTGCCCAGAAACCGTTGGTAAGATAATCCTGTTCAACGGAGCTGTGAGCCTGTACGGCACTGTAGCCACAGTGATGGTTGGTGAGAAGAAGCCCTTTGTCCGACACAATCTCGGCGGTACATCCGCCGCCAAACAGGCAGATTGCGTCTTTCATGCTGGGTTTGTTCAGACTGAATATATCTTCGGCAGAGATTTTCATTCCCAGCCTTTTCATATCAGCTTCCGGCCCCTGCGAAAGGAGAATCGGTATCCACATACCTTCGTCGGCCACAGCACGGAAAAACGTCATCGAAATTAATAACAGGATGGAGAGTTTTTTCATTTTATTTTAATTTGATATTTATACAATCCGGGAATATAAAAATTATCTAAATAATTAATAATCAAATTTTAAATTCACTTAATTTGAATTTATTCTTTATACAGTAGCGATCACCGAGATCTCTATCCGAGCATCTTTTGGCAGACGTGCCACTTGAACGGTTTCGCGTGCAGGAGGCTCAGAAGTAAAATACGAGCCGTAAATTTCGTTTACCATGCCAAAATCATTCATGTCGGCAAGAAAAATTGTTGTTTTTAGTACATTGGAAAAATCTGATCCTGCTTCTTTGAGAATCGCTGAAATATTAGCCATAACCTGTTTAGTATTGGCCTCAATATCATCCTGAGCCATAAGGCCTGTTGCGGGATCGACGGGTAACTGTCCGGAAACAAAGAGCATTCCATTGGCAAGTACGGCCTGACTGTATGGGCCAATAGCAGCGGGAGCCTGCTTGGTGTTGATAACTTTCTTCATGTTTTATTTAAGATTAATTGTTTATACCAGACAAAAATACCTTTTATCCGGCGAATAATTAACGAAGAGGTAATAATATATTGCAAAAAATTTAGGAAAGCCTAAAAAAAAAGCTGTTTCAAATTTGAAACAGCTTTTTTTAATTAAAAACCTAAACCGCATTATACAATTCCCTGGTCAAGCATAGCCTGAGCAACTTTCATAAAGCCAGCAATGTTTGCTCCTTTAACGTAGTTGATATAACCGTCAGCTTCCTTGCCATGTTTTACACAAGCTTCATGAATATTCTTCATAATCTCATGTAACCTGTGATCAACCTCTTCAGCTCCCCAGCTTAATTTCATTGAGTTCTGAGTCATTTCGAGACCTGAGGTTGCAACACCACCGGCGTTAACGGCTTTGCCAGGGCCAAAAGGAATCTTGGCCGCGTGGAAAGCTTCAACTGCTTCGGGAGTACATCCCATGTTGGAAATTTCAGCAACAACTTTAACACCATTGGCAATAAGAACTTTTGCATCATCTCCGTTGAGTTCGTTCTGAGTTGCGCAGGGCAGCGCAATGTCAACTTTTACTTCCCAAGGACGTTTTCCCTGAACAAATTTTGAATTGGGGAATTCATATGAATAAGGTTTTACAATGTCCTGGTTAGAAGCTCTGAGTTCGAGCAGATAGTCAATTTTTTCACCAGAAATTCCGTCCGGATCATAAATGTATCCGTCCGGACCACTGATAGTAACAACTTTGGCGCCGAGTTCGGTAGCTTTAAGAGCTGCACCCCATGCTACGTTGCCAAAACCTGAGGTAGAAACGGTTTTACCTTTCAAATCGGTACCCATAGTTTTGAGCATCTGGTCCAGGAAATAAATTCCGCCGAAACCGGTAGCTTCGGGACGAA
>CAZMPB010000181.1:0-6007 GCA_964567775.1 uncultured Bacteroidales bacterium
ACGCACATTGTTTTCAAAACCCGGGATCATGCCATCCACGCCGAAAATAAAATTCAGAGGCCGGTCTTCTCCTGTTTCTTCTATCAGAGTTCCGTTTGCATCGTTTTCAGTAAGCCGGTATATCAGAGAAACCATTTTGTTTTTTTCTACTTTCATCTTTTTAAATTTTAAGCGGCAAAGGTACACAGATAAAACTTATTAATGGTTGCCTTTGAAAAAATTGTTTAGTTTTTCTTTTCATTCACATCGCACACATCACACACTAAAATAACTTCAGATAAAACATTCACTTATCATCTTTTAAAAATACTTGAAAGCAATAATTTGCGTTAGCTATCTGTATTTTACCGTAAACAAATATTCATTTCTCTTAAAATATTCGTATTTTTGCACCCTATGAAATTAAAACACACACCCATCATACTTCCGCTGATCCTGATATTGTTGATCAGTACCCAGGGTTTTACCCAGAAAAGATCCGGAACGCCCTATCTGCTTCCCCAACAGGATAATCCATATCTTGCGAAAACGCCTAACGACACATTGCTTCCCGGAAATTTAGCCAACCTGGCAACGCCTGAATACG
This sequence comes from uncultured Bacteroidales bacterium, assembly GCA_964567775.1. GTDB lineage: Bacteria > Bacteroidota > Bacteroidia > Bacteroidales > CAIWKO01 > CAIWKO01. The sequence goes on from CAZMPB010000181.1 coordinate 587, forward strand.
TTATGATTCCAGCTGATAACGGGGGTTACGTGTTAGGCACAAACGGCTGGAATGACAAGTGCAAATGCGAACAGTTTAAAGTGTCCTACTATTATCATATCGAAGGGGCAATTTATTGGTTCGGATATAAACGTGCTGATTCATTAGGGCTGATAAGGTTTGCCATTTGGAACATGGATAGTACCAAGGGCACCACCTACGATACCATGGTACACACGAATCAGAACTGCCCGGGGACATTGTTTGTGGCCATAACCGATACGGTTAAAAACGTGGACACATCGTCGGACCAAAGCCAGGCACATATTGTCATGTTTCCTTTCCCGGTACTTGTTACTTCTGATTATTGCCTCGGGTTTGACATAACAAACATCGGAGCCGATTCCATTGCTATGGTAAGTACGAATAAAGGACAAGGCGGAAACCTTCAACTGGTCTGGGAACAGTGGAGTTCAAACAACAGATGGTACACCCTGCAGGGCGCTCAGTGGGACAGCAGCACGCTGGATATCGACGCCATGATATTTCCTATCATCGATAATACCGCGGGTTGTGTAGAAAACGGGAATTTTATTTCCGGAGTGAAACTCAGCCAGTCCAATCCCAACCCCAATCCCGGAGCATGCACGATAAGCTATGAGTTAGCAACACCGCAAACATCTGCAAGCTTCCGCATAATCGATATGCAGGGCAGACAGGTCTTCTACAACGAAGAACTTGATAAATCACAAGGCGTGCATCAACTGATCATTGATGTTTCTAAGCTGGCAAACGGAACCTATTTCTACGTTTTATCTGCCGGAACAACGCATCTGGCAAAAAAGATGAGCATCAGCAAGTAGAAAACACTATACTTTTTGCCTTCCGCAGACGTTATGATAAACATAGAATTAAGTTTATGTTGAATAACACCTTGATAATTTTTTTCGTTTGTATTATTTCTTTTTCCGCATGTTCCAACACAGAAATCGCATCAAAAACTACACTTATGGAAACTAATGTAAGGTATGATACTGCAACTTTCGGCGGCGGTTGCTTCTGGTGTATCGAAGCCATTTTTGAACAACTGAAGGGCGTGAAAGAAGTTGTTTCGGGCTATGCCGGAGGCACAACAGAAAATCCGACCTACGGCCAGGTATGCAGCGGTGAGACAGGTCACGCGGAAGTTACTCAAATTTTATTCGATCCCGAAATCATCAGCTATAAAGAACTTTTGCTGATATTTTTCTCATCACACGACCCTACAACCCTCAACAGACAGGGCGCTGACATTGGCACACAGTACCGTTCGGTCATATTTTATCATCATGTACAGCAAAAAAATGATGCTGAAAACATGATTAAAATGCTCACGGAACAAAAAATTTATAAAGACCCGATAGTAACTGAAATTGCCCCTTATTCCATTTTCTACCGTGCAGAAAACTATCACCAGGAATATTATCAGAATAATTCTTCCCAGCCTTACTGTTCTGTTGTTATCAATCCGAAACTGGCAAAATTCAGAAAGAATTTTGAGAAGTATTTGAAATAAGCGGTTCCTTATTTCAAACTATTCATTATCATTTACAATTTATAAAACAAAATTTTATTGCTTTTGTTAGTCGCAGACTCACAATTATTTAGTGCGAAGTCACAGACTTCGCACAACGGGAGGCAGTAAACCAGAAATCGTAATATCCACGATTTAAATTTTCCCAAGTCTTTTCAATTCCCAAAAACATTTTGCTGTTGCATTAATATCAGCAGCGGCGTTATGTGCTTCATCAAAACCAGCCCGGAAAAGTTTATAATGCAATTCTGAAAGTTTAGGCCACTTATAACCATATGGTCCATCAATAGCACAAAAATGTGTTGTGCTTTGCATGGTGCAAATTTTATTTTTAGCCGCTAAGCCATCCGGCATATTATTTCTTAAAAATTCAGCGCCTACAATTTTTTCGTCAAAGCTCATATTATGGGCAACCAAATAGTCTACCTGATCTATTAAAGCTTGAAACTCTTGCAGAACATCTTTTAATGGATTTCCTTCTCTAATTGCACGTTCTGTTGTGATACCGTGAATACGAGAAGTTTCTTCAGGAATAGTAAAGCCTTCAGGTTTAATAATATAATCACCTCCAGAAATTTTATTTCCGTTTTTATCGTAAAATAAAAAGGCTAATTGAACAAGTCGTGGCCAATTGTTCAAATCTGTTACAGGCGCTTTCCAGTTTCTTGGAAGTCCAGTCGTTTCGGTGTCAAAAAACAGGTACATAGTGATCGTATTTTGAATGTTGGTTTTTCTTTTTTACTTTTGCTGACGAGCGTTCGGAACTATATGCAGTTGGTGACTGCGGGCTTCTTTTCAGTCGAACCCCGATACTGTTGTTGCGGGCTGCGAACTTTGCAATCAGCACTGAAAACCCAATTGACATTTAGTTTTTGTATGGGCAGGTTTTCTTTCTACTTGTCTTTCGTTTTTTTATTTCCTATTTGTTTCGGATTGTCTTTACTTTTCAATGCGGTCTTTGCGTTTAAAGAAGTTACTACTTTTTTACCTGTTTTTACTTCCAATGCCTTTCTTGCATCACCTGCAATTTTCCCGCCTTGTTGTGCAACCTTTGCACTCTCTTCAAAGGTTTCGGGATTTGTTGCTTGTGAAATATCTTTGGTAGAAGCCTCTGCAAGCATATTTAAAATCAGCTCGGTATTAGTCATATTGTCCCGAAGATTTTCCTTTTTCAATCCTTTGAGAATTTTATACTCTTTGGTCGTTTTTTCTGCCCACGCTTTGGTAATAATATCGGTAAGTGTAGCGAATTGCACACCTTGTTTCAACCCTCGTTTTTTCCATTCGTCCGTAAGTTCTTTGCGGATTTCAATACTTTTTAAACGTTGGTTAATCCAATTTTCCGAATATCCCAATTTCAGATATTGCGCCAAAGCCCTGTCAATGGTAATTTCGGGGTCTTGCATTTCGTCTAAACGTTCCGATGCTAATTGTGCCAACCAGAGCTTAAACGGTTCTGCTTTGGGTGACGGAATAGATTGAATAAGCCTGAATATTTGTTCGGTGTCGGCAACATCAGTTAGCCTCATTTTACCGTCTGGTGCTGCCATTTTCAACTGTCCGATTTTTTCGGACAGTTCACTTCCTTCCTTTTTCAACTTGGTTTTCAAGTCGCTCCAATACTTTCTTGGACGGTCTGTTCCTGTTAGTACTTCAATTACGTCAATAACAGAAATATACCAAAGCTCTTTTTCCTCGTCCCAATGGGTACGAACCTGTTTTTGCTCAAATATTCGGATAGCGTTTTCTTTTTTCATCTTATTTGTTTATACCCTTCCACAAAGATACAAAAATGGTTATTTGCTTTACTGTTCTCTCTCATCTTGGTAATCTGTTTTGAAAATTTCTACTTCCTTGCTCGCAATTAGTTTGTAAATCTGATCGGTTACTTGTTCGGCAATAATTGAAGTTTCATTTATTAACTTTTGAAAATCGGCATTAAGCCAAACAGAGGCATTGAATGAATAACATTTGCCTTACTTTTCCTAATAATATTCAAGCCTAACGCCGTGTGGTTGCTTTTGAGTATGGGGTTTCGCACAAATTGAATAATACGAAAATTTAGTGCTATGGTTAGTCGCAGACTCACAATTATTTAGTGCGAAGTCACAGACTTCGCACAACGGGCTTCGCACAACAGGTTAAACACAAAATAAGCCCTTATTTTTTCTAATCCAGGCTCTGAACAAATTCACTGATTGCCAGGGCACATTCAGGAATCCTTTCATAATTGACAATGCTCAGATTATCTTTGGGGGTATGTGTAATATCCTGATTATCCATATGCTCAATAAACCAATTGGAGCTTACAGCCACGGCAGGGCAGCCATATTGCAGGAAAATACTGTGGTCGCCCTGCACCCAGGGCAAGCCCTCCACAATATTTGGATTTTTGCGAATGACATCATTCAGCTTTTTTTGAAAATCATCCGGCAATTCAAAAGTAGAAAAGCTCGACAAGCCTTCTTTGTAGCCGGCTCCGTCGATGTTGATGTTTAAAACAATATTACCAAAATTACCTTCGTTTTGTTCAATATATTTCATTTGTCCGGGAACCGCGAAATAATCTTCCCCATTAAAAGCCACCAGATCAATACCATATTTCCCTTTATAATCCTTCAACAACTCAGCAATTAATAACAAAACGGCCACCCCTGTTGCATTGTCAATGGCGCCGGAAGTGCCAATTTTGGCATCAATATGGGCTGTTATAACAATCCGGTTTTGTGTACTTGCATTTTTTCGTGCAACAATGTTGTATGCCGTTTCAGGGATACGCTGCGCTTTGGAATCCAATGAAACAATTTTTCCGGAACAAGCCAGCAGTTTTTCTCCTTCGGTATCTTTCATGTACACCGAGGGAATATCAAAGTCGCCATCTTCGAAAAGCGGAAAAGGATAAACACCTCCGGCACATGCCGAATCCCGCTCAGTAGCACAAACAATGGCTTTTGGTTGTTTTTTTTCTAAAGCGGCAATTATTTGTTGGTGCCCCTCCGGGTTGTAGAATACAAAGTTTTTTGGCATGATCTGCTCCGAAGCTATTTCGCCGTATAATAAAACAATTTTATCTGAGATGTCAGACTTTTTCAATTTTTTGAAATTGTCAACCGGAAATAATTCGCCCTGTACGGAGCAACCTAAAGAATAAGGAGAAGAAAACACCTCAAAGGATGCTTTTCCACAAATTAACTGTGCCCCTTTGGTTTTCCAATCCATGACAGAGAGTAAGGTTTCTTCTGTGGCCCAACCTGATTCCTTAAATTTATTTTTCACAAAGGCTGTAGCCTCACGGTTGCCTTCACCTCCTACACGGCGCTCCCTGATAACGGAACATAAAACATCTAAATGTTCTTTTGCTTGTTTTAGTAATGTTTTGTCGTTCATAATTTCAATGAAAATCAGTAATATAAAAGGGAAACTCCGAAAGAGCTCCATGAGAGCAGTCTTTCGGAGTACTTATTATGATAGCCCCAGCCTAAAACTAATGAAACCGGGTAATGATTCTATTTATTATTATAATTCTCCACCGGTTCACAGGCACAAACCAGGTTTCTGTCGCCATAAGCATCATCAATGCGGGTTACCGTTGGCCAGTATTTATCATTGTTCGACCAGGGCATCGGGAAAGCAGCTTTCATACGGCTGTAAGGCAGATCCCAGTTGTCGGCAGCAATCATTTCGGCTGTATGCGGCGCCTTTTTAATGATATTAACTACTTTATCCGCTTTACCTTCAGCAATTTCGTTTATTTCTTCCCGTATCGCGATCATGGCTTCGACCAGACGGTTAAGTTCTGAAAATGGTTCACTTTCGGTTGGTTCAACCATCAGTGTCCCGTGAACAGGGAACGCAACCGTAGGAGCATG
>CAZMPB010000182.1:0-5990 GCA_964567775.1 uncultured Bacteroidales bacterium
CCGAAATTTCTTTTAATGATTTTTGAAACTCGTCAATATCGTCCGCTTTGAAGATCCCATAATACCGGTAGGGCTTATCGATATCATGGTTTTCCGTAACGACAAAGGCAAACTGGTTCCCGATCTGCTGCAGGAAACTTTCTGAGATAGTGATGCCGTAAGTGGTATCGTAATAAGAACATATGTTGTCAAAGCTGCGTTTATGAAAATTGGCATTCATAAAATCAGTATAACTCTTAACATATCCTACCGCATTGTTTAATCCCCAGAAAGCCATCAAAGCCGTATTGGCCGGGCAAATACCTGTTAGTTCTGTTTGCTGCGGTGTTTGATCCCTGAATAATTTGTTCAGCAATTGCCCCGGATCGCCGGATAAGCCATAGCCGGCAAAAAGTAATTCATCGTTTTTTATGGTCAGATCCAGAGAAACCATATTTCCGGAGAGCGAAAGAAGTTTCATTTCCCCGGATTGTTTCCTTGAAAAAAAATCGGAAATCAGGTTGTCGAAATAGGTGTTTTTAATAAAGATATTTGCATCTACATTTTTGCCGGATGAGGCATTCAGTCTGATAAAATCAGGCTCGTTCTCAATGCTTATTTTTGTAAGAAGTGCGCTTAGCGATGATTCTATCACGCCTGAAGTTTCTGCAATAATAAAAATTCCCTGATACACGGTGTAAGCACAGGATATTTTTCTGGCCTTGTGTATTTCAAATATCTCATTGTTAAGAAACTGATACGAGGTAAACAGGCTGCCCGAAGAAAAATGTTTATGCATGAAATCATCCACCAGTTTTTCGTTGTGCGGGCCGTTCAGATTAATGGTGAACAGGTAGCGGTAATCCGCCCTGTCGGGCACCCAGGCCATATACAATGTGTTATTCGAAAAAATATCTGCGATATCCTTATTGCTCTTTGCCAGCGAATCGATCAGGCTGATTTTTGAATGTAATTCCCTGGCAAAACCGAGGCACTGTAGTTCTTTCCAAATGTGATTTTTTTGGCTGATCCTGTCCCAGAGCGCCAGGGTATTTTTTATTTCTATCAGGCAAACGGTGCTTTCCGGTATAGCCTTTATGGCAGGCACCACGGGGTCTTTTAATCTTTTCAGGTAGGAATAACCGATAAACAGAATAGCGGCCCCGACCAGCGCTGCCGCTGAAATAAGAATGTATTTTTTTATTTTTATCCTGGTATCGTACCGTTGGTATTTCATATGCGATTAAAAGGATAAAAGTACTACAAAATTTTTTTGCTGTGCAAATTTGCCCATCAAAATTTGAATTTCAATTGTTCATTGAGATTAAAACTTTTGCGGTGGTAAGGCGTAATCCCATGCAGGTTGATGGCATTCTTATGGTCGCGGGTGGGATAGCCCTTGTTTTGAGCCCAGTTATATTCCGGAAATTCTTCATGGAGCCTTACCATGAATTCGTCGCGATGAGTTTTTGCCAATACCGATGCGGCGGCAATGGACATGTATTTGCCGTCTCCCTTAATGATGCATTGGTGAGGAATATTTTCGTATGGTTTAAAATGGTTGCCGTCTATCAACAATAATTCAGGGACTTTACAAAGTTTTTTCACCGCAAGGTGCATCGCCTGGATGGACGCATTAAGAATATTTATTTCGTCGATAGCATGATTATCAAGTTGTGCAACTGCCCAGGCCAGCGCTTCTTTTTCTATTTCAATGCGTAACAGATCGCGTTGTTTTTCACTCAGTTTTTTCGAGTCGTTCAGGTCTTTATTTTTATAGTTTTTGGGTAAAATCACAGCGGCAGCAAACACCGGCCCGGCCAGGCATCCGCGTCCGGCTTCGTCACAGCCGGCTTCGACGGTGTTTTTTCTGAAAAATAATTTCAGCATGACTCGTTATTATTTAATCCTTCTTCGGCGCCAGAAACCTGTTATATAGCAGCAGTCCTATGATAGTCGCCACACCGATCAGGCTGAAAATAAACCATAGGGTGGAAGGCCGGTTTAGCGTATCCACAAAGTATACGTATAAATTGGCGCCAAGCACCCCGCCGATGCCGCTGCCGATAACTCCGTACAAAAATGAATAACCGAGGTAAAGGGCTTTTTTATCCGGCGGGGCAATCAGCCCGACATAAGAAATAAACTTAGGATGTGCGGTCATTTCCCCGAGGGAAAAAACAATCATGCCGGTAATAAATACCCACGCATTGGTAGACAGGCCGAGTATAGCCATCCCGATGGTGCCGAGGGAGATGCCAACGATCATGGTGGGCAATGCCTTGGTATGTTTGACAATACTTGATACCAGGATCTGTAAAAGTATGATGGTTCCTGCGTTGATAACCGTTACATGTTCTGCTTCAAATTTCCATTGCGGGTTGTTTATGAAGAGGGCTAGTACAGCATTAACAAAATTATTTACCGGAGTCATGTCCATATATTCACTCAGATACCACAGCACGGTGTCGAACATCTGGAAATATAAAATCCAGAAACCGGAGTAAATGACTATCATCAGGATGAAACGGTAATCTTTTAATACTAGTACGGCGTCTTTGAGGATGGTGATCAGGCTTTTGGAACTGGCAGGTTTTGCGGGTTCCCTGTACACGAAAAGGTTGAGCAGCAAAAGAGAACCGGTGATTACCGAAGCCATAATAAAAATGTATGAATAAGAATAGTTTTTTAAATATGGTATTAAAATAAGCGGGAAGAGAAAGGCTCCCAGGTTTATTGACCAGTAGAAAATACCGAAGCCGAGCGATGAATTACCCACATCCGTTGAGCGTGCAATGGTCCCTGAAATAATTGGTTTAAAAAATCCCGCACCCAACACCATCAGCAGCAAACTGGCGAATACCAATGGATAATCAGTGAACTGGCTCGTCAGGAAGTACCCGCAGCTCATCACGATGAAAGCAAAAAACAATGTTTTTTTATAACCGTAACGATCGGCTATTGCCCCGGAAATTATGGGAAGAAGGTATAACAAAGGGGTGATAGTGCTTTTTATGACGCCAACACTTTCTTTGGTAAAACCCAGACCGCCGTCTTTGGTGCTCATCACCAGATATACCGATAATATGGACATCACGCCATAATACGAACCCCGCTCGAAAAATTCCATGGTGATCACAGTCCAGAAGTTCCGTGGAAAACTTCTGAAACCGGATTTTTTTACTGTTTGTTGTTCCATTAAATGTTATTTGAGTTTACAAATGTAAATAAAAGGATGAAAAAATGCCCGGATATTAATTGCCGGGCATTATTCGTTCAACTTGAGTTCTATGATTATTTCAAAGTGAAATATTTTTCTTTTTCTGTTCCGCATAATTCACAATAGCCTTCTACATCCTCATCAGAATAAGCAAATCCGCATTTGGGACAAACAAAATATGTGGTGGGGAGGCCGCCTGCTTTTTTTGCATTTATCGCATCCATCGCGGCAGTAAATAATTCCATGTGTTTAGTTTCAGTATCAATGGCCCAACCGAACGATTTTACCGCATCATTTATGTTATCTGTTTTTGCCTGTTCGATAAAACCAGGGTACATGGCTTCAACTTCATGTTTTTCGCCGTTAAAAGCAGCCTGGAGATTTTCTAAGGTTGCCCCGACCGTAAAGGCTTCGGGCTGGACATCCACTTTGTTCCCAAGAGTTTCTAATACCTTTTTATGATTATTGGCATGTATGCTTTCCGACTTGGATGCCGCGCTGAATAACGCCGCTATCTGAGGCAGGTTTTCTTCTTTCGCTTTTTGCGCAAAGGCAGCATATTTGGCAGAGGCCGTCGTCTCTCCCTGAAGCGCCGCTTTCAGGTTATCAACGCTTTTGTTTGATACGGCAACAGTTTGATCGGCAGAAGCGGATTCAAATCCAATCATGTGATTGTACACCAGCGTCCCTCCTAAAAGGCCTGTATAACCTACCGTGCAGGTGGCAACCAGGTACAGGAAAAACACGAGCCATTTAAGGCCGCTGTTGATTTTCTTTTTCCATACAAGATAGATCCTTATCAGACATGCCGCTATCATCACGAACATGGTGGTCTTTGCAAAAACCTCATGCCTTTCCTTAAGTTCGCCGGCAGCACCGCTAAGATCAGCCGTAAAAAACTCCCCTGTCAAATATCCGGCAACAGCAGCCAGGGTGCCAAGGATCATCAGGTAAAATCCTGCTTTCGACAGGCAGGGTTCTTTTTTATTAAAGAAAAGGCTGAGCACGTCGGCAAAAAAACCGATAATAATCAGTGCAACCGGAAAGTGCACGATCATGGGGTGGAAGTGTGTTGTGTCAAACATAAAATATAATTTTAGGGGTTAAATTTATTGAATAATTTTCATTTCTGCGATCAGATTTTTTGCTCCGGCATATTTATCGATGATAAACAATACATAGCGGATATCAACATTTATGGTCCGTTGTAGTTCAGGTTCAAAGCAGATATTGCCGCTCATAGCCTCCCAGTTGCCGTCGAAAGCCAGGCCGATAAGGTTCCCCCTGGCGTCTAGTACCGGGCTTCCTGAGTTCCCGCCTGTGATATCGGTGTTGGTGATAAAATTGACCTTCATCTCACCTTTTTCCGCATATTGGCCGTAATCTTTGCTTTTATAAAGCTCTTTCAAACGGGCAGGAACGATGAACTCCCAGTTGGACGGATCTTCTTTCTGCATCACGCCCTCGAGTGTTGTATAATAATTGTAATGAACGGCATCGGCAGGAAAGTAATCCTGAACTTTGCCGTAGGTCAGGCGCATGGTCTGATTGGCATCCGGATAAAATTTCTGATCCGGCAGCATCTCGCGCATGCCGGCCACCAGCAGGCGTTTTCCCTCCGACAACTTAACATTTGAGGTGTTCCATGCCTCAGAAACAGCATTGTTGTTGTCAATAAATGCAATCATAAGTGTCAGCAGTGCATCGGCTTCAAGAATTTTTGTATTTGGTGCATTCAAAAAATTGTTCACGCTGTTGAGGTCACTAAAGATTGTCTTTGAAAACAGGTAAGTGCTCAGTTTATCAAAATCGTATTTGTTTTTGGCGGCCAGTTTTAAAAAATGTTTGGGCTGTTGTTCTTTCGGAACCTGTTCGTAAAACATTTTCAGCATGGCAGCGGTGAGTTTTATGTCGGTAGCTTTGTTGTAATCTTTAAAAAATTTTTCCGCCGAAGCCTTTAGTTCTGCAGTTTTAGCATTCAGTTTCTCCGTGTTTATTGGATTTTCTTTCAGTAAGGTTTTCAGGTTGATAAATCTGTTAGAAAAAGCCAGCGCTTCACATCCTACGACGGATTCGGAAAAATAAATACGCTCCAGGTTGGTTTTTTTTAGTTCCGAATAGGCGTCTTTGATCATCTGAAGCACCCTGCCGTATTTTTCTTTTCTTGCATTTTCGGCCATCACCCAGGCTTCAAACTGGCCTTCCTGGTGACGTTTTTTATCACCCACTTTCAGGCGGTTCAATGCCTTCACGGTTCCGATGAAATTCTTCCAGTAATTTGAAATGGAAGCGTATTTGGAGGCATATTTTATCCGGACTTCGGGGCTGGCGTCCATATCTTCACGCATGATGGCGAGTTTTTTTTCACGAGCCTTGATGCGTGCGGGATACGACTGATTGACATACATTTCTATTCCGTAGGATGTAAGGTAGCGCTCGGTAGTGCCGGGGTAGCCCAGGATCATAGTGAAATCACCATTTTTAACACCTTTGATAGAAACCGGCAACGAATGTTTGGGGTTCATCGGAATGTTGTGTTCGGAATATTCAGCAGGAGAGCCGTCGGGAGCTGTGTATACGCGGAACAAAGCGAAATCGGCTTTATGGCGTGGCCACATCCAGTTGTCGGTATCTGCGCCGAACCTTCCGAGGGATGATGGCGGCGCTCCCGCCAGACGAACATCTTTGTATGTCTGATAGACGATAAGATAATATTCGTTTCCCTCAAAAAAACTTTTTACGACAGCGTCGTATCCGTTGCCCTTGGTGGCTTCTTTCTGTATTTTCTCAC
>CAZMPB010000183.1:0-5985 GCA_964567775.1 uncultured Bacteroidales bacterium
GTATGCACGGTGGTGTGAGAGGGCGGGGGAGCAATCCCCCTACCTACTCGATTTTATCGTATCAACCTTTACGTCAGACTATATGATATAATGGTGTCATTGCAGAAAACTGAAATTCTTCATAGCATTTATCAGAACATACATTTCGGCTGCTTCCATGAAGTTGAATTCTGTCAGGCTATGGTCAAGGAATTTTACATGTATCAACTCAAAATCCGGGGCAAGAAAATATGCCTGAACTTTGTCGGTTTCAAAAACATATTTTTCGTCCGCGAACGTAAGTGTTTTTATTTCAGAGTTTGATTTTTTCACCAGGTTTATCTTTTCAGGGAACACTTTCAGGAAAAAACCGCCTTCCGATTCTTTGAATTTCGAAATATCAATGAAAAGCCTAGGTTTATCTGCATAAGGCCTGCCTGATGTCGGGCAGAACGTAGTGCAGTTGCCGCATTCGTTGCACATATCGGCGATATTCATCACCTGATACTGCTGGCGGATATCCAGTTCGCCATCGTCTTCAAAAACAATTTCTTTATTGTCATTAAGTACGGCTTTTTGAAGGAGTAGTTTCTGTTCCTGTACTTCGTACGAATAATTAGCCCTGTTTGGACAAACAGTAACGCAGATATTGCAAAGTTCGTCACAATGAAGACATCTGGCCGCTTCGGCCAGGGCTTCGGTTTCATTCAAGCCGGAACTGTCGCATTCAGTCAGTGACAGAACTTTTGGTTCAGCATGAGGGTCTAAGGCTTGTCTGTACTGTCTTAACGATCGTTGTAACATCAATTCACCGAAGCTGTGCCGTTTAGAGTTTTGGTTGCCTGGCGCGAATTTATAAGGCACGTTGTTAAGTATCTCTGTTGCGGCCTTGCGCCCGTCGGCAATGGCTTTGATAACGGTGGCTGCTCCGCGCATGGCATCGCCGCCGATAAAAACATTGGGGAACTGTGTCCGGAAACTATTTTCAGAAAGGCGCCTGACAGGTTCTTCGACAAAATCCATCACAATGTCCTGGCCTAAAGCGGGAATTATGGTGTCAAATTCCATAGTGAATTCAGAACCTTCAATTTTCACAGGGGCAGCCCTTCCGGTTGAATCGCGCAATCCGGGCTTCATTTTAGAACATATCAGGCCGGTCATTTTATTGTTTTCAGAAAGGATTTTTTCAGGAAGGATATGTTCGATTATTTCAATATTTTCATCAAGGGCAGCTTTTATTTCTTCGGCATCGGCAGGCATATCCTGAAGAGTGCGACGGTATAAAATACTTATTTTTCCATCCGGGCCTACCATCCTTTTTGCAGTGCGTGCCACGTCAATGGCAGTATTTCCGCCACCGACCACGGCAACTTTATTCCCGGAAATAAGGTGGATGCCTTTTTTTATTGCTGATAAAAATTCAAGAGGATCGACAAGAGCGTTTATTTCTGCTCCTTCGATGTTAAAAGGTTTTGCTTTTTGCGCGCCTACAGCGATGAAAATAAAATCGTTCTGCTGACGCAGTTGTTCAAAAGCATTTTTGTTTATTTTCGAGTCATAAAGAATTTTTACTCCCACAGATTTTATTCTCTCTATGTCATCGTTTATGGATTCCTGTGAAATCCGGTACTGAGGGATAGCATCACTCACCATGCCTCCTGCAAAAGCCTTGGTCTCGTATATGTTAACATCAAACCCGCCGAGTGCCAGGTAAAACCCGCATGACAAGCCGGATGGACCGGCACCGATGATTGCCGCTTTGAGCTTGTTATCAATACCCGATTTCAGAGTTGCCATCAATTTTTGTTCTGTGATGAAACGCTTGATCTCTCGTATCATCAAAGGATCATCATAATTGATGCGTGTGCATTTGCTCTGGCACTGATGGTCGCAGACCATGCCGCATACGGCCGGCAAGGGATTCGTTTTCAGAATTATACTCAGTGCCTTGTCGTATTCTTTCGTGGCAGTATGGTAAAGATAATCAGGAATATCCTGGTTGGTTGGGCAGGTGTATGTGCAGGGTGCGGCAATGCAATCGAAAAATGAAAGTTTTCTGCCGGTTTTTATATCGGGTTCGCTGAAAATATCTTTGCTGTAGCGCTTATCTTTCAGAACTTCATCGGCATATTTGTTCAGACTGCCTTTGTTTTCAGTAATTGTACTGTTTTTAAAATGATCTGAAAGTGTTATACGATTTTTCGTTTCCAGAAAATCTGAAATGTTGCGGGCATATTGGTTCATCCTTCCGTATCCACCGGGTTTCAGCAGGTCTGAAGAAACGGTCACAGGGTAAATACCACATTCGATTATTTTGCTGATATTAAAACAGTCGGCACCTCCCGAAAAAGATATTTTCAACTGTCCGTCGAACTCATTCTGCAGCTTTCGTGCAATATTAACGGATATCGGATGCAGCGCTTTTCCGCTCATATACATCATTTTTTCTTCGGCGCTGAAAATGTTGCGGTGGTTTAGGCTTTCGAGGGTGTTGGTGAGTTTTATTCCGAAAAACACGTTGTTTTTTTGTGCCGCCTCACTAAGGGATTTTATGATTGCGATCGCATTTTCGTATTTCAGGTCGTGTTCAAAAGCCTGATCGGGAACCGTTGTTTTGTGGTGGTGGTCGGTGTTTAAAATGCGGCGAAGTTCATCAGCGCCAAGCAATGTAGGGTTGAGTTTAATAAATGTATGCAGTTTTTTTTCTTCAATGAGATACCTTCCGATCTTCTCGATCTCTTCGGGAGGGCATCCGTGCATGGTGGATAACGTGATGTTATCAGAAATTAATGACGGAATATCTATTTGTTTTATTTCGGGATATAATTCAGCTAATTCAGCTACCATGGCTTCTTTTTCAGCAGAACAATCTTTCATTTTATTTAAAAACCATTGCACATTGTCATTGCAAATGCCTTCATAATTGTACCCGACACTCATATTGAAAATGGTGCAGGGATTATTTCCATAACCGAGTTTGTGCGAGATCAGGTGAATAAAGATCCATGCTTTCAGGTATTCGTTAAAAGATTCCCCGATCTTTAATTCCTGTGACCATTCGCAGTTGTAACCCTCGTCCTGCATATCGATACAGGGTTTTGAGATTTTCAGTTCATCAAGCGTCTGAACTGTTTTCAACTCGATATATCTTGCTCCGCAGAGCCATGCAGCAATGATGTTTTGCGCCAGTTGGGAGTGCGGGCCGGCAGCAACGCCAAAAGGGGAGGCAATGAACTTATTGAACAGTTCTGTTTGTAAATTGCCGTATTCTGTTGGGCTGAAGAATAGTTGTCCGGGGATACCGAGTATTGATGCTCCGGAGTTGTCGGAAAAAAGCAGGTTAAAGAGTTGCTTCACGGGAAGGGGTGCAAATTTGTCGCTCATGATTTATTTGTTATATTTACGGCAAAAATACTTATAATTGTATAAAATCGGGGTGATAATTAAATGAATCGTGCAGCAAATGAAAAAAAAGCACTCTGGGCAGCAGTAGTGCTTTCGGCGGGTAACTCCACACGGATGAAACAACATAAAGCCTTAATGAAATTTGACACGGACAGAACATTCATTCAGAAGATTGCAGATGAATATGAACGAGCAGGATGCAGTAAATTGATCATTGTTGTCAACGAACAAAATATTGAACAGATATCTCATCAGTTTGATCGTGGCAAAGGGATAAGCCCGTCGTTCGTTTTAAATAAAAATCCGGAATACGAACGTTTTTATTCCATTAAGCTTGGTCTCGAAGCCTGCAGGAATTTCGACAGATGTTTTATTCAGCATTGCGACAATCCTTTTATCACAGCAGGCCTGATTGAAAAAATGATTCAACTCTCCATGGATGAAAGCTATATATCCCCTGCCTACAAGGGGAAAAAAGGGCATCCGGTTCTACTGGGAAGCAATGTTATTCAGGATATTTGTGCTACAAATAAAAATAATAGCAACTTTAAATTGTTTCTCCGAAATTATAAATGTATTGAATTTAATGCCGGCGATAAAAACATATTAAACAATATAAATGATTTGAACGATTATATGCAGTTTTTTCAGAAAATAGATAATCCGGAAACATAAAAAGAAGTATCATTCCTCTGTATTAAAATAATAACGCGGGTTTTATGACAATCTTTGCGGAATATTCAGGAAGAAAAAAGTCATAATAACGAATGCAAATAATTGTCACATTTGGATTTTTTTGAAAAATATTTTCAGTAAAACCCATTATTTTGTATAAAAAAGAGTTATTAAGAAAAAAAATTAAAAATTATTTGCACCATAGGAAAATTATTTATATATTTATCGCAAATTATAATTTATGGACACTCAAAATAAACCAACTATTTTATTTCCTTATGATTTTTCGGAGGAATCAGACTTTGCAATTGAGTATCTTGTAGGGTTGGCGAAGCTTTTTGATTTTTCTGCTGAGATATTGAATATTTATGATAGCGGGACGAGAAAATTTATGCAGGAAAATAAATTAGGAAAAAATGATCTGGAAGACAAGATTCGTCAAATGGCTAAAGATCTACAGGATAAGCATGGGATTATGTCAACGTATCTGATAAAAAATGCTCCGATTGAGCGCATAAAGAAAATATCAAGGAACGAACATGTTACGTTTACATTGCTTGGAATTGCCAGGCAATTTAAACCATCAACCAAGATCATGAAAGTGATCACTACTTCACCGGTTCCTGCTTTTGTTGTTCAAAAAGGTGTCCCGTATAAGCCATTTAAGACCATTCTTTTTCCCTTGGATGAATCGGATGCAAGCAGGCAAAAAGCCGGATGGGCATTGAGATTTGCCAATGCCTGTCCTGATGCTACAATTCATATATATACGATCAGTCCGGCAGCATTAAAAAGCAAGGAAAGGGAATTCAAACAATATAAGGTTATCGAGTCATGTGAGCATTTTTTTGCCCGCAATCGCGTTAAATTTGTCACGGAAACATCTCAGGGAAATTATAAAGACTACCCGCTGGAAGTTAAAAAATATGCCGAAGCCATTAATGCTGATTTGTATGTCATCATGATCAGGCCTCATAAAATGTTTCAGGTTATTGATCCGGTGGATTACCAATTGATCTTCAACCAACAGAAAATTCCATTGCTTTGTGTAAATCAACGTGATATTTTCGTTGGCGGCGGTTTTACCTGAGATTTGTTTTGTTATTATTTTAACGATAATCAGGTTTATATTTGTAATCACCATCTGAGTGTTGTCAATATGATATTTATTTGTAGCTTTGCGAATTAATCAAAATTTAGCATCTATGAATAAGTTAGCTGTAGTCGCTTTTGGAGGTAATGCACTTCTTCGCGGAGAACAAAAAGGAACCATTCACGAACAGGAGCACAATGCACGTGAAACCTGCATGAATCTTCTTGAACTTGTAAAGAAAGATTATAATATTGTGATCACCCATGGCAACGGGCCGCAGGTTGGTAACATCATTCTTCAGAACATTGCCGGTGCACGTTTATTTGGGGTGCCTGAAATGCCCATGGATATTTGCGGGGCATATTCGCAGGGTTTTATTGGTTATATCATTGAACAACAATTTCGCAATCTTCTGGAAGAACATAATCTCAGCAAAGATGTAATAACTCTTGTGACGCAAGTGCTGGTTGATAAAGACGATCCTGCATTTCAAAATCCCACCAAACCTGTCGGGCCTTTTTATTCCAAAGAAGAGGCTGATAAAATGGCAGCAGAAAACAAATCAGTTTTTGCTATGGATCCTCGCGGACGTGGCTGGCGTAAGGTTGTCGCATCGCCTGTGCCCCTCAAAATAGGGAATAGAAGTACTATTGAAAACATTGCCCGCAACGGTCAAATTGTTATTGCTGTTGGCGGCGGCGGAATTCCGGTATATTATAAGCGTCCTAATTTCCTCGAAGGAATCGATGCCGTGATAGACAAGGACCTTGCCTCTTCATTGCTGGCGTTGCAGGTACATGCCGATGAGTTTTATATTCTGACCGATGTGCCTA
>CAZMPB010000184.1:0-5985 GCA_964567775.1 uncultured Bacteroidales bacterium
AGTATGCACGGTGGTGTGAGAGGGCGGGGGAGCAATCCCCCTACCTACTCGATTGAGGCTGTCTCAAAAATAGCCTTTGCTGAAAATCATCATTACCCCGTCCCTGAAGCCTGCCTGACGTGCAGCGCACTGCAGCAGACATGGGCGTGCTGATTTTCAGCGACTTCCACCCTTTAGGGAAGGGGTAAGAATTCGGTGAAAATCATTTAAAGAATATTTTGAGACACACTCTTTTTTTGTACCGGCATTCTGTATTTTTTATACTATTTTAAACTTCCTCTGCATAATATAAAACAAATAACTTTACGCTTTTAAATTATTCCTGCCCATGGAAGATTACAATCTGAGCATCATTGATTTTCTCGAAAAAAGTCATACCCTGCCTGTCATTGATGTCCGCTCGCCTGCTGAATTTGAACACGGCCATATGCCCGGGGCGTTTAATCTTCCGTTGTTTACTAACGAAGAGCGCTCCCTTGTAGGCACCTTATACCTGCAAAAAGGACAGTCGGAGGCTATGATAAAAGGATGGGAACTGGCCGGGCCCAAAATGAAACAATATATTGAAAAGGCAACGGTTTTAGCTTCCGGAGAGGAGACGCTTTTGCATTGCTGGCGCGGAGGTATGCGCAGCAACAGTATGGCATGGCTGCTGAACACCGTTGGAATAAAAGCATACACACTGGAAGGGGGATATAAGAATTACCGGCATCATGTACGGGCTTTTTTTTCGAAACCGAGGAACCTGATCATTATTGGCGGAATGACCGGTTCGGGAAAAACGGATGTGCTCAAAGCCCTTTCCACACAGGGCAAACAAGTAATTGATCTGGAAGGGCTGGCACGGCATAAAGGGTCGGTATTCGGTGGAATTGGCATGCCTGATCAGCCCACGACCGAACAATTTGAAAACAATTTATTTGTCGCGCTCCATCACCTGAATCCTGAAGAGCCCGTGTTTGCTGAAGATGAAAGCCTGGCTATAGGCCGCGTTTTTATTCCGGGGCCTTTTTTTGAACAGATGTCCTCGGCCAGATTTCTTAAACTGGTTGTTCCTTTGGACCGAAGAGTGCAAAGACTTGTAGAAACTTATACGTGCGGTGATAATGGGAGCCTTGTTGAAAGTGTTAAGCGTATCGAGAGAAGGTTAGGGCTTGAAAAAGCTGCCAAAGCCATCGACTCTATAAATAAAAACGAAATGAAAACCGCCGTGGAAATAGTTTTGCAGTATTACGACCATGTTTATATCCTGGGCATGAATGCCGCCCGACGCAAAGATGTCGCGGAAATAGTTCTGAATAATGAAAGCCCCGGCGAAATCGCACAGAAAATATCAGATTTAATAAAAAGTAATCCCTGAACGGCCTGATTCGCTTTTCAAAACTTTTTCAAATAAATAACGGTGGTAAAATAAATTTACATTATTTTGTACTTATTATTTTGGTTGACAATACCGTTGATGATTTATAGTTTCAACCCCTGACTTGTATAAGTTAAATAAGTATGGCCAAACAGCAAAAGCGAAAATCAGCACAAAATATCCGGAAAAGCCAGGAGCCGGAAAAACAACCGGCCCTTAAGGATATTCCCGGCAAAACATCTTTTCCTTTCAACAATTTTTTAGTGATCTGCCTGATCATTGCTTTGGCTTGTGTTGGTATTTATTACCGTACGCTGTCATATGGCTTCACCTATCATGATGATAACGTTATTGTTCTTGATAACCTGCCATTTTTGAAAGATGCGTCCAATATTCCCGATGCCATTGTCATGGACGCCTGGTTCAGGCATCAGCAGATCGAATTATACAGGCCGCTGCAGAATGTTTCTTTCATCATTGATGCACAGATTGGCGAGGACATCATTTTTTCCACACACCTTACCAACCTTATGCTGCATATTCTTTGCTGCATAGCGGTGTTTTACCTTCTTACCCTTTTGCGTTTTGAAAGAAAATATGCATTGTTAGGAGCGCTGATCTACGCTGTCCATTTTCTCTTCCTCCATGCGGTGATCTGGGTGCCCGCAAGAGGCGACCTGCTTCTTTCGCTTTTTTCCTTCCTTTCCATGATAACCTTCCTCTTGATCATCCGGTCAGATAAGTGGTATTTTTACGTATTTAATATTCTTGTTTTTACCCTTGCCTTGTTCGCGAAAGAAACTGCCATCATGCTGCCTGTTATTTTTGTGGTTTATCTTTTTCTTTTTTACCGCAAAAAGACATTCACGAAAGGTAATGCCATACTCGCGGTAAGCTACCTTGTTGTGATCATTGTATTTTATTTACTGAGGAACATGTCCATTGCAAAAGATGAGCAGCAGATTGGCCTTAAAGGATTATTCCTGAACCTACAGACCATTCCGGAAACTGTCCTGAAATTGTTTGTACCTGTCAATTTCTGCACCATGCCCGCGTTCAATACCGTGGCAACATTGCTGGGGTCGCTGATCATCATCGGGCTTATCATTTTGTTTCTCGTCAAAAAGCAATTATTCAACAAACACATCCTTTTCGCACTCATTTGGTTTGCTTTTTTTCTTTTACCGGGAATGGTTTATCGTCCGGATTTTGCTTCTCATACTTACGAATACCTTGACCATCGCGCCTACCTGCCATCTCTGGGAGTGCTGATGATGTTTTTATGCCTCATCCGGAATTTTAAGTACCGGTCAAAGAAAGTTTATGAGGGCAAGATAATCATGATTTTTTCCGTCCTGTTCCTGATTTATCTATGTGTGATGAACTTCAGGCTGAACGGGATATACAAAAACGCCACCACCTATTCAGAATCAGCGTTTACTGGAAACCCCCATAGTTCCCTTGCCTATTTCATACACGCAAAAGAAATGGAAAAGGCCCAAAATAAGGACAGGGCACTGGAAGACTATAACAATGCCGTAAAATATTATCCCAAATTTTGTGATGCGCGCTACAACAGGGCGCTGCATCTTTATGAAAAGAAAAGGTATAAAGAATCGTTGGCAGATCTTGATTATATTATCGGTGTACAGCCGGCCTTTGGTTATAATGTTTATGGTATGCGCGGAGTAGTAAGATCTGCCACGGGCGATTACGAAGGGGCGGAAAGTGATCTTCAGGCTGCGTTACGTATGAATCCCGACTACTCCGATGGCCTGAAAAACCTTGAAATTCTGCAAACCATCAAAAAGAATCAACCGTTGTTGCCCCAATCAAAGATCGAGGCCGGGAAGTTTAACACGGAGGGCGTGGATATGGCCAAAAAGGGTAATTATAAGGAAGCCATCAATTTGTTTGAGAAATCGTTTGCGAAAGATCCCACTTCGTACGAAGCCATATACAACATAGGAAACTGTATGCATGCGATGGGTGACGTAACGGGGGCTTGTGAAAAATGGAAATTCGCCGCAGACCATGGCAACCAGGGAGCGCAGGCCATGTTAGATAAAATTTGCAAATAATTGAAGTAATTTCAAAAATACGGGATAATTTCAAAACAGGTTCTTAAAACTACGCTTTAGCTTGCCTAACCGTTCGGACAGGTTCACATAATTCTATTGCTTAATGTGGGTTTATTCCCATTGGTTGATGTCGATATCTTCACCAAAAAAGATACTACAATAGCTTTTATAACGCGACTGGCTGACTGTTCCTTTTTTCAGGCCATCCCTTACGCCACATTCCGGTTCGTTGATATGGGTGCAGTTGTAAAATTTGCATTGGGGCAACAGCCTGAAAAATTCAGGAAAATAGTGCGTGAGGTCCTCACGTTTGAAGTCGATAAGCCCGAATTCCTTGATTCCCGGGGTGTCGATAATATAGCCCCCGCTTTTCAAGCAGATCATCTCGGTAAACGTCGTGGTATGTTTGCCCTTTAGGAACATTTCTGATATTTCTCCTGTTTTTAGGTTCTGCGTCGGGTCGATGGCATTGATGAGTGCACTTTTTCCCACACCGGAATGTCCCGAGAAAAGGTTGATCGTTCCGCTTAAAAGACCACGGAGCACATCAATGTTTTCGCCGCGCAGGGCAGAAACTTCAAGACATTTATAACCGGCATCGGTATATATTTTTGTCAGATCGTGGTGTCTCTGCCACAGGGGTTCATCATAAAGATCGATCTTGTTAAAAATCAAGGTGGCAGGGATATGATAGGCTTCGGCAGTGATAAGAAAACGGTCGATGAAGCCCGTGGATGTCCTCGGCTGGGCAAGGGTTACCACCAGATAGGCCATATCAATATTGGCAGCCAGGATATGAACCTGTTTCGACAGTTTTTTTGATTTACGAATGATATAATTTTTTCGCGCCTCAATGTGGTCAATAATTCCTACGGCTTCGTTTCCCGAAAAGAAAAATTCAACATGATCGCCTACGGTGATTGGGTTTGTAGCCTTTGACCCCCTGATGCGGTACTGGCCTTTTAGCCTGCATTCGTGTTTTTTCCCGTCATCCGTTCTGACGGTATGCACGCTACCCGTTGATTTAACGACGATACCTTTCAACGATGTTTATTTAAAATTATAGTGTTTCCTGACGGGCTTTTTCACATTCCACACGCATTGCAAATCTTTTTTGAAGGTGACAAAATCACCTGCCGTTATTGAAAAAGTTCCTTCCTGGGTTTCAACAGTGATTTCGCCCTCCAGTATCAAACATTCTTCCTCGCTGTCGTAATGCCATTCGAAGCGTGATACTTCTTTTGTCCATACAGGCCAGGAGCGGATGCCTTTTTTTTGTATTTCTTCTTCCGATAAGGTTTCTACAATTACTTTTGACATTTATCCGGGTTTTTGACATTCATTAACATAAATAAATATATACTAAAAATTGACAGTTGGTCATAAAATAGTATCTTTGCATCAAAATTAATAAAATTAAAACTATGAAAAAGACTTTACTTTATTTTGTTTTTGCAATCCTGTTTATGTTTTCCGCAGGCTTTGCTTTTGGCCAATGTACTCCTAATCCTGCTATAATAGATCCGGATGGTACCGGACGAATGGATCCCGACACGATTGAGGCAACGGTAGGTGTCGCCACTAATGTAACTGCGACTATTATTTGTCCGGATACGGCAACTCTTGGCACTCAGGGCCACCTCGAAATTCATCATATTACTGTAAGGAGCCTTCAAAACAAACCGTCCTGGTTAAACTATGTTTGTAACCCTTCAAATTGCGAGTTTCCTTCACAAGAAGCAAAATGTGTGCTGATAACAGGAACTCCTCTTCCTGCAGACACTGGATATACCAGCATTACTGTACTTGTTGATGTTTGGAATACTATTATGGGCACTCCGGTTTGCGCTACCTGTACGACCTATCCAAACGGATATGATGCGGGTATGCCCCTGGTGGTTTGGGTTCATCCTGCTGGCTACAACGTAGCAGAAATTGAACACAAAGGTTTTGGTATTCTTCCGGCACAACCCAATCCTTTCACCACAACAGTAAAACTCGGTTGTTACACCGAAACACCACAAACGGTAACATTAAGGGTTTTTGACATGGTTGGCAAAGAAGTTTATAATGAAATAGCCAATACCAATGCCGGAGAAAACTATTTTTCTTTTAACGGCTGCGACCTGAATGATGGCTTATATTTCTATTCGCTGACTGACGGGCAGAATCGCGTGATCACCAAGAAATTTGTCAAATCAAGATAGTTTGTTTAACGTTAATAAAAACAAAGGCGGTCCGAAAAGATCGCCTTTGTTATTTTAAGCCTTTTACATTGGGCTTTCCGGCAATAAAATCTTTCAGATAAAATGGCTCGAAATAAGCAATATTCTCAAAAATGTGATCGTGGAATTTTTGCAGCGCCGGGATGATCATATGTTTTGCAGACGGTACAAAATCGCAGAGAAAATCAATGTCCTGATTTTTTTCGAAAAGAGTTTTGCATTTGTCCATGCCATCTCCGAAAAGTAACAAACGATGATCTTTTAGCACATCAGAAAAAGAATGTTCATCCATGATTCTTGCACAAGGAGGAAGAAATTC
>CAZMPB010000185.1:0-5853 GCA_964567775.1 uncultured Bacteroidales bacterium
CGGCGGCACAACCGATATAGACGGAAAATTTTATTTCAAATCCAGTGTTCCGGTAGCCTCCCTGACCTTTACTTTTGTCGGGTATCATCCGCTGACCATAGATATCGGCCCGAAAGAAAAATACCTGCGTATCGCGATGGTGCGTAAAAACATTGAACTGAGCGGCGTCGTCATATATCCGGGTGAAAACCCCGCACATGCTATCATCCGGAAGGTTCAGGAAAACAGAAAACTCAACGACCCGGAAAAAATACCTTCGTTCCGGTATCAATGTTACAACAAGGTTGTGGCAGAATGGTATCTTGATAAGACAAAATATGCCATCAGCAGCGACCCGCAATCAAAGCTCAGGAATGACAGCACTTTTCTGCGGTTGAACCAGCTGGCGGAGGAACAATACATTATGATGATGGAATCGTTTTCGGAGCGAATCTTTCTTGATGGTAAAAGTCAGGAAAAGGTTCTGGGGACAAGGGTTTCAGGGTTTTCCGATCCCAACTTTTCTTCGTTGGCCACCGACATACAGCCTTTTTCCTTTTATACTGATTTTATTTCTTTGTCGCTTACCGATGTCAAGGATTATCTGAATCCTATAAGCAATGGCAGTATCGGGCGCTACAGTTTTCTGCTCGAAGACACGATTTATAGCGGCGCCGACAGCGTATTTGTGATTTCATTTAAACCGATGAAAGGAAAGAATTTTAATGCCCTGAAAGGTGTTTTATACATAAATTCCAAGCGGTATGCCATACAAAATGTGATCGCTCAGCCGGCCGAAGAAGGTTTGTGGTCCATAAAAATTCAGCAGATGTACACATTTGTTGACAACAGGTACTGGTTTCCGCAGCAGTTGAATTACGACTGGTTGTTGCCTAACTACCCATCCGAAAAAGTGGGCATGGTGATGCGGGGAAGAAGTTATATTTCTGAGGTAAATTTCGATGCTGAAAATAAAAACAAGGATTTTGGCGCGAGCAAGATTGTTTTTGAGGAAGGCTCTGGAAAAAAGGACGAGAACTTCTGGAAAGGCCACCGCCAGGATACCCTGACCCCAAAGGAGCAAAAGACTTATGTAAAGATGGACTCCCTGGGAAAAAAAAACAAATTCGATTATTATCCGAATGCTATTGAAAAAATTCTTGAAGGATATATACCCCTGAGCATTATCGACCTTTCGCTGATGGATTTGTTTAATTACAACAACTTTGAAGGAATCAGGGTGGGACTGGGCTTCAGGACAAATGAAAAAATGTGCCGTTGGTTTTCGCTCAGCGCTTTTGGCGGTTACGGTTTTTGGGATAAACAGTTCAAATATGGCGGCGGGCTGGAATTCAACATATCAAAAAAACATGAAATTTTTCTTGGGGCCGGTTACATGAAAGACCTCGAAGCCCCGGGAATGACAGACTTCCATGAATACCGCAATAATTCATACTGGAATGAATATCTTGTAAACAGGATTGATTATGTGGAACGGCTGAAAGCCTATTTTAATTTCAGAACCCTGCGTTACGCACAGATCGGGATATCGGTCCTTCACGAGAACCGGACACCTGTTTATCCTTATTTGTACACTCCATCTTCAGCAGATACTTTTGCCGGAAACACTTACAAATTCAGTGAAGTTAAGCTGGGTATACGGTATGCTTACGATGAAAAACTGATCGATGCATTTGATAAACGATATTCCCTGGGAACGAAATACCCGGTGCTGTATCTTACGTATGTGCATGGTTTCAGGGGCTTGTTTGGCGGCCAGTTCAATTACGACAAGCTGGAATTTGCCCTTGAAAAAGAATTCATGATAAAACATCTGGGAAAAACTGGGCTTCTCCTTGAAGCCGGTTATATATGGGAAAAAACGCCATATATGAAACTTTTCAAAGGCAAAGGTTCTTACAGTTCGAGTTATGTTTTCTATTTCAGAAATTCGTTTCAGACGATACGGGTGGATGAGTTTGCTTACGACAAATATGTGGCATTTCACTTCAGGCATTCTTTCGGAGGTTATTTGTTCAAAATTAAAAAATTCAAACCGGAACTGAGTATATTCCAGAGTGTTCTTTATGGCGAGCTTTCTGATAAAAGTTCCCATCCGGAAAACAATTTTTTCAGGGTTCCCGATAAGTGGTTTTTTGAATCAGGGCTGATCGTTGACAATCTTGTCCGTCTAAGGTTGTTGAATCTTGCCTACCTGAAAATGGGGGCGGGGGTATTTTACCGCTATGGTTATTATTCTTATGAGGATCCTCTGAAAAATTTCGCTTTTAAACTCAGTTTCAAAATTTCGGGGAGCAGGTAATGCCGATAAAATAATAAGCTGGTCTGCTGCCGTTTTCTTCAACAACCCGGACTATCTGCAAATGCACTTTGGTGCATTTTTTCGGTGATAGAGATTTTTATAAAAAAAAGACCACCTGTTTATGAGGCGGTCTTTTTTAAAAATCGGTTATAAGATCAGAACTCTACTACAAACTCAACGCGGCGGTTTTTGGCACGGCCGGCAGCGGTATTGTTATCTTCCACAGGTTTGGTTTCGCCATAGCCGAATGATTTCATACGGGCGGTTTCCACACCTTTATTTGTCAGATAGGCTTTAACAGCATCGGCACGTTTCTGTGAAAGTACCATATTTGACGCATCATCACCAACATTGTCGGTATGCCCGTTGATGAGCAGGTTGTATTCCTTGTTTTCTTTCATGATCTTAACGACATTGTTCAATATCGGGAAGTATGCGGGGCGTATGATGTCTTTACCCGTTTCAAACTCGATACCCTGTAGTGCTTTTTTGAAGATTTCCTTTACTTCCTGTTTCACTTCGGGGCATCCTTTATTGGCAGCAATACCTTTTACGTCGGGACATTTATCGAGGTAATCGGCGATACCGTCACCATCCCTGTCGGGGCAGCCGTCAAGATTGGCAAGGCCTTTTACATCGGGACATTTATCTAAATAATCAACAACGCCGTCGCCATCTGTATCCAGCGGGCATCCTTTGGCATCCACTTTTACTTTTTCGGGTGTGCCGGGGCATTTGTCGTTATTGTCGATAACACCGTCGCCGTCTGAATCGGGGCAGCCTTCAAATTTAGCAAGGCCTTTTACATCGGGGCATTTATCTAAATAATCAACAACACCGTCGCCGTCAGTATCAAGTGGGCATCCTTTTGCATCCACTTTAACTTTTTCGGGTGTGCCGGGGCAAAGATCATCGGCATCTGTTACGCCATCATTGTCGGCATCGGGGCAGCCATCGAATTTCAGCAGGCCCTTTACAGTAGGACATTTATCCGTTTTATCCGGAACACCGTCTTTGTCTGTATCTTTGGCTTTGCCGAAATTAAATTCAAGGCTGAGATCATGCTGAAGATAACTGTCGGCAGCTTTATGGTATATATGATCCACCTTGTCGCAATTGGAATAAATATATTTTTCCTGAAAACGCAGGCTGAGGTAGGGGAGAACGTGGTAGGCGAGGCCGATACCTGCAGATGGCAGCCCCAGGTTGTTCCAGGTTTCATCGGTGTTTTTATCTTTAAACCTCATGTAGCCGATACCGAAGAACAGGTAGGGAGCTAATTTATGCTGATCGTTTCCTAAAAATTTGAAACGTGCCGTTACATCTGTAAACAGTAGTGAGGAATGAAAAAGCGAATTAGTTGATTTGGAATATCCGATACCCCCATAGTTTCCTTCCAAAGTAAGATCAAAAAAACGGCCGAGGTAGCGTGAAACGGATAATCCGCCAAAGCCATAAAAGCCTTTGTCGAAACGGTAAAAACCTTGTCCCTGATCACCACAGTATTGTGAGGATCCTCCGTGAAGCCCGACACTCCATTTTCTGTCGGCTGTTTGTCCGTTGGTACTACATACCACTGCAAGCAGGACTATACTAAGAATAATAGTTTTTTTCATAGGTAAAAATGTTGTTTTTTTTGTTTAAATAAGGCACAAAAGTACTAAAATTTGTATATGCCAGGATATTAAAAACACTTCTAATATTATTAGCGTATCGGGAATTGATTGATTATGGTACAAATTTTATTTACCTCATGGCACAAGACGGTATGTTTTTACCGGCGTAATAAAAAAGTATAATAAGCTTGCCAACCTGACGGAATGGCTTATTCGGGCAGGCTAATACCAGTTTGGAGTAATCTTATAAAAATCAATGTTGATAAGTCGTTCATAAGTTTAAAATTTCTTAAAAATCACCAAATTCAGGGAAAGAAAAAGGTAGTTTTAAAATCACCTTAAAACAGAAATTAAGAAATCTGAATTAAAAATTAACAAAAATTTGAACTTTTAGAAAAATTTTTTGTATATTTGTTCTTATTATGACCAATTGACAATTACGATTCATTACGAGTATTAAAACAAATTAAAATTGACACAAATGAAAAAAGTTGTTTTTATAATTTTCTGTGTTTTTGCCTTTATGCCTTTTTTAAGAGCACAGGGTCAAATGGAGTCAACATTTGAACTAAAA
Organism: uncultured Bacteroidales bacterium; assembly: GCA_964567775.1. Taxonomy (GTDB): domain Bacteria; phylum Bacteroidota; class Bacteroidia; order Bacteroidales; family CAIWKO01; genus CAIWKO01. Next base: position 4,493 of record CAZMPB010000185.1, read on the forward strand.
TATAATCAAACAAACAATTTATATGAGGCGCATTTACATGTTGGCGGCACAGTGGATGCAGGTGGACTTGATAGTTTTTTAGGACCATCCGGTTTCTGTGTGGTTTTGCCGGCCTCGGTTCCCGACCAGCCAATTTTATGTGCCAGTCACAACCCTGTGAGTGCAGGATGGACCGACAATACACCTGCATATAACGTTTTGACATTTGACGGGCATAAAGATTATCATAAGTTTTCAACTCCAGGGCAAACATTTGTCCCGCAACTTAATGCCGGAGATGATATTATTCTTTTTACCTTTAGTTTGCCTGCTTATGTTTGTCCGAGCAGTGTAAGGATGTTCGAGAACAACAGCCCGTCTCCTTCACCTACACCCGACACCAATCCTGCAGGGCAGACCTTTGATAATTCCTTTCAGACCATAAACGGAGAAACATTTAAAAGTGTTATGGTAAACACGCTCAATCCTCCGGCAGTTCCTGTTATTTACCAGGATGGCAGTACTTTGTATACATCATTAACATCAAATATTCAATGGTATAACGATAACGGGATCATTCAGGGTGCGACATCAGCATCATATACTCCCGCCTCATCAGGAAATTATTATATCGTAGTAACGGATGCTTTTTGGTGTACTTCGGATACTTCAAATACGATAAGTATACTCATCACTTCTGTTACCGAGATCGATGATATGGGCAACATTGAAACATACCCCAACCCGGTGGTTGACGAGCTGATCATTACCAATCACGGGAATAAAAAACCGATCGATTTTGAAATCTATAATGCTATTGGTGAAGTTGTTTTCAAGGGCGTTTTAAAGCAAAAAGTTAAGGTAGATACCAAAAGTTTTGCTGCCGGTGCTTACATGTTGAAATTTGACAATGGCAAAACCGTTAAGTCAAAGGAAATCATTAAGGAATACTAATGCCATTTCTTATATCAAAATTACACAAAAACATTTTGATATTTAGAAATGTAAATGCCGATAGGGTAGCTGTTTAGTCAAATAAAGCGAAGCGAATATTCGACTATTGCAGATAACGTATCGGTATAAGCCGGGAAACCTCGCACATTATTATGCCATAAAAAACAAAAAAACTTTTTGTTATAAAAAATCTTGTATATTTGCAGTCCCAAATTAAAAGAGGGGAGTTTAGCTCAACTGTTTCAGAGCATCCCGACTCGCAGAGTCGGGAGGGTCACGGATGAGCGAATTTTTTGGGAGCATAGCTCAGCTGGTTCAGAGCACCTGCCTTACAAGCAGGGGGTCATAGGTTCGAATCCTATTGTTCCCACAAAGAAGTCGCCGACTTCTTTTTTTTTAGAGGGATGTTAGCTCAGTTGGTTCAGAGC
>CAZMPB010000186.1:0-5845 GCA_964567775.1 uncultured Bacteroidales bacterium
GGCTGGGCTTCCTTGCGCTCAGTAATCCGGGCCGCGGAGAGCTTGATTTTAACCTGAACGGTACTGGTTTGATCGCGAATCAATATGGCCAAATAAATGAAGATGCCTACCTCACGATGCCAAAAATCTTTGTTCAGGGTGACGGTATGGAAGCTGGATTTGAGTTTGCAGGCTATCCCAATCCATTTAGCAGTGATGCTACTTTGACATATAGCATTCCTGAAAACGGAACGGTAAAACTGAGTGTATATAATGCTATCGGCGAACTGGTGATTGTACTTGTAAACGAATCGCAGATCAGCGGTAAACACGAAGTGGTATTTTCACAAAAGAATTTATCTGCCGGCATGTACACGTTCAAACTCGAATTTTCTGGTTTGAATGAATCAAAAAACATGTTATTGAAGATGATCCATTGATCAGGGTAAAAATCTGATTCCAATAAAAGAGGCTGTCTCAAAATCGGGATGGCCTCTTTTATTTTAACGTCAATCGGTGTTATCGAAAATAGCTACAAAAAGTAATTATCCTTTGTCCTATTCAACGTCAAATTGTCAGGTCGTAATTAACCTATGTTTTATGGTATACTTTTGGTTGAGTTATGCCGTTAATATCTTGGTTATTTCATTAAAAGCTCACATAGTTTTTATTTAATTTGTATTTTTACAACCTGCTAAACCATCCTATATAAATGAAAAATAAAGTACTGAATACTTTCATAATACTATTAATACTTGCCTTTGTAAACGTGAGTTTATTTGCCCAGAAATTCACTATTAGCGGTTATGTCAAAGATAATGCTACCGGCGAATTTCTGATAGGAGCCAATGTATATATCAAGGAGCTGATGAAAGGCACCACCACCAACACGTATGGTTTTTATTCCATGACCATTGAGAAAGGCGAATATAATTTAGCTGGTTCATTTGTAGGTTATAAGGATTTTGAGCAGAAGGTTACGCTTGATAAAAACATCAAATTAAATATCAGCCTGGAAACTAATATTATCACCACTTCCGAGGTTGTTATTTCCGGGGAACGTGAAGATAAGAACATCCAAAGTTCTGAAGTGGGCAGGGTGGAAATTCCTATCGAAAAGATCAAAAAACTCCCTGCCCTGCTTGGCGAAGTTGATATCATTAAAGCCATACAACTCACTCCCGGCATACAATCTGCCGGTGAAGGAAACACAGGTTTTTATGTCAGAGGCGGAGGCCCTGATCAGAACCTGATCCTGTTAGATGAAGCCGTCGTTTACAATGCTTCTCACCTACTCGGGTTCTTTTCGGTTTTTAATGCAGACGCGCTGAAAAATGTGGAGATGATAAAAGCCGGTATGCCTGCCAATTACGGAGGACGCCTTGCTTCAGTCCTGGATATTTCTATGAAAGAAGGGAACAACAAAAAGTTTGAATTCGACGGAGGTATAGGTTTGATCTCTTCACGCCTTACTGTACAAGGGCCCATAAAAAAAGAAAAATGCTCATTTATTGTTTCCGGACGCCGCACCTACCTTGACCTTATCATGCAACCGTTCCTGAAAAAAGATTCACCCTTTAAAAATGGCGGATATTATTTTTATGATATCAACGCAAAGATCAACTATTATTTTTCCGATAAGGACCGGCTTTTTTTAAGCGGCTATTTTGGCAAAGATGTTTTTACGCTGAAGGGGGGCGAATCTTTTTCAAATAAAATTGACTGGGGTAATGCCACTGCCACCGTCAGATGGAATCACCTGTTCAACGAGAAATTATTCCTGAACACCACTTTGATCTATAGCAATTATAAATTTAATTTGGGGGCTGAACAAAATTTTTATGAAATGAAACTGCATTCAGGCATCACCGACTACAGCGCCAAACTTGATTTTTCGTATCTGCCGTCCATACGTCACAATATTAAATTCGGCGGCCAGTACACGTATCACATCCTGATGCCCAACAGCGCCTCAGCCAAATCGGATACTACTGAATTTGATCTCGGCGGAACGGTCAAAATGCATAGCCACGAGGCTGCAGTTTATATCACGGATGATTTTGATGTAACTGAAAAGATCAAGATCAGCGGTGGATTAAGGTATTCCATGTTCTTTCATACCGGGCCTTTCGACCGATATAAAGTAAACGAAACGGGAATAATAACCGACACTATTTCATATAAAACCGGCGAACTGATAAAAATGTATCATGGCCTGGAACCCAGATTGGCTGTAAAATTCGGCATCGACTCCAAATCATCGGTCAAGGCTTCTTTCACCATGAACTACCAGTACATACACATGGCATCCTACACCTCTGTTTCTCTGCCTACGGACATATGGGTTCCCAGCACCTCACTTGTAAAACCTCAGATCGGATTTCAATACTCACTCGGATACTTCAGAAATTTTTTCAAAAACATGTGGGAAACTTCGGTTGAAGTCTATTACAAAGATATGCGCAACCAGATCGAATTCAAGGAAGGTTTTTCGGCTATTGACAATCTTAAAAATAATACCGACAACAATTTCACTTATGGCAGGGGATGGTCCTATGGCGCCGAGCTTTTTGTCAAAAAACGCATGGGAAAAACCACCGGATGGATCGGATACACTCTTTCGTGGACACAGCGTAAATTTCCGGAAATCAACGGCGGGAAAACCTATCCTGCCAAATACGACCGGAGGCATGACATATCCATCGTTGTTACGCAGCAATTAGGCAAACGATGGTCTATTTCAGCAGTTTGGGTTTATGCAACCGGAAACGCCATGACGTTGCCGTTGTCAAGATACTTCCTGTCCGGGAGCATCGTCAACGAATACAGCGCGCGTAATGCGTTCCGCATGCCTGCCTATCACCGCCTCGATATTTCTGCGACATTCACCAGTAAAGATAAGCCCGGAAAAAGATTTCACTGGGACCTGAATTTTGGCGTTTATAATGTTTACAGCCGCATGAATCCCTATTATATTTACTTTGAAACAACAGGTGATATTGCCACCTTAAACTTACAGACCGTAGCAAAACAGGTTTCATTGTTCCCGATCATACCTTCTGTAACATGGAATTTTAAATTTTAACAGCCATGAAAAATAAATCATATATATTTCTGATTATTATCCTGATGAGCGCTTTTGGACTTATTTCATGCGAAAAAGAAATCACGATTGAACTGCCGGAAGAACCATCAAAAATCGTCATTGAAGGATATATTGAAAATGGGCAGACCGCAAGGGTTTCCATTACAAGAAGTGCTCCCTATTTCGATCCGATCGACTCTGTTACATTAATAAATTCTATGGTCTTAAATGCCATAGTTACTGTGAGTGATGGTATGACAACAGAACAACTTCACATGGACACCATAATGGCGCTGCCTCCTATTATTTATGCCGGTAATACCATCATCGGCGAGATTGGTAAAACGTATTATCTTACTGTTGTCGTTGACGGGCAAACCTATACTTCACAAACGACCATACAAAACCCGGTTGCCTTCGATTCGATTTGGTTTAAACTTTCGCCAGATAACGATACCATCGGAGACATTTTTGCTATTGGAACCGATAATGTTGCTGAGTACAACTATTATCGCGTTTTTACAAAAAATAACAGTATTGACTATTCATACGTGCCGATTTTTGAATCCGTTTGGGAAGATAAATTTTTTAATGGGATGACTTTTACCATACAGCTTTACCATGGTATGGCCAGCAACCTTACCGAGATGTTTCAGGATGATGGCGGCAGAGGCGTAGGATATAAAGTCGGGGACCAGGTAATTACGAAATTGTGTACGATTGACTACGAAAGCTATAAATTCTGGTCTGCCGCAGAATCAGAGATTACCTATGGCGCTAATCCCTTTATGACAACCACCAGTGTTCCGACAAATATTAAAGGAGGCGCCATCGGATGCTGGACAGGCTATTGCGCCACCTACGACACCATTATTTGCACACCATAAAATAAATATATGAACGAAGAATTTGAAAAAGTAAAAGTGTTGATCATTGGTTCCGGCCCTGCCGGATACACCGCTGCTATCTATACCTCGCGTGCCGATCTAAAACCGGTATTGTACCAAGGATTGCAGCCTGGAGGACAACTCACAATCACTACAGAAGTGGAAAATTTTCCGGGTTACCCGAACGGGGTTGGTGGCTTTGAAATAATGGAAGACATGAGAAAACAGGCCGCGCGTTTCGGGGCTGACATCCGCTGGGGAGTAATTACCAGCGTGGATTTTTCGTCCCGGCCCTTTAAGGTTGTCGCCGATGAAACAAAAACGATACTGGCAGATACGGTTATCATTTCAACCGGAGCATCCGCCAGATGGCTCGGACTGGAGTCAGAGCATAAATACAGGGGTTACGGACTTTCGGCCTGCGCTACCTGCGACGGATTTTTTTTCAAAGGTAAAGATGTTGCTATCGTTGGTGGTGGCGATACGGCTGCCGAAGAAGCTACTTACCTAGCCAAGCTCTGCAGAAAAGTTTACCTGATTCACCGCCGTCAGGAAATGCGGGCGTCAAAGGCCATGCAAAATAAGGTGTTTTGTACGCCAAATATCGAAAAACTATTCGGCTATGTGCCTGTTGAAATAACCGGAGAAAAAAATGTTGAGGGGCTTATTATAAAAAATGTAGAAACAGGCGAACTTCAAAACCTTATCATTGATGGACTGTTTTATGCTATCGGCCATGTTCCTAATTCTGTCATCTTCAAAGGACAAGTTGACCTGAACGAAAACGGGTATATCATAACCAAACCGGGGACAACCCAAACCAGCGTGAAAGGTGTATTTGCTGCCGGAGATATTCAGGATCCTGTTTTCAGGCAAGCCACCACTGCGGCAGGAACCGGATGTATGGCTGCCATTGAAGCTGAGCGGTTTTTATCTTCAGAATACTGATCGGGTAAAATATAGAGAAAGTCTGAAAAAGTCATCAGATAACCCGGCTGTAAACCCGGTTATTTTTTTGCTGCCGCCATCTGTTCGGCCAATATCAGTGCATTGTAAAGATTGACAATACCGCCGGTTACACAAAGCGTACTAAAATTTACTCTTTCGCCCTTACCAAATTCCACAGGCTTTTGAACCGTTTCATCTATCTTTGTAACAGATCTCATAATAATATCTTTGACCTCTAATGCAGATAACTGAGGGTAATAGCTTCTGATCACCGCTGCCACACCAGCAACAACAGGGCTTGCCATGGAAGTCCCGCTGGCTGTTTCATAACGGTTATGTGGTTTTAATCCCCATAAGTCAACACCCGGCGCAAAAACATCAACAGTTTTTTGTCCGTAGTTGGAGAAATTTCCTGCCAGATCATCGCCAATACTCATGGAGCTTGCCCCTACTGTAAGCCAGTTTTGGGTGATCGGTTTTCCATCATCGCCGATATTTCCAGGAAAATTGTCAACCACATCATTATCTTCGGAATCATTCCCGGCCGCATGAACGAGCAATACATCATATTTGTCTGCAAGAGGCAGCACCTCATCAACAAATTTTTTCTGGGGAGAAAACGCTTTCCCGAAACTCATATTGATGACCTTTGCCCCATTCTCAATGGCATACCGGATACCGTTTGCTACATCCTTATCCCTTTCATCACCATCAGGTACCACACGGACGATCATCAACTTTACATTATTTGCAATTCCATCTGCACCCATGCCATTATTACGCACAGCCCCGATCTCTCCCGCCACAAAAGTGCCATGTCCAGGATCGGGACCTATCACATCATTGTTGCCGTATATGCGGTTGCTGTTATCTTTATAATCATCACCCACTATTGACCTGGAGTCGAAGTCAAGGTTATAATGATAATTGAGTTCACTATTTATTT
>CAZMPB010000187.1:0-5843 GCA_964567775.1 uncultured Bacteroidales bacterium
TTCGGAGCTTATGTTTTAAACCCTGAAAAAAATGAGATTATCACCGTATTATCAAAGATCACACTTGTCGCTACAGGAGGCACAGGCAATGTTTACAGTAATACGACAAACCCTCCTGTTGCCACAGGCGACGGCATCGCCATGGTTTTTCGCGCAAAAGGAGAAATAAAGCATATGGAATTCCTTCAGTTTCATCCTACCGCTTTGTACAATCCCAGGGAACGCCCATCGTTTCTTATTACGGAAGCAATGAGGGGTTTTGGCGGTATACTGAAGACGATCAAAGGTAACGAATTCATGCAAAAATACGACCCCCGGCTGAGCCTTGCACCACGCGACATTGTTGCCCGGGCTATCGATAACGAAATGAAACTAAGCGGCGATGAACATGTATGTTTAGACTGCCGGCACCTTGATAAAAACAAACTTATCGATCATTTTCCGACAATTTATGCAAAATGCCTGAGCATCGGGATCGATATTACCAAAGAAATGATACCCGTTGTTCCTGCGGCTCATTTTATGTGCGGAGGAATAAAAACCGATGAATACGGAAGAAGTTCCATAAAAAATCTTTATGCCACCGGTGAATGTGCCTGTACTGGGCTTCACGGCGCCAATCGCCTCGCCTCAAATTCATTGCTCGAATCCGTTGTATTCTCACACCGCGCCGCTATTGATTCTTTAGAAAAATTTCAACGCTATGAATTGAACACAAATATTCCCGATTGGAATGCGGAAGGCACTGTTCTAAACGAAGAGATGATATTAATTACCCATACCACGAAAGAACTTCGCGAGATCATGAGCAACTATGTCGGCATTGTCCGCTCAAACCTCCGCCTGAAAAGGGCTATGGACAGGCTTGATATTCTATATCGTGAAACTGAAGAACTTTACGAACGTTCTGTACTGACCGTGAAGATATGCGAACTGCGTAATATGATAAATGTGGCTTACCTGATCATTAAAATGGCCCAGGAACGCAAAGAAAGCCGGGGCTTACACTATTCTCTCGATTACCCTGACTTAAAAAAATAATGTTATGGCACTGATAAAAAAAGTAAAAAGGGTTGAACCAAAATGGGGCGCAAATTGTTTTCTGGCAGAAAACGCCACGATCGCCGGTGATGTTGTTATGGGCGATGACTGCAGCGTTTGGTTTAATGCCGTTGTCCGCGGCGATGTTCATTCGATACGCATCGGCAATAATGTCAACATCCAGGACTGCGCAATTATTCACTGCACTTATCAGAAAGCTTCGGTTACTATTGGCAACAACGTATCCATAGCACATGGGGCCATCGTTCACGGCTGTACAATCCACGACAATGTCCTGGTAGGAATGGGCGCAATAATTATGGACGGGGCTGTGATCGAAAGCAATTGCATCATTGCGGCCGGCGCTATTGTGCTCGAAAAAACCCTGGTTGAATCAGGTAGTATTTATGCGGGCATACCTGCAAAAAAAATAAAAAGTATCGATAAAACTTTGCTTGAAGGACAGGTAAACCGTATTTCAAAAAACTATATGATGTACGCAAGCTGGTACGATCAGGAATAATAAATAACCTATGCACGTTAACGGTAAAAACTACAGAACCGTATGGATGGAACATGGCTCTGTACTGATGATAGAACAGAACCTGCTGCCATTCGAATTCAGTATCTACGAAGCAAAAAATTACAAACAGACCTGCCACGCCATAAAAACGATGATCGTCCGCGGCGCAGGAGCTATCGGGGTTACAGCAGGATATGCCATGGCACAGGCTTTTCTGGAAAGCACAAAAGCAAATTTCCCGGAATATATTACTGCTGCCAAAATTGAAATAGAGGCAACAAGGCCAACAGCAAGAAACCTGTTTTATGCTGTTGAACGTGTATATAATGCAGGATTGAAAAACCCTGATGATGCCATCAGTGAGGCCGAAAAACTCGCGCGGGAAGATATAGATGCAAGTATGAAGATCGGCACGTATGGCAACGAATTAATAAAATCAGGGTTCCATATTGAAACGCATTGTAATGCGGGCTGGCTGGCATTTACAGATTACGGCACGGCCCTTTCACCAATATATGAAGCTGCCAATTCCGGAAAAAATATTTTTGTTTACGTGGACGAAACCCGCCCTAGAAGCCAGGGTGCAAGGCTGACGGCCTGGGAGTTGAAAAACGAAAACATTCCCCACGTCATTATTCCTGATAATGCGGGAGCACATCTTATGTCCCTCGGAAAGATAGATATGGTCATCGTCGGCGCCGACCGCATAGCTGCCAACGGCGATGTCGCAAACAAAATCGGCACACAGGAGAAAGCCATCGTGGCGCATGAATACGGCATTCCTTTTTATGTAGCAGCGCCCACCTCCACTTTTGACATTAATTGCATCGACGGAAAACATATTCCCATTGAAGAACGAAATCCCGATGAAATCCTTTACCAAAAAGGCCCCGATAAAGAAGGAATCATGCATGAAATCCTTGTGTGTTCACCCGGATCCTCTGCACTGAATCCGGCTTTCGATGTTACATCTGCAAAGTTCATCACAAAAATAATTACAGAGAAAGGCATCATTGACCCTGATGCTAATGAGATAAAAAAACTGTTTGAAAAATGAGCAAAGAGGAATATAGCGGGGTGAAATTCAAATCGGTTTTTGTTTTAAAAAAACTGCCGCATCATCCGTTTCTTGAGGAACTTAAAAAATGGTGTGCGGTTTTTCATGAAAAAGGCCTGGCTCCGCCTTATACAGGAGGTTCATACGGAAATCTCAGTTTCAGGACACAAAACAATTCGTTCATTATTACAGGGACAAGTATTGGATTAAAAGACACTCTTGATAATTCTTGTTTTGTCGAAGTTACTTATTGCAACATGCCGCAGAAAAATGTTTACATAAAGGGCATGCGGGAGCCGTCTTCAGAGAGTTTTTTGCATCACACCATATATAGGAACAGGCCCGATGTAAACGCAATTTTTCACGGGCACCATGCGCTTATTACTCAAAATGCAGGTGTCCTGGGCATACCGGAAACAAAAGAAAAAACCGCTTACGGCACAATTGAACTTGCAGAAAGTGTATTAACTATTTTAGATAAACACCGTTTTATTGTGATCAAAGAACACGGTTTTGTTTCGATGGCAGGCAACATGCAGCAGGCGGGAAATGAGGCTTTGCACTGGCTGGAAAAAGCCGGTATTCTTTAGTTCTCCCCGGTGTTTTTGTTTTTCATTGAATACGTTATCGAAAAAAAGTATCTTCGTCTGCATATAATAGTACGACAATATAAAATTTTTTGAATGAAGTCATCTGTAACGCAGAAACAAGACATATCCGGCAAAGAAAAAAAACAGGCAATGAAACGTTTCCTTTCAAAAAACATCAACATTCTTTATAATGGACCCCGAAATTAGGACAATAAGTTAAAGTGTTAATTTTATTGTCATGAAAAGTAGAAGAAAATTTTCCGCAGAGTTCAAAGCAAGAGTTGCTTTCGAAGCGATCAATGAGTTTTATCTGGCGCTGATGATCGATCCGAACTTTACCTATAGCTTAAACAAACTTCACGAAATATATAAGAAAACCGGACGGGAAGACAAAGCACAGAACATACTGCTGCTGATCGAAAATGCTAATCAGGGAAAGCAAAATGATCCTCAGACTATCAACAACATTTTAACGTCTCCATAAAATAGGAATACTGGATTTTGTGTAAATAAAGAGTATTCATACCTGATGACAACAAACCACCATTGCTCCGAATCAACTACTATTACTAATATTTCACAATAATAAACTCCGTCCTTCGGTTCATCTGATGTTGTTCCTCAGTACACGGCACAATCGTTTTCCCTTCACATTCGCATTCATTTACCAGCTTGGTTTCTCCATACCCCTTTCCATAAATTCGCTCCGGATTTGTAATGCGTTGCTTAATATATGCCGCTGATGATTTTGCCCTGTTGTTGGAAAGTGTAATATTATAAGCATAACTTGCACGGCAGTCGGTATGGGAGCCGAGTTCGATGACCATCGCCGGATATTCATTCATAATTTTAACAATTTTATCCAGTTCGATGGCTGCATCCGGCCGGATATTATATTTATCCAGATCGAAATAAATAGGGTTTATCTGAAAGATCTTGGCAAGGTCGGCACCCACTTCCATAACACCTATCGTTTCAACTATTAATATTTCACCGGGTTTTACAATACGGTATCTGTAATCAACATCTTTGGTATGATAATCTTTTTTGCTTATCTTAAGTTCGTACCTCAGACTGTCGTACAAATTTTTATTTCCCAGCGGTTTCAGAATCTCGCCGTTTTCATTTGTCGTAAGGTTTTCCACAGTGCCTGATTTCTTATCTTTTAACATCACGTAAGCGTCTTTGACGGGCTGATTGGTTTTAGCATCCACCACCCGTATTTTAACAGAAACAAAAAGTATTTGGTCAAGCAATAAGTTAACTTTAACCTCCTTTGTATTTCCAATATCAATTGTTGTGGTAGAATTAAAACCGTCAACATAACTGTTCTTTTGTGCTTTCAAATTGTACTTCTTATTTAATTCAGCCGAAAAGTTAAATGCGCCTGTTGCGTCGGAAAGGGTTTGGGCAATCACCTCCATTTTATCATTCATCAACGTAACTTCAGCCCCGGGTATAATTTCTTTTGACTGTTTTTCTAAAGTCAGGCCGCTGATCCTGATTCCCTCAATTTTTTCCAATGTTTCTGAAATTAATATTTCGCCAAAATTTAATACCTGATGGCTGTACGCTATATTTTTAGTAATATACCCCTCTTTGCTAAACTGTATATCATACTTCATGCTATCCTTAATTTTAATATTTTTCAGTGTTTTCAATATCTCACCATTTTCGTTTGTAAAAAGGTTTTCAATTTTACCCGATTTCACGTCTTTCAATGTTACGCTGACGTCATTGAGAGGCTGTCTGGTTTTAGCATCGGCCACCAATATTTTAAGAGAACCCAAAGGCGCTTTTTCCAGCAGCAGATTGGCTGTTACTTCCTTGACAGTGCCTATATTAACCGTAGTTGCAGTATTAGTGCCATCCGAATAATTTTCTTTTTCGCCTTGCAAATTATAATTTCTGCCATATTCCACCCCGAAAGCATATGCGCCCTTTTCGTCGGCAATGGCCTGAGCTATCACGTTCATTTCATCATCCATTAAAGTAACTTCCGTTCCGGGAATAATTTTATTTGTTTGTTTGTCAATAGCAAGCCCTTTGATTATTAGGTTGTGTATGGTGAGTTTATAGATATCAAGGTTCCCGAACCCCCTGACCCCGAAGTCATCTATAGCTCTCACAGAGGCAAAATATGCAGTAGTTGAATCAAAAGGAGTATAAAACATATCGTCGTCGGTAGTGTTGATAGGATATCCGATATTGACCGGCTCCGACCATTGTCCGTTTTTCTTGAGTTTACTAAAGAATATATCATACCCGCCCATGGTTCTGTGTCCCTGAGAACAGAAATACAACGTATTATTTGACAATATAAAAGGCCCGTCTTCATTAAATTCAGTGTTAATCGTCGCACCTAAATTTTCCACGTTACCCCATTTTCCGTTGGGCATCCGGCTGGCCTTATAAATATCCAGGCCGCCATATCCCCCTTTTCTGTCGCTTGTAAAAAAGAGTGTATTTCCATCGGGCGAAAGGCTTGCATGAGTTTCCCAGGAGCCTGTATTCACAGGAGCCACAAGCTTCTGGGGTTTGCCCCAGTCATTATTTGAAAAAATGCTGACATAGATATTTCCATCACCGCCATCATCTTTATAAATGTATAAATACTTGTTGTCGGGCGACA
>CAZMPB010000188.1:0-5804 GCA_964567775.1 uncultured Bacteroidales bacterium
AATATTGCATTATCCTGAAAAACCAGCCCTACCCCGCGCTTGTTTGCTTTTACATGGGTTAGTACCCTGCCATTGATAACTATGCTGCCGCTGTCGGGATTGCGTAGGCCTGCGATGATCTCGAGCAGCATGGTCTTGCCTGCTCCTGAAACCCCGAGAAGCACGAAATATTCTCCTTGTGAGACATGAAAAGAAATGTCCTGTAAGGCAAAATCACCGGCCCTCTTCGATATTTTTTTTACCTCAAGCATTTTTTGTCTTTGTCAATAACCTCAGAACCACAAAAAACAACAATGACACCAGGATAAAGAGAACAGCCACCGGACGTGCGTAACTCAGCCCGAATGAGCCAAAACGCTCAAATATCAATACAGGAGTAACCATGGGATGGTAAGCCACAATCACCACGGCGCCAAACTCACTCATGCCTCTGGCAAACATCATGATCAGCCCGGAAACAACGTTTTTCCATGCCAGAGGCAGCGAAATACTGAAAAATATCCGTATCGGGGAAGCGCCAAGTACCAAAGCTGCTTTTTCGAGCCTCACGGGAACGCTCATAAAGCCGTCACGGGCAGAATTTATTAAAAAAGGAAGGCTGACAAATGCCATCGCTATGGATATCCCGGCGGGATGCCCTACCAGATCAATGCCGAAAGTTGAAGCAAATTTCCCGGCCACCGTATCACGCGAAATGAACCCGAGTATTGCGATACCAGCCGCTGAGTGCGGGATGACAATGGGAAGATCAATAAGTCCCAGAATAAACCTTTTGAGTTTAAAATCCTTGCGTGCCAGAATATACGCAAGCGGTATAGCTCCAACGGCCGAAAAAAGTGTTGCCCCCATCGCAGTAAAAAGCGTCAGCCAGATGGAATCACGAACCTCCGTATCATTTGCCGATTCAAAAACATCAGAAACAGGAGTGGCCAGAAACATTCCTGCTATAGGAGCAATAATGAACAAAAGTATCACACTGCCCAACAGGATAAGAATAATCCTGAAAGGAGATATTAATTCACTTTTGTTTCCTGACATCTTTTTGTTGTAAAAAACTAACGGGTCACACAGCGTAATTCAGTCAGCGCTTTAACCGCACGGTCGCTGAAAAAATCCATCGCAGGGTACAGCCTGAAAACAGCGTCATCTTTTTCTTCGGGGGCCGCGATAAGCAACAATTCCGACTGGTCGTTACGGTTCATGACTTCACTGTAGGTAAAAACGCCTCTGTAGCCATCTTTTGCCACTGCCAGTATCAGGCCTTTCTGAAGCCTTTCCACACTGAAAGAAAAATCTCTGCCGAGAATATCTTTTATCATCACGCCTTTAAACGGTTGTGTACTGTGAATTCCTTTGCCGCGGCCATAAAAAATTGCCGGATAGTTTTGAACAAGAAGATCCTTTGGCAGACTCTTCAATACTTCACAGTCAATTTTACCGTCTGAAATTTTTATTTCCGGACTGTACAAGGGTTTCATATCCTTATGCACAGGAACATCAAGCGGGTAAGATACCACAGAGATTTTTACCGGGTTTGAGATATTCCTCGCTGTGATCAGGTCGCTGCCGACCACCAGTCGTGTATTTTCAGGCAAGGTCCATAATTCTTTCGTTTTGCTGGGCACTATCCTCATCACATCCGTAGCAATGATGATCTCGTGACGATGAATGGGGTAATAAATTTCGCCCCAGCTAAGCACGACTTTTTCACCTTTATTATTTTCGATCTCTACGAACAGGTCAATTATCGGAGGAAAATCCTTTTCGTTTTTCTTTTTGAGAACAATTTCATTCAGAATATCATAAAGAGAATATCCATCGTAGCGGTAAGCTCCGACAAAAGAATCCGCAGGAACTTTAAATATTGTTTCCTTTACGATGATGCTGCGTTTTTTCATCTTTGAAAAGTCCACAACACATGGTTTTTCAACCTCTCCGGCGATCTCAATTTTGCGGTCGCCCTTCAGGGCAATCGTTTCGGCATCATCATAAAAATCATTTGTCATACCTGCGGTATCGCCAACCAGATTGTTGTTACCATTTTCATCGGCCGATCCGACCTTTTCCCTGTTACAACTTGCAAATAGCGCAAGAGCGAGCGCCAAAACCAAAAAGCTAATTTTTTTCATAAATATGTATTTTTAATATTAATAATTAAGAAACTGTTTGAAATTTTTCACTACAATATAATAACAAATTTCCCGGTCAGTCAGAGCAGATTCTCCTGCAACGAAGTGAAAGGAGAAGCTTGTCCCTGCCCGCCTACGCTCGATGGCTGTGCAGGCAGGCGGGGAAGACGACCGAGGTTTGTAAACTTTTTTCCTCTCACCTGTGTGCCTCACTTCCCTGCCTGCCGAAGTGCCCGGCACGCAGGCAGGGACAAGTTGTTCAATAATACCATGCAAAAAACAAGAAGTGTCAGAACAAAGCTCTGTGTGACCCACAATTTCCCTGTCAGACTGTGCCAAATTGAAGTAATTTCTAACATACGGGACAAATTCAAAACAGTTTCTAAAGTTCCTCATCTTATTTTTTCTTTTTTTTGAACGTATAACTCACTTTCCCGAACACCATCCTGCCCGGGGATTTGTACCCTTTATTGTTGATATAGACAATGTTGAACAAATTATCGATATCAATACTGAAATCAAACGGCCCTAACTTCTGCCACAGCTTGATATCAGTAATAAATCGTGCAGGATACCTGTCGGTCATCAGGAAAACGTTGTCCACAGTATTGTCGTCTTTTACCCAACGTGTTCCCACATATTTTCCGGCAACAGAAATGTTGATATAATCAGTCCTGACACTAACACCTGCCGAAAACTGGTGCAGAGGCACATCGGGCAGGAACTTGCCAGTGAGGTCGCGGTCGGCAGCGGTGTTGGGCTCGAAATCGCTTATGGTGGAATGATTAAAGGTGTAATTGAAATATGCCCTGAAATATTTCCCAACAGGAGAAGATACATCCGCTTCAACTCCAAAAATATTTACTTTGCTGATATTGGAAACCTGGTATATCGGGGCGATGGTGTACCCGAGATTCACAGAATCGGAAGTAGAAAGCAGGGACATAAAATCATAGCCTGCAGAATAGTAAAATGAAAATTCCGTTTTCAGCTTTTTAAAGAACGTGTTATCTATACCTATTTCCATATTATAAAGGTGCTCAGGTTTTATGGCCGGATTGGCCACTCTGAATCCATAGCGGCTGTATTCAGACCGGCAGAGGTCGTCGAGTATGGGTGCACTGAAGCCTTTGGCAACAGAAACATACATTTTTAAATACTGGGTTGGTGCATACTGTAAGGTTAATTTAGGGCTTATGTCAGTCCATTGTTTTGTTTCAACATGATCAAATTGAAATCCGGTAAGATATTCTATGGAATAAGATGGTTTCTCTATCGAAAAAGCCGCATCATAAAACACGGCGCCATCAAAGCGGAGACCGGCAACAAGGTTCCATTTTTGTTTTCCGAATGTGAACTTGTCCTGAACAAATAAGGAATAGGTGGTCATAGTTCCTCTGTTCCTGATAAGATCGGTTGATGTATAATAAATATCTTTCCCGTTCACCCGGCCCATCCTGGCTTCCCCGCCAAAAGTAATTTCATTTTTCTTTCCGATAGCCGTTTCTGTCCACAGGCGCAGCCCGTAATCTTCTCTTCGTGAGTCCACCTCATAAAGCGTGTAAGCCCCGTCGCTGTAATATTCATTCAGGCGGAAATATTTTTCGTACAAGCCAAAAACATTGGAATAGATTCTCCATTTTTTTACCTGTCCTTTGTATTTTAAAAAGGCATGATAGGTATCCCTTTCTACATTGGATCCGGCATCTTCGTATATTTTAACGCCACGCCCCCTGATATCGTCAAAGTAATTGAACGACAATTCTATAGTGTTGTTTTCATTCAAATGATACCCGAGTGATCCCCCTGCGAATAATTCTTTCAGGTAAACCGGCACCACGATCGAATCATTTTCTTTGATGATCTCATCAGGAGTGTTTATGTAACCATCGCTGACATGATGATTCAGAAATGCTTTCCAGAAAAATAATCCCTTAAAGAAAGAACCTGTCAGATCTGTTTTCAATTCCAGAGTTTTGTATGTTCCGGAAGAAATACTGACTTTGCAGCCAAAATTCCCATCAGGCGGTTTACTCATAATATTGATGATGCCTCCCATCGCATTCGACCCGTACAAGGCAGAACCGGGGCCTTTGATGATCTCGATCTTTTCAATATTGTCCTTGTCGATGATGTTCCAGTTTACAGATCCACCATCCGTTTTATTAAGGGGCATCCCATCAAAAACCACGAGAGTACCTGTTTGTGAATTTCCGCCGATACCCCTCAGCGCAACTACCGTGGAAGATGAAAATATGCCAAACTCGTTGCTGACATTGACACCAGACACAGCATCAAACAATTTGCTGGCTGAAATTGACGGGATCTGCTTTATTTCCTGTTCATCTAATAATTTTGTCCTGACGGGGATATTGATGATATCAAATTTATTCCCGCTTTCGGCCTGAATAACAACTTCATCCATATTGACAGGTTCTTTTTTCATAATAAAATCCAGCTTCACGATTACATCATTTTTGATGTTTATAGTTTGGGAAACCGGCACATATCCAAGGTGAGTGACTTCGACCAGATAAGATCCTTTTTTAATATTGTTTATCCTGAAAAATCCTTCTTCATTTGAAGTTGATCCCAGTTTGGTGCCTGATAAAATTACATTCACATCAGAAATCGGCTTATTGCTGCTGTCTTTGATATAACCTTCTATTGACTGGGCATTCGAAACCAGTGCAATTAAGACAAAAATAATATGTGAAATAATTTTTCTCATGTAAAAAAAGACTGTCAGCAGGAACACTGCCGACAGTCATCCAAAAAAAGAACTTAATTAAAATTAATCAATAATAATTTTTCTGCTTACAATTTTTGATTCGTTTGGCCAATGTATGATTACGACATACAAACCAGAATCAAAATTGTTTACGTCAACATTTATATTTTGTGATTTTACGTTTGAAGCATATACTCTTGCTCCGAGCATATTGTAAATTTCAGTTTTTACTATGTCTTCAGCTGATTCAATGTGAAGAACATCATTACACGGATTCGGATACATGCTGACATTGTTTTCATAGATCACATCTGCAATTCCAGTGCCTGAGAGTTTTCCTGTAACAAGGATATCGTCAATTTTAGAAATTCCTGTAGATAAAACAGCGCCGCCGCCGGTACTTTCGTTTGAAGTCATGATCCAACGTAAATAAATAGAAGTTGTTCCGGGGTCGTTAAGAAATGCCGGAAGTGGTAAACTGTCAATGACGCCTGTAGTCCATTCATTAGCGACGGTAACAGTACCTCCCGGAACATCTGTCCAGGCGCCACCGCTTAACAGGCATTGTAATTTCCAGTATTTAGGGCCGGGATATGTTCCTCCGGATCTTTGTTTCGACCATACAACCATATCTTTGTAGCCATTGGCTTTAAATTTTATAGACCAGAATTTCACGCTGTCACCACCATCCCATCCTGTTGCTGTAGCAGCATAATTCGTGTAACCACTGGTATATGTGATAGTTCTGTCAGCAAATGAAGTATCTTCAGCCTGTATATTATAGGTCAGGTTGCCTGGCAGACCAAAATCAGCATTAAACTCTGTATCGGTTGTATCTGCAAAATTAAACCCGATGATTGTGTCACCTGTAGCAACCGGAGCATCAGCAGTTCCCATAATAATAATATTGTCTATGGCCGATTTCCCCGTTGGAAGAACTGGAT